>NZ_CP150168.1:170000-483066 GCF_037963785.1 Streptococcus sp. FSL W8-0197 | reverse complement strand
CCTCTTGCACTCAAGTTAAACAGTTTCCAAAGCGTACTATGGTTAAGCCACAGCCTTTAACTTCAGACTTATCTAACCGCCTGCGCTCGCTTTACGCCCAATAAATCCGGACAACGCTCGGGACCTACGTATTACCGCGGCTGCTGGCACGTAGTTAGCCGTCCCTTTCTGGTAAGATACCGTCACAGTGTGAACTTTCCACTCTCACACTCGTTCTTCTCTTACAACAGAGCTTTACGATCCGAAAACCTTCTTCACTCACGCGGCGTTGCTCGGTCAGACTTCCGTCCATTGCCGAAGATTCCCTACTGCTGCCTCCCGTAGGAGTCTGGGCCGTGTCTCAGTCCCAGTGTGGCCGATCACCCTCTCAGGTCGGCTATGTATCGTCGCCTTGGTGAGCCGTTACCTCACCAACTAGCTAATACAACGCAGGTCCATCTGGTAGTGATGCAATTGCACCTTTTAAGCAAATGTCATGCAACATCTACTCTTATGCGGTATTAGCTATCGTTTCCAATAGTTATCCCCCGCTACCAGGCAGGTTACCTACGCGTTACTCACCCGTTCGCAACTCATCCGCTCGGTGCAAGCACCAAGCTTCAGCGTTCTACTTGCATGTATTAGGCACGCCGCCAGCGTTCGTCCTGAGCCAGGATCAAACTCTCATTAAAAGTTTGAGTTCTCACTCATTTCTGTCACTGACAGATTTATTGTTTTTTCATTGTTCAGTACTATAACCTCAGTTATAGTGCCCTGCACATTGGTTCGTCTTGTTCAGTTTTCAAAGGTCTTTGTCACTCAATCTCTCTCAAGCGACAACTATATTAGTATATCACAGCTACCTGTCTCTGTCAACAGATTTTTTAAACTTTTTTCAAGTTTTTTTAGCCGCAATACACCATAGTCCGTACGGGATTCGAACCCGTGTTACCGCCGTGAAAAGGCGGTGTCTTAACCCCTTGACCAACGGACCTTGAGCTTTTCAACTCTTTCTATTATACCTACTTTTTTACCTTTGTCAAGGACTTTTTTTAGTGAATTTAATTTTTTCTTTTCTTCACTAACTTAACTACTGCTTCTGTTCGTGCAGTGTGGGGAAACATATCGACTGACTGGATATACTGGAGATCATAAACTTTTACCAGTTTAACCAAATCTCGTGCCAAGGTCGAAACATTGCAGGATACATAGACCATTTTTTCTGGGACATAGGTCAGAATGGTTTCCAACAGCTTATCATCTAAGCCTGTACGAGGAGGGTCAACTATCAATGCATCCGCTCGGTAGCCATCTTGATACCAGCGTGGAATAGTCTCTTCTGCTGTCCCCGCTTCGTAATGGGTATTGTCAAACCCCATTTTTTGAGCATTTCGCTTGGCATCTTCTATGGCTTCCGGAATAATATCCATTCCTCTGAGACTCTTGACCTTCTTTGCGAAGGCAAATCCAATCGTCCCAACACCGCAATAGGCATCGATTAGATGGTCTTCTTTGCTGACATCCAGAGCCTTAATTGCTTCATTATAGAGAATTTCTGTCTGCTCCGGATTAAGTTGATAAAAAGCTCGGGGCGAGAGAGAAAACTCATAGTCGAGTACTCCTTCTTGAATGCTCTCTTGGCCCCAGATAATTTCCGTCTTTTCACCATAGATTTCACTTGTTTTCGCTGTATTTGTATTGACTGCAACTGTGACGACTTCTGGAAAATCTTTAACTAAGTCTTTTACTAGCTGGGTTAAATTAAGCTGGCGATTTGTGACGATGATAATCTGGACTTGTCCCGTTTTTCTTGCTCGACGTACCATGATAGTACGAACACCTAACGTTTTTCTCTCATCTGTAATTGGAATTTGGTGGTAAGTAAGAAGTTCAGCTAGGCGATTCGCAATCACTTGAGTTTCCTTATCTTGCACCAAACAGTCTTTCAACTCTACGAGATAATGAGAGTTTTGCGCATACAAACCTGCCTTGACCTGATTTTTAAATTTTCGAGTCTGGAATTGCAACTTAGCACGGTAGTACTTTGGTTCCTGCATTCCGATAGTTGGACGGATTTCATAGTTTTCATATCCTGCAGGAGCAAATTTTTTCAGGGCTTGGCGGAGCAGGTCCGTTTTGAACTCTAACTGTTTATCATAGTGGAGGTGCATGATTTGGCAACCACCACATTCATTATAAATCGTACAAGCTGGCACGACCCGAAATTTCGACTTCTTATTAACCTTTAGTAATTTGGCTTCAACAAAGTTGCGCTTAATAGAAGTAATTTGACAATAGATGTCTTCTCCTTTGAGGGCGCCAGGCACAAAAACGAGGGTTTTCTGGTAGAAACCGATTCCCTCACCATTGATGCCCATCCGCTTAATTTTTAAAGGTATCTTTTGTTTGACTTTCAGATTCATACCCCTATCTTATCACATTTTAGGGTATAATAGAACTATGAAAATCACAAAACTTGAAAAGAAAAAACGTCTCTACTTGATGGAGTTAGATGGACAGCAAACCTCTTATATCACGGAAGATACCATTGTCCGTTTTATGCTATCTCGAGATAAGGTCATTAGTAAAGAGGAACTTACCGAGATTCAGGACTTTGCTCAGTTCTCTTATGGTAAAAATCTCGCCCTCTACCATCTATCATTTAAAGCTCGAACCGAAAAGGAAGTTCGTGAGTATTTGAAAAAGTATGATCTTGATGAAAAAATCACTAGTCAAGTTATCGCTAATCTTAAAGAAGATAACTGGATTAATGATCGTCAGTATGCCTACTCTATCATCAATGCAAATCAACTTTCTGGAGATAAGGGACCCTATGTGCTAGCTCAAAAACTGTCTCAAAAAGGGATTGCCAAATCAACTATTGAAGATGTTTTAAAGGATTTTGATTTTTCGGAGGTTGCTCAACGTGTGGCTGAGAAACTGCTTAAAAAATACACGGGAAAACTTCCCGCTCGTGCCTTGCAGGATAAGATTATTCAAAACTTGACGAACAAAGGCTTCTCCTATTCTGATGCTAAAAGTGCCTTTGATAACTTGGACAGTCAAGTCGACCAAGAAACGACTCAAGAGCTCATTTTTAAAGAACTGGATAAACAATATGCTAAATATACTCGTAAATATGAAGGTTACGAACTAAAGCAACGTTTGACCCAAGTTTTAGCTAGAAAAGGCTATAATTTTTCGGATATAGCCAGCGCTCTCAGAGAATATCTTTAACATTTTCAGGTAAAATTCAAAAAAATTAGACCAATTTATGATATAATAGTAGACGATAAACTTATAAATTGTAGAAAGTTGGTTAGTTATGAAGCTTCCAAAAGAAGGCGACTTTATTACAATTCAAAGTTATAAGCATGATGGGAGTCTTCACCGTACTTGGCGAGACACCATGGTACTAAAAACAACAGAGAACGCCATTATCGGCGTCAACGACCACACACTTGTTACCGAAAGTGACGGTCGTCGTTGGGTGACTCGAGAACCGGCTATTGTTTACTTTCACAAAAAATATTGGTTTAATATCATTGCCATGATTCGTGATAATGGGATTTCCTACTATTGCAATATGGCAAGTCCTTACTATCTAGATGAGGAAGCCCTGAAATACATTGATTATGATTTGGATGTCAAGGTTTTCACTGATGGTGAAAAGCGTCTCTTGGACGTTGAAGAGTATGAGCGCCATAAACGCAAAATGAAGTATTCTGATGATTTAGACTATATTTTGAAAGAGCATGTTAAAATCCTTGTTGATTGGATTAACAATGGACGCGGTCCTTTCTCAGAGGCCTATGTCAACATTTGGTACAAACGCTACATAGAACTAAAGAATCGGTAAAGTTGTCAAACTGGGGTGAAAACCCTGGTTTTTTTATTTGAAAAACCCAGCTTTTCAGCTGGGTTGATTTCTATATATCTAATTTAGTGACAGTAAACTTGATGTGGGAATAGTCTTTTTCAACATCCTTATCCAACAAGAAAGCCGTGGCATCCTTCTTAACCTGAACCAGGTCAATATTCTGGGCTTGAGCTGCATAGACGCATCCACAATAACATTGACGATAGATATCATACTCCTCGCACATCTCCACCGAGCGCTTGTAGCCTTGATTTTTCTTGAAATCACTTGGGAGATAGTGGGTGTTATAAATCTTTTGCACATCAATTCCGATGCTGTTGATGGTTTGAGAATTCTTATGAGGACTGATGGTCAAGGCTGAACCAAAGTAATCAAAGCCCAAGTCCATAGCTACCTGTGCTGTTTTGTCCAAACGGTAGTCAAAACAAACCTTGCAACGGTCACCACCTTCAGGTTCTTCTTCCAGTCCTCTAACTAACTTCCGGTATTCATTGGGTTCATAAGGCGCTTCTAAATACTGGACCGTATTGCCTGTTCGCTCATTGAAATCACTGACAAATTTTTTTGTAACGTAAGCCCGCTTGTGGTATTCTGCCTTGGGATGGATATTGGAATTGGCAAAATAGATGGTCACATCAGCGTATTTGGTCAGGTATTCCAGGGTGTAGGTACTACAAGGAGCACAGCAAACATGCATGAGAATAGTGGGACGTTGCTCATTTTTTTCCCAAACCTGAACCATTTTCTGCATGACACGGTCATAATTAATCTTCTGATTGGGGTTCATCTTGCTCAGAATTTCTTCTACATCGATCATGTTCTTCTCCTTCTTCTAGTTTTATTTTATCATATAAGTTAGGAGAGCTCAATCCAATTTAGAAGTGATTATCATAAAAAGAAGGGATACGCATCCCTCCTTTAATAGTTTTTACATCATACCGCCCATCATGCTTGGATCCATTGCTGGAGCTGGGGCTGCTGGTTCCGGTTTATTGGCTACGACTGCTTCTGTTGTCAAAATCAAGCTGGCTACAGAAGCTGCATTTTGAAGGGCTGAACGGCTCACTTTAACTGGGTCGATGATTCCTTCTTCAATCATGTTGACCCACTCGCCAGTTGCTGCGTTGAAGCCTGTGCCAACTTCAGCATTCTTCAAACGGTCAATAACAATAGAACCTTCGAATCCTGCATTGTGGGCAATTTGACGAACTGGTTCTTCCAAGGCGCGGAGAACAATATTGCGTCCTGTTGCTTCATCTCCTGTCAATTCCAAATCAGCTACGGCTGGAATGACATTGGCAAGAGCAGTTCCACCGCCTGCAACGATTCCTTCTTCAACGGCTGCACGAGTAGCGTTGAGGGCATCTTCAATGCGGAGTTTCATTTCTTTCAACTCCGTTTCAGTTGCAGCACCGACCTTGATCACTGCGACACCACCTGACAATTTTGCCAAGCGTTCTTGCAATTTTTCACGGTCAAATTCAGATGTTGTAGTTTCGATTTGAGACTTGATAACCGCAACACGGTGAGAAATAGCTTCAGGATTTCCAGCACCTTCTACGATGACAGTGCTATCTTTGTCCACAGTTACTCTCGCTGCTTGACCTAGCGCCTCAATAGTAGCGTCTTTCAACTCAAGACCAAGATCTTCTGTGATGACTGTTCCGCCTGTCAAGATAGCGATGTCTTCTAACATAGCCTTACGACGGTCACCGAAACCAGGAGCCTTAACAGCAACTACATTGAAAGTTCCACGAATCTTGTTCAATACAAGAGTCGGAAGAGCTTCACCATCTACATCATCCGCAATAATCAAGAGTGGACGATTGCTTTGGAGAATGCTTTCTAGAAGTGGCAAGATTTCTTGGATATTTGAAATCTTCTTATCGGTAATCAAAATGTATGGATTTTCAAGGTCAGCCACCATTTTTTCGCTATCTGTCACCATATACTGTGATAGATAACCACGGTCAAACTGCATTCCTTCTACGACTTCAAGTTCTGTTTCCATACCACGTGATTCTTCAATAGTGATGACACCGTCTTTCCCAACTTTTTCCATGGCTTCAGAGATGTATTCGCCGACTTTCTCAGAACGAGAAGATACCGCAGCAACCTGAGCGATGGCTTCTTTATTAGCAACTGGAATGGCATTGTTTTTCAAAGCTTCTACTGCTGCGGCAACCGCTGCTTCAATCCCACGACGAATGCCGATTGGGTTGGCACCTGCAGTGACGTTTTTGATTCCTTCGCGGACGATCGCTTGGGTCAAAACAGTTGCAGTAGTTGTCCCGTCACCTGCGATATCATTTGTTTTTGAAGCTACTTCTGATACCAATTTGGCACCCATATTTTCAAAATGGTCTTCCAACTCGATTTCTTTGGCAATGGTCACACCGTCATTGGTAATCAAAGGTGAGCCAAATGATTTTTCCAACACAACATTACGACCTTTTGGTCCTAAGGTTACTTTAACAGTGTCTGCAAGGATATCGACACCACGAACCATAGCTGAACGAGCATCAGATGAAAATTTAATTTCTTTTGACATACTTACTTTCTCCTTCTATTCTTCAATGATAGCCAAAATGTTAGCTTCGCCAACGATGATGTACTTTTCATCGCCATCTTTGACATCAATACCTGCATGGGCTTCAACTAAGACACGGTCTCCAGGCTTAACGCTTGGAGCAACCAAGTCACCATTCAAGGTACGAACACCTTGTCCAGTAGCTACAACTTGGGCTGTTTTTGTTTTTTCTTGGGCTGAGCCTGCAAGGACAAAGCCTCCAACAGTTTGTTCTTTTTCTTCGATTTTCAAGACCACACGGTCTCCTAATGGTTTCAACATCTGTTTTCCTCCATGATAAACTACATATTATTAGCACTCTTTATATCTGAGTGCTAATTTATAGTTCTATTGTATCACTTGGTCAGAAATAGTCAAGAAAAAAGTCTGACTTTGGCAAGATAAAAAGCCTGAGACCAACTCAGACTTTTCAATGTTTATACTCAATGAAAATCAAAGATCAAACTAGGAAGCTAGCCGCAGGTTGCTCAAAGCACTGCTTTGAGGTTGTAGATAAGATTGACGAAGTCAGTTACCTATACCCACGGCAAGGTGAAGTTGACGTGGTTTGAAAAGATTTTCGAAGAGTATTAAAATGGCAATTCCTCCTCTTCCAAGACCAAATCTGCCAAATCCTGTCCTGCATTATTTTCACGCATAGCACGTTGGGCGCGGCTTTCCAAAAGTTGGAATCCTGTGGCAAGGACTTCAGTCACATAGTTCATCTGGCCATTTTTCTCAAAGCGACGGGTACGAAGTTCTCCATCCACAGAGATAAGACTACCTTTAGTTGCGTAGCTTGCCAAGGTTTCAGCCAATTTCCCCCAAAGAACAAGATTGACAAAGTCAGCTTCACGTTCCCCGTTTTGGTCTTTGTAACGACGGTTCACAGCGATAGTTACTCGCGCTACTGACTTGTCATTGTTTGTTTTGTGCAATTCTGGTGTAGACGTCAAGCGCCCGATCATGATAACTTTATTATACATATTTTCTTCCTCCTACTTATCTATTCGTAAGGAATCAAAAAAAGTTACAGAAATTTGTAACTTTTCGAAGAAATTTTTTATTTTTTATGCACCATGAAACCTGTCGCCTGTTGATTGGCCATAATGGTCATATCTGTAATCTGCACACGACGGGGCTGACTGGTCACATAGACCACTGTATCTGCAATATCCTGAGCTTGCAAGGCCTCAATTCCCTGATAGACGGTAGCAGCACGCTCTTTGTCACCGTGGAAACGTACCGCAGAAAAATCTGTTTCGACAATCCCTGGCTGAATGGTGGTCACCTTGATATCCGTTGCGATGGTATCAATTCGCAGGCCATCTGAAAAAGTCTTAACAGCAGCCTTGGTGGCTGAGTAAACAGCTGCACCTGAATAGGCGTAGATTCCTGCGGTCGATCCCATGTTGATAATATGGCCTTGATTGGCTTTTACCATTGCTGGCAAGAAACAGCGAGTAACTGCCATCAAACCCTTGACGTTGGTATCCAACATAGTCAGCATATCCAATTCTTCATAGTCCTGATAGGGAGCCAAGCCTAGAGCCAGTCCGGCATTATTGACCAATATATCAATCTGCCCTATCGTTTCCAAAATATCGGAGCAGACAGTCTTCACCATGGTCATATCCGTGACATCCAGTGGAAAGGTCCAAACTGTTTGATTTGGAAAAGTTTCTGCAAACTCTGACTTGAGGGCCTCTAGTCTGTCTGTCCGTCGCCCTGTTAGAACGACATTCTCCCCCTGCTCTAGATAAGCACGCGCAATCGCTTCACCGATTCCTGAGGTCGCTCCTGTAATTACTACATTTTTTGCCATCTTATTTCCTTCTATCTGGTCTATCAAATACTGAAAATTTCCTAGGCCATCCAGTGCTTGGCTGGGTCAAATGGAGTTCCAACAACTTGGTCTTCTGATAATTCAATAACCCCACGTTTTTGCGGAGCATTTGGCAAGGCAAGTTCACGAGGGCTGCACATCATACCAAAACTCTTTTCACCACGAAGTTCGCCTGGGAAAATGAGATTTCCTTTGGGCATCATAGCTCCAGGAAGAGCTACAATGGTTTTCAGGCCAAGACGCGCATTGGGAGCCCCTGCAACGATTTGCACTGTCTTATCACTTGCGACTGCAACTTGGCAGATGTTGAGGTGGTCACTATCTGGATGGGCTACCATCTCGACAATCTCACCAACAACAAACTTAGGTTCTTTGTCATTGACAATTTCTTCTGTAAATCCTTCCGCCTGCAATTCTTGGTTCAAACGTGCTACTTGCTCATCTGTCAAAAAGACTTGACCGCGCTCTGCAATTTCGAACAAACTTGAAACTTCGAAAATATTCCAAGCTACTGTTTCCCCATTATCTTTGAGGAAAACACGGGCACCCTTGCCTTTGCGCTCCACGTCTAGTTTGGCATCTCCGCTGTTTTTCACGATGATCATAAGGACATCGCCAACATGCTCTTTATTATATGTAAAAATCATTCTTTCCTTTTCTCCTATTTCAGTTCTGCTAAAAAGTCGTTAATTTGTTGCTTGCTTTTACGGTCGCGATTGACAAATCGGCCGATTTCCTTGTCCTTTTCTAGCACAACAAGGCTAGGAATCCCGTACACATCCCAGAGTTTGGCTAGATCCATGTACTGGTCACGGTCCACTCGAATAAAGGTGAACTCTGGATTTGTCTCCTCAATCTCTGGCAAGGCAGGATAGATATAACGACAATCGCCACACCAGTCCGCCACAAAAAGGAAGACCTTCTTGCCATCTTGCTCGACAAAACCTGCTAGCTCTTCTATATTACTGGGAATAATCATAAGGCTTCCTCCTCATAGACTAGATCTTCATTTTCATAGACAAAGGTATAGTGACGACCATCCTCAAAAATGACTCCTCCGACCAGTCGCTCTAGGCTACTTTCGTAGACTTGAACATAGAGAGTCGCAATCTCACCCATATCTGAGAAAAGTTCGCGCACGATAGCGGTCAACTCTTCTTGAGTCTTCATGAGTTTGTGGTTATCTGCTGCTTTTTTGGCACCCAAAGCGAGGGCACTTAGACCAGCCACAGTCAAGCCAGTCATCCATAATTTCTTAGCTTTCATACCATTCATTGTAACACAAAAAGGGCTCTAGGACAAATAGGGAAGTAGCATATAGGTAAGGAAAATCCCCTTCCCTCAATGAGGAAAGAGGACAACTTATCCTTATTGCCAAGCGCCTGAGTTGCCAACATAATAGCCATCAGGTGTGTAGGTATTGCGAAGCATCTTACCTGAGGAATCCAGATAGTACCACTTGTCCTGATCCTTAACCCAATCACTCTCAACCATATCGCCAGAAGAAGTGACATAATACCACTCTCCCTTGTCATAAAGCCAAGTGCTTGCTTTCATAGAGCCTGAAGTTGATAAATAGTACCACTTTCCTTGGTCGTAAAGCCAATCACTAGCAATCATAGCTCCTGATGATTTAAAGGCATACCAGTTGCCACCTTGATAGAACCAAGTTTGATTAAACATAATCCCTTTATCATTCATAAAGTACCAAGTTCCATTGTCTTTAACCCAAGCATTTTGAACTAGTTGGCCTTGTTTTTGATAGTACCAATTTTGGTCTGATTTTAGCCAGCTTTCTGCTTTTACAATCGGATAAAGTTCTCGGAAGGCTCCTCCCCCCTTGTAGGAATGACTGATAGATTCTGGGTTTGTAAGTTTTAACTCACCATTGTCATGGTCTTTCCAAGCATAAACTTTTTGACCATTGATAGTCTCTGGTAAGGTAGCAGTGTAGGTCTTGGTTTGATAGTCCCATTTTGTATCAAGGTAGGTGTAATGGTCTTTTGATTCTTCAATACGGTAGTAGCCACTTTTCTCACCATTATATACATCATCTACCACTTTAGAGGACCAGATCTTTACTTCATTTCCACTCTTGGCCTCGACCTTGATATCTCCTCTATAGCCATAAGGTACGTAGAAATTCAGGTAACGCCCCTCTGTACCGACCATAGACTTGTCCTTTTCTTGGCCTAGGAAATTGACTGTCTGATCTTGACCATTGAGACTGACCATCCATTCGATTTTCTCAGTTTTTGGCAAATCCAAGACTTTGATATCTACTTCATGGCCATTATTAAATCGAAGAATTTTGCCATCTTGATACTTAACCCCACCCTTAATAACCCATTCTTCTTCCAATTCGAATGCTTTTCCTGAATGAGGGAAAGCCAGTAAAGCTAAACCTGCTAGAGACAAACAAAATAGTGTGATTTTTTTCATTGTATATCCTCCTTAGGAATTATTATATTAATAGTATCACTATCTATTTTTTTTGCAAATCTTATCCTAAATATGCTAGAAGAAACCTCTGAGATTATTCTCAGAGATTAGAAGATAACTAGTTACTATTTTCAACTGCTGCAGTCACAAAGGCAGTGTAGAGTTCTTCTGGACGGTTCGGACGGCTGGAAAGTTCAGGGTGATACTGACAAGCCACAAAGAATTTATTTTCAGGAATCTCAACGATTTCTACCAAACGATTGTCTGGCGAAACACCTGAGAAGACAAAATCTGCTGCCTCAAACTGTTCACGAAAGGCGTTGTTAAACTCATAACGGTGACGGTGACGGCGTTGCACCACTTCTTGATTGTGATAAGCAGCTGCTGCCTTAGAACCTCGTTTTAACTTAGACGGATAAAGTCCCAAACGAAGGGTTCCTCCCATATCCTCAATATCAACCTGGTCACGCATGATATCAATGATAGGGTATTTTGTATCAGAATCAAGCTCTGCAGAATTGGCACCTTCAAGACCCAAAACGTGACGAGCAAACTCGATACAAGTCAACTGCATTCCCAAGCAGACTCCCAACATAGGAACATCATTCTCACGCGCATAACGGATGGCTTGAATTTTTCCTTCCGTACCACGTTGACCAAAACCACCTGGTACGATGACCCCGTCCGCATCAGACAAGAGTTCTGCTACATTCTCTGCTGTCACATCATTGGCGTTGATCCAATTAATCTTCACTTCTGCGTCGTTGGCATAACCAGAGTGTTTCAAAGCTTCAACCACTGAGATGTAGGCATCTTGCAACTCCACATACTTACCGACAAGGGAAATCTTGACTTGTTTTTTCAGGTTCATGACCTTGTCCACCATGGCTGACCACTCAGTCATATCCGCTGCTGGCGCGTCTAATTTCAAATGGTCACAGACAATTTGGTCCATACCTTGTGCCTGCAAGTTCAATGGAATTTGGTAAAGGTGTTCAACATCCAAAGACTCGATAACAGCTTCTGGAGCCACGTCACAAAACTGAGCTAGTTTATTTTTAATTCCTTGACCAGCTGGTTTCTCGGTACGAATGACCAACATATTTGGCTGGATTCCCAAACCGCGTAATTCTTTTACAGAATGCTGAGTCGGCTTGGTCTTCATCTCACCAGCAGCCTTGAGATAAGGAAGCAAGGTTGTATGGATGTACATGACATTATCTGCCCCCACATCTGCCTTCATCTGACGAAGGGCCTCTAGGAATGGCAAGGACTCGATATCCCCAACGGTTCCACCAACCTCTGTGATAATGACATCAGAGTCGGTCGTTACAGCGGCACGCTTGATTTTTTCCTTCAAAGCATCTGTGATATGAGGAATAACCTGAACAGTTGCGCCAAGGTACTCGCCACGGCGCTCCTTACGAAGAACTTCACTGTAAATTTTCCCAGTTGTCACGTTGGAATATTTGTTGAGATTGATATCGATGAAACGTTCATAGTGACCCAAGTCCAAGTCTGTCTCAGCCCCATCATCAGTCACAAAGACTTCCCCGTGCTGGTAAGGACTCATGGTTCCCGGATCGATATTGATATAAGGATCAAACTTTTGAATGGTTACTTTGAGACCACGATTTTTCAAGAGACGGCCCAGACTTGCTGCCACAATCCCTTTCCCAATAGACGACACCACACCACCAGTTACAAAAATATATTTCGTAGACATAGATTCCTCTTTCTAAAATGCTCAAGGCCTTGTTAACTACGAGGGGAAATAGAAAACAAGACCCTTATGAATAACGACTCTTCAAGAAAATTTCCTGAAAAAACAAAAACAGCTCCCTAGTAACTAGGGAGCCCCGACCTCTAAAAGAGGTGCCCGAACAATATGATACCTTAAAGCAGATCATTTGTCAACCCAAATTAGTAAAACATGAAAGAAGAAGATTGTTTTCAGAAAACCAACTAAAAATCCGCATCCAAACGGATGACCTGCTCAAGGAATAAAAAAGGAGATCTTACGATCTCCTCTGTGAAGTCTTTTACTCTTCTTCACTCGTTTCAGCATCATCGTCAGAAAACTCGTCGTCTTCTTCGTTAAGATCCACATCTTCACCCAAGTCATCAGGAGCGATTTCGTTGATTTCTGCATCGTAAGCTTCCACTTCATTTTTCTCATCATCTGGATTATCATCATCATATGAAAGAGCTGGGTCTGCTTCGTATGCATCTTCGTCTTCTGGATCATCTGCATTGTAGTCAATGGCATCTGAATCACCATCCATAAAGGCATTGACACGTTTTTTCTTAGCTTTTGGTGCTACTTCATCGTCGTCACTTTCTTCAAGAGCGATGATTTCTTCGTCGATTTCGTCCACACCATACCATGAACGAAGCCCCCATTTGTTGTCTCCAAGAGAGATGAAGCTACCGTCAAAGTTCAACTCTGTGTAGAACAAAGGCAAAGCTTCGCGGATATCGCTGTTTGATGTTCCAAGGTAGTTTTGAATTTCATTTACAAGATCGCTAAAATGCATCTCATGATCGCGACCACGAAGTTCCAAGATAGCACGCGCCACCTCAATCATAGATAGTTCACTTTTTTCTTGCCCAGCAAATACTTCTAATTCCAAAGCGTTTCTCCTCATTTTTACTACTATCGCCAGAGCGAACAGACTCTGACCTCATTTTATCATGTACTCTTTATTGTACGATAATTTTGCGGAATAGTCAAAGGTTAAATAGGAGAAAGTGACAGGACTTTTTATTTCTTTGCTACCCAGCCGATAGCATCGCTTGGTGGATTCTCGGTATCAATCCAGATGAATTCGATGCCGATGATATATGAAATTAAACTGCAATACTATACTTCTCAGGATGGTTCGAACTTACGGAATTTGTTATGTAGTAACCTGCTTTCTAAATTGTTGGCTAACCATTCTAGTATATCATTTTAAGAAAATACAAATCAATTGAATCATTCCTTAGAAATTATAAAAAATTCCCTTTACTCTATTGCTAGCTTACAAGTTTTAAAATCTAAAAAATTATCAGTTATTGTTTGAACTAACTAATCTTAGTTTAAGATGTTATTTATAAAATGTGTAAATACTCGTTGATTTTAGCTGATGATAATTCTTCACTAAAAAATATATATTCTATTCCTTTTTTTGAATTACCCGCACTATAGTTTAACATATAAGGGAAATGCTCAAATTTTGAGTACATATTTTGGATTTCCTCGTGAAAATCATATGTAAGAACCCATTTATGTTTACACATATATTTGTCAATAGTGTCTCGTAATTCTAAATGATCTATGTGTTCATAAAAATTTGTGTACAATTGTTTTCCCTTAACATAATATGGTGGGTCAAAAAAAGTCAGAGACCGTTTTGTACGATTAATATTATTTTTAATAAATTCAATAGCATCTATATTATACAAATTGATTCTACTCTTATTTTTAGCAATTAATTCAATCTTATTTATCAATACTTCTGTATTATATCTGCAATCCATTTTATAATTTCCCATTTGGGCTCTGCCACCTATGGGACCAGCTTGAATAATTCCTGATCGATTAGTTCTATTTAGATAAAATGTAGAGAAACCTAATGTAAGTAAGTCGACATTTTCTTTGTTTCTTTGAATATCTTGCTGCTTATCCCATTCTTCAATCGTAAATACTGCCTCTTTTACTTTTTTTATAAAAGAATCAGTATTATGTAAAATTGAAAACCACATTGCATAAATGGATTTATCAAAATCATTTAACATTATTTTTTTTACGTCATTATTAAGCAACAATTTTAATGCTACTGCAGCCCCACCACAAAACGGCTCTATATAAGTATCAATATTGTTATTCTCTACCAAATATTTAACATACTGATAAGTTTTATTTTTTCCCCCAGGATAGCGTAGCGGGCTAAAATTATCCATTATTCACTCCTTCATACAATCTATTAAATACAATAGAGAAAAAATTTTGATACTTACTGCAAGTGGTTTTAATATCAATGGAACTTATAGTGGTCCCGTAATCATGAATTAAACCATTTAATGTTTCTATATCATTAGTATTTTTTAACGCCTTTACTTCCTCTTTATTTAATAACCCTTTATCAGATAAATGTCCTTTAACTGTGGTAATAAGGGAGGATAAATTATCAGCAGGCTTCTTAACTGAGAATAAGTCTATGTAAGCTTTAGTAGTATATTCAATTAACGCACGAAGTAAAAATGCAATTATGATATATTCGTCGTTACTATGTGATAAAGAGTTGTATTTTTGTAAGTTTCTTATCACTCCACAAATTTTAAAATACTTGGGATTAGCTGATAACTTTGATAAAGACTCATCATACCACCGTTGGTTAAATAAAACTTGATATTCCTGTTGCTGATTATTAATCGCTATATTTAAACATATTGGAAAATGTTTAGTTTGTCCATTATATTTAACATCGATAGTGTACGTCCCGTTTTCAGAAATAGACTCTATAATATTATCTGTAATTACGATATTTTGATGATTGCAACTAATTAAAAGCCTAGAATATTCTGAACTTTGTCTTGAAACTTTATTATTTTTATCATCTCGCAATTCAATATCATCAGCTAAATCATAATTTTCTCGTTGTATAGTAACTGATTGCTTGGGAACAAAGAATTTATATTTTGTTTCTTGATTTTGTGTGTCATTATTATTCGTAGTATTCTCACGCGTATCATTTGCTGGTAAGTTAGGAGTCTCTTTATTATCTCCCACACTATCTTCAGTAGTTTTTGTATCATTACTTATAGGAGTATTTTTTAATGACTCTTCATTAGAACCGTTGATTTTTTCAGATTCTTTATATTCCTTAATTTTGTCAGCTAAACCTGGTATTACTTTGTCACTTTTGACAATTTCATTCCATTGTCCTTGTACACTAAATACCCGTGTATCTAATTTTTTATCAATCCAAACTGCTTTACCTAATAATCCTAATATTTCATGATAGACTTTTTCATTTTTTGCTACAACTTGAAAATCATCATTAAACTCAAGTTTTAACTCTTTAATCAATGGTCTTGAAACTCTCGACACAAGAACATCTGTATCTAAATGCGTTAACTTTTCCAAATCAGACTTATAAATTTTGGCTGCATTATAAACTGAAGTTAAATAATTTAGTTGTTGTATAGCATTTCTTATCGCAACTTTTCCTTCTGGAGTAATATTTTTAATATTATCTAAAGCTTCATCACTTGATAATCCCTTTTCCCTATATTGGGTATAAAGATTATGGTAAAATACCCTTTTATCAGTCGCACTCCATGTCTTAATCCCATCAACATGTTTTGCACTAATTTTAAAAAGCGCTTCGTCTCTAGTATCTTCTTTTACTACATCACAACTAACTTCAAAATCACTTAGATTCAGATTTAATTGTTTAAGTTTATTTCTTTCTGAACTTGTTAATAGAGATGAATACTGAAACAAAAGTTTCAGCGAAGCAATTCTTCGATTACCTTCTAATACAGTATAATTAATCTTTCCAGCATTTCTGCTTTTTAAAACGATAATACGTTCACCTATTGTGTTATACCCGTTTTCTCCAATTTGAAATGCAAGTTCTTTAATCTGCTCAAATTCAACCAAATATTTGACTATTTCTTCTTCAGTATTAAAATCAAACATTGAAAATCTAGGGTTATTAAAATCTAAATTAATTTCTAAAGGATTTAAAACTACAGTATCAAACATATATATTCCTTTCACAACTGCTACATTTATAATTGATATTATAACACAAAAAACACGGCATTACACCGTGTTTCTGTGTTTATTTCACCAACTTCTTCATCTCATCAATACGCGCCACTGTCGCGTCGTATTTGGCTTGGTAGTCGGCTTGTTTGTCGCGTTCTTTTTGGACGACTTCTGGTTTGGCGTTGGCTACGAAGCGTTCGTTAGAGAGCTTCTTACCGACCATATCCAGTTCTTTTTGCCATTTAGCCAGTTCCTTGTCGAGACGAGCCAGTTCTTCTTCGACATTGAGAAGGTCTGCGAGTGGCAGGTAGATTTCTGCTCCAGTGATGACGCTTGACATAGCGAGTTCAGGTGCAGGGATAGTTGATGCGATTTCCAAGTGTTCTGGATTTGTGAAGCGTTTGATGTAGTTGACATTGCTGTTAAAGAAGGTTTCCAAGTCGCTATCGCTTGTCTTAACAAGAATCGTGATTGGCTTGCTTGGTGCTACGTTTACTTCCGCACGCGCATTACGAACAGCACGGATCAAGTCTTTAAGACTTTCTACACCTGTGTGAGCCACAAGGTCTTCAAAGGCTGGGTTAACAGTTGGGTACTCTGCTGTAACGATAGAGCCTTCTGAGATTTGTCCAAAGATTTCCTCTGTTACGAATGGCATGATTGGGTGAAGGAGACGAAGGATCTTATCCAAGGTGTAAAGGAGAACAGAACGTGTGATGACTTTCTCTTCTTCGTTATCGCTATAAAGGACTTCCTTAGTCAACTCAACGTACCAGTCCGCAAACTCATCCCAGATGAAGTTGTAAAGGATGTAGCCAGCCACACCAAACTCAAACTTATCAAAGTTCTCAGTGACTTTGCCGATCGTTTCATTGAGGTTGTGGAGAATCCAGCGGTCAGTAACATTTCCGGCTTCCTTGTTAACAACTTTTTCGACATTGGCAGTTGCTTGCTCAAGAGTCAATCCTTCATTGTTCATGAGGATGTAGCGAGAGATGTTCCAGATCTTGTTAATGAAGTTCCATGAAGCATCCATTTTCTCGTAAGAGAAGCGCACGTCTTGCCCTGGTGCAGAACCATTTGATAGGAACCAACGAAGGGCATCGGCACCGTATTTCTCGATAACATCCATTGGATCAATCCCGTTACCGAGAGATTTCGACATCTTGCGTCCTTGCTCATCACGAATGAGACCATGAATCAAGGCATTTTTGAATGGCGACTTGCCAGTAAATTCCAAACCTTGGAAAATCATCCGAGACACCCAGAACGGAATAATATCATAACCAGTCACCAAAGTTGATGTTGGATAATAACGTTTAAAGTCTTCTGAGTCGACATCCGGCCAGCCCATGGTAGAGAATGGCCAAAGAGCCGAACTGAACCACGTATCCAAGACGTCTTCGTCCTGAGTCCATCCGTCACCTTCTGGAGCTTCTTCCCCAACATACATTTCACCCTCAGTATTGTACCAAGCAGGGATTTGGTGACCCCACCAGAGCTGACGAGAAATTACCCAGTCATGGACATTTTCCATCCATTGAAGGAAGGTATCATTGAAACGAGGTGGGTAGAATTCTACCTTGTCGTCTGTGTCTTGGTTGGCAATGGCATTTTTAGCCAATTGGTCCATCTTGACAAACCATTGCGTAGACAAACGTGGCTCAACTACAACACCGGTACGTTCTGAGTGACCAACGCTGTGGACACGTTTTTCGATTTTAACGAGGGCACCGATTTCTTCCAACTTAGCAACGACTGCCTTACGAGCTTCAAAACGGTCCATGCCTGCAAATTCGAAGGCCAAGTCGTTCATAGTTCCATCGTCGTTCATGACGTTGACTTGTGGCAAGTTATGGCGTTGACCAACCAAGAAGTCGTTTGGATCGTGGGCAGGCGTGATTTTCACGACACCTGTACCAAACTCAGGATCAGCATGCTCATCTCCAACGATTGGAATCAATTTATTAGCGATTGGAAGGATGACATTTTTTCCAATCAGGTCCTTGTAGCGTGGGTCTTCTGGATTGACCGCAACAGCAACGTCCCCAAACATAGTCTCAGGACGAGTCGTCGCAACTTCAAGGGCGCGTGAACCGTCTTCTAGCATGTAGTTCATGTGGTAGAAGGCACCTTCGACATCCTTGTGAATGACCTCGATATCAGAAAGGGCTGTGCGGGCTGCTGGGTCCCAGTTGATGATAAACTCACCACGGTAGATCCAGCCTTTCTTGTAAAGGTCCACAAAGACCTTGCGAACCGCTTTTGACAAACCTTCGTCAAGGGTGAAACGCTCACGAGAGTAGTCTACAGAGAGGCCCATCTTGCCCCATTGTTCCTTGATAGTCGTCGCATACTCGTCTTTCCATTCCCAGACCTTATCGAGGAATTTTTCACGACCCAGGTCATAACGCGTAATGCCCTCACCACGCAAGCGCTCCTCAACCTTAGCTTGAGTCGCAATCCCAGCGTGGTCCATCCCTGGAAGCCAAAGCGTATCAAAACCTTGCATGCGTTTCTGACGGATGATGATATCTTGCAAAGTCGTATCCCAAGCGTGACCAAGGTGGAGTTTCCCAGTTACGTTTGGTGGTGGAATAACGATAGAATAAGGCTTAGCCTTTTTATCGCCAGAAGGCTTGAAAACATCTTCGTCAAGCCATTTTTGGTAACGACCAGCCTCAACCTCGGCTGGATTGTATTTAGGTGAAAGTTCTTTAGACATGTGTTTGTCCTTTCTCTATTGTATTCATTTTATCTTGAATCTGCTTAGCAACTTCTTCTGCAGACAGATTCGTATTATTTATTTTAAGATAGTGGTGCAACTCATTCGGTTGGTTTTGAGAATTTAATTGAAGGGTTTCAGTGGTCTCTAAAATTTCTCTTTCAGATACCTCAATATGTCGTTTTAAGGGTTTGTGCTTTAATCGATTCTCCGTTCGATTTCGATGTAAGCACTCTTCAAGACTTGTTTCCAACTCCACAAAAAGAATCTCTTGATGATAGTCATCCAACAAATTCTGAATTTGCTTCAAATACAGCAGCTGGTACTGATTTGAAAAATCAATTACGTCTGTTAAAATCACCGATCGATGATTCCGAGCGCTTGTTTCAAGAAAAGAAAAGGTAATCCCTCGAACAAACTCCCACATTTCCTCTGTAAAGTCCTGATAGATTTCTAGTGCAAAATCGATGGCTTGATGGTTATAAAAGAGGGTAGCATCTGTCAGTCGAGATAACTCTTGACCAATCGTCATTTTGCCAGAAGCCGGAGCCCCAATGATGAAAATGTGCATCAAACCACCTCCCACTCACTCCTCAGCAAGCCATATATCAGACTGTCACAACGGTTGCCTTGGGCATCTTTGCGGTCTCTTATGCGAGCTTCAAGGGTAAATCCAAGTTTCTCTGCGACTCGTTGACTTTGGACATTGTAGCCAAAACAAGTCAGCTCAATCTTGTGAAGACCAAGTTCTTTAAAAGCTAAATCAATCAAGGTACTCGCAGCTTCGGGCACATAGCCTCGACCCCAATAGTCTGGATGTAAGATATAGCCAATCTCCAAGACATCATCCTCGTGACGACGAGGGAAATCAACAGAGCCGATGACCTTATCAGTCTCTTTAACGACAATTCCATAGCCCGCTGGGAGATTATTCTTTTCATTGCGCTCGGGCAGAATATGCTCCAGATAATAAATCTCATCTTCCAAGGTCTTGACGGGCGGAAAACCTGCTGGATAGGAAACTTCTGGCCTACTGGCATAGTCAAAGATATCCACAACATCAGGCACGGAACGGACTCGCAAGACCAGACGCTCGGTCTCTATTCGTTCTGGCAACTCTGCTCTTGTCATCCTTCTACCTCGCTTTCTACAAAAAATCGCCCCTGCCATCTACATGACAGGGACGAATGTGCTTATCCGCGGTACCACCCAATTTCGGGCAGATGCCCGCAACTCTCGTCTTTAAAACAAAAAGACAATATTATTTCATTTTTCATCCATCAGCAACCAGTTTTGACACATTTGTGGACTTCTCAGCACCGCCACTTTCTGTAAAATGTGAGATTCAAAACACCTCTGATGGCTTTATTGTAGCAAGTTTTTGACGGAAATGCAAGGGACAAGAAAAATTACTTGAAGCTAATTCCGAGCTCTTTTAATTTCTTTATGGTAGCTGGGCCGATTCCCTTCAAGGCAAGGAGTTCTTTTTCAGTCCAGTTTTTGAAGTCAGAAGCTGACTTGATGCCTTCATCATAGAAAGTCTTCGCGCGATCTACTGAAAGGCCACCCAAAGTAGCTGCGAAATCTTCTACTGAATTGGCTACTTTTTGAGCCTGTTCCTTGGTCGCTTCTACTGCTTGTTCCACTTTTTTAGAGACGACTTTTCCTGCTTGGCTGGCAGATTTTTCTGCGTGTTTCACAACTTTCTTGGTCTCTTCGACAACTTTGGTCACCGTACCTGAAAATGCACCTGAGCGACGAAGGCTATTTCGCAATTGTTTTTTACGTTGGAGTTTCTTTGACATGATAAAATCCTTTCAATAAAAAATCCCTGCTCTGACAAGGATTTAATAAAGATATTTTATCAATATTTCGACGAAAAATCAAGAAAGGAAATAAGATTCCCCTTAAAAATCTAGCCGTTTTTTCCTTTCAAACTAGTTTGACAATGATTCGACTTCTTGATAAAATATGCAGTAATGTGCAAGACTGATTCACGTAAAAAGCTGACAAGGAGAACAATATGAATAACGAAAGTTACTTTGACGGTGGTCTTTTGAGCTACGTTGGACATGCTATCCTAGCCATGCTTATCATGGGATTTACTGTTGGAATCGCTACACCATGGGTAGTTTGTATGATGCAAAACTGGAAGGTTAAGCACACTGTCATCGATGGACGTCGCCTTTATTTTGACGGAACAGGTTCTCAATTATTCGGGAACTGGATCAAGTGGTTCTTGCTCACCATCATCACCTTGGGCATCTATTCATTCTGGTTACATATCAAAATGGAACAATGGATCACAAAACACACACATCACGTATAAACAAAAAAAGTGCGTTCATACGCACTTTTTGATTTGTAACGATTAGTAGTTTCGCTCACCAAACAATCCTTCTGGCAAATCATGGAATCCCTTGCCTGCCTTGAAATTTTCGAACTTACCAAGCAAGAACTGGTAGGCATCCAAGCGACTTTCGTAGCGAATCATGGCATCTTTGGCACGTTCGTCTTGGTCTTCTTCGTAGACCTTTTGACTTTCCTTGTGCGCCATGTCGTTGATCATGATCTGGGTATTGACCCAAGCTTCAAATTCCTTCATAAATTCCTGTTCGTAACTCATTGATTCTCCTTATTCTAATCCACGGAAGAAGTCCGTATCAATCTCTCGGTAGGGCTGGATATCCTGAACATACTCCAACACGCCTTGGAATTCCCCGTTTTCATCGTGTACCGCAGCATAGGTAATGTGGACAAACTTGCCTCGCGAATCTGACTTGAACCACATTTCATACTTGTCCTTGACCCCTTCACGAAGACCTTGCATAACGGCCTTCACCTTTTCTAGATATTTGGGCGGATGGCAGAGTTCTACATTGCGCCCGACTTGGGACGGCGTCCGTTTGAAAATCATCTCATCAGCTGGCGTATTGTCATTGTAATACTGAAAAATATCGTCTTTATTGACAAAAGTGATCTCCATAGGGAGGTGATTGAGGATGAGATTGGCCTGCTCGACGGAGAGATAACCATTGCCAAAAGCCTGTTGACTATGACGGTCCAGCACTGCTTCCTTTTCCTTAGGGGTAAAGGTAATGGTGAACTGGCCTTCTGGTGTATCGATAACTTGCTGAACTTGACCTTCAGCCGTGTCCAGCTGCACGGGCTCCTCTGCACTCTTTTCCTCAACGAAACTCTGTCGTTCTGGCACCCATTTTTCAGACGGACGGATGATGGCATAGCCGTAGGCATCGCTCTCCTCCGCAATCTGAATCCAGTCATCCTGGGTGAACGACTCAAGAAGAATCATGAGAAGGATGGACTCTTCCTTGAAAATCATACTTTCAAACTCTGTCGCAAAAGCTTCAAAGGCCTCCTTTACAGTGGAAATCGCCACTTCTGGTAGTGCCTTAGCCGTCGCTAGAGCTGTCTGAAAGAGTTCTCTAATCTGGTCATCCACCCCCCACATGACTTTAGGAGGTGAATCGTGACCATAGCGCTCCATGATGGGAAAAAAGAGCTCTTCCTTGCGCTGATAATGGATGTTAAATTGCCCCAACAGCCCCATTTGACGGACCAAGCCCTTGCGCATCTCTGCCAGCATTTCCTCATCTTCCATAGACTCATAGGTATCCAACAGTCTCCGAATACGAATCAAGGCAGCACGGAGTGCCAGATTTTCATCCTTGAAGACGCGAACTGGGTGGCCAGGGTGTTCAGTATCCTCTACTTCGACGCCCTTAACAGCATTTTTAAAAAGATTAGCATGGACATCGCAGAGTTCCATGACATCTTCAAAGGTGACACCTGAGTCTGAGTTCATCAGCTCGTGCTCCATGAGGGAAATCTCAATGGCTGAAACACCCGTAAAAGTCGCATCAAAACGCTCCTGAACTGACTCGGGAGAGGCGCCGTTGTGCAATTCTAACAAAATATCCCGTAGGATATGAATCCGTTCATCTGCCATTAGTCTAATCCAATCACTTCGTAACCATTCGCTTCCAGTGTGCGGACAATCTTGTCCATAGGAGTTCCTTCAAGTTTAGAACCCTGCTTAAGCGATACTTTGCGACCGACTGTGTTGCGCATCAAGGGATTAGCAAGTGGTTTAAAACCAAGCTCCACTAGGATTTCCAAGACTTCCGGGTGCTTGTCTACCACTTCTGCAACGGGTATTGACATATCGATGATATTGTCCATGACGACCTCCATTGTATGTTCTAATACTCAATGAAAATCAAAGAGCAAACTAGGAAGCTAGCCGCAGGCTGTACTTAAGTACGGCAAGGTGAAGCTGACGTGGTTTGAAGAGATTTTCGAAGAGTATAAAATGATTTTACTGCTTATATTATACCATATGGGAAGAGATTAAAAAACTAGCAGCGTAGTTCCTGCTAGTTTCTTTCATTTCAAGTTATTCCTTATCATCTGGTTTTGCGAGCCACTGGGCTACATCCATCAGCTTGTCAGCAAGCAGTACTTTCCCGAAACCTACTAGAGCATTGTCATCTTTTTTCATGTTCTTCAGGACTTTGACGCTTTGCATCACGAAAAAGTAATTCCCGTAAGTCTTGGCTAGAATCTTAATGAACCCCATATTACTCACCTTCTATGATTTCGACCTCTTTTCGGATTGTATCAACGTCTCTTTGATATTGTACTTCATTGTAGTTGACTAGCTTGGACAATTCCTGTTGCAATCTTTCTCCCATCGGCTTCATGGTCGCAAAGGTTAAGCCACCAGAAATGACTCCACCTAGGATAGGAATCACTTTCCCCATCCCTTTGGCTAGGCCTCCTTTTGTCAGATTGACACCAAAAATTTTCAAAACTTTTTCTAAAATTGGATACCAAAGAGTTTTTGTCAAGGCTTTCTTGTTCACTACTTTTATGACTTGCTTGGCTACTGTCACACCACCTGATCGAAGCAGGGCACCTGCGCCATTTACTCCCAGCATCACACCGAGATACAGTAGAAGTGTGTTTTTAGCTTCCTCGCTTAACTCATTGCGCGATGCCCAAAGATCATCAAATCCGTAAATATACCCTAGTTCCTGAGCTAGTTTTAATGAGAATGCATAAAACTGGGCTACGTCTGTCGGAATAGTAATCGCCATGACAATCCCTCCAGGTAGACCAGCCAAAACCGAAGTTCCACTGGCTAGCAAGACATTGTCCTTAATACAGGCCTTTGCCACTCGGTCCAAGCTTTCCTGAGGCAACAAAGAAGTCGGCCCTTGTTCTAATAAGGTTGCAATATCCTTACGGTCTAATTCCTTTGAAAACTTTTCTACTAAAAACTTTTCTCGATCGACCTTGACTACGGGTAGTTTCACCACTTGTTGTAGTACTTGCATAGCTATATCTTGTTTAGCCATATATCTCTCCGTTTTTCATTTATATCAAGCTTTATCATATCATACTATTTGAAATTTACAAATTTTTTAAACTGCGTTTTACAAGGGCAATATATCGATGATTAGCAAACAAACTACTCCGACAAGAAAAAAGAGGGGAATCCCCTCTTTCTTATACTCAATGAAAATCAAAGAGCAAACTAGGAAGCTAGCCGCAGGCTGTACTTGAGTACGGAAAGGCGACGCTGACATGGTTTGAATTTGATTTTCGAAGAGTATTAGTTCTTATCCAGATTGCGTAGCATTGCGTCAATCTTGTTTCCATATTCGATGGACTCATCTTTGACGAAGGTTAAATCTGGTAAATTCCGCTTCTTCTAATCAATAACAATACTTGATTTTTATCATTATAAATCCATAATTTCTTTTTTCTTTATATCAAATTCTTCCTGAGACAATATACCTGCATCTAAAAGTGATTTAAGTTTGGTTAGGGCTTCAATTTGTTCATCTAGAGAAAGAGTTGGTTTGGTCACCTTTTCATCTAGACCTTGTACCATATTCATGCCAAAAATCATTCCTGCACCATCTCCTAAACCATGTTGTTCTATTCCTGATGCAATCTTTTGTTGTGCTGCAATATTAGATGATTTCTGCGAAATTTCCTCATATGCTTTTAAATTCATCTTATTTGATGAAAATTGTTTAACGAGTTCCTTGGATTCAGGCGAAAATTCAATATTTGCAACAGCAACTTTAACAATCTCAAAACCAAAGCGTTCCTTCCAAGTACCAGCATATTGTTTATTACTTAATACTTGTTCTGCAAGAACTCCAGTTTGTGAAGGCAATTGTGAAATACGATAGCTTGTTGATAAAGCATTTAAAGCCATTGTAAAGGATTGAAGAAATTCTGTTACTATTTGAGCTCTAGCCTGAGCACTATCAAAGGAATAATAGGTTACATTTGCTGGTAGAAAATTTTTAACAAACTGGGTAGCATCCGTAATTCTAATAGAAAAAGTTCCAAAAGCACGCACTTCTAAATCCGCACCATAAAACAAATCATTATACATAACTGGTCCACGAGTACCAAACCTAATGTCACGAATTTCTCTCAAGTTAACAAAACAAATCTGTTTTTGTTGATCACTTTGTCCACCGAATCCAACACGATTCACGACATTATCAAACAAAGATTTTTTAAAACCATCTCCATTAAAAATACTACTCTCACCATTTTGATATTCATAACCACCCGGTTCTGTGATGATATCTTCTATCCCAGACTGACTAAAAATAAAAGCAGCTGTGTTTTCAGGGACAAAGATTTTTGAGCCATTTGAAATGATACCTAAGGACCCTTTGTTATTGACTCCTCTACCATTATTACTTTCTTGAAGAATACCTGGGCAAACAGCCGTGTGTTCGTCAAAGGCTTGAACTGTGATAATTTCTTTCCACTGGTCTGCAAAAGTTCCATTAATGGAATCCGTTACTGCTTTAATTATACCCATCTTTCATCTCCTACAAACTCTGTTCCATGTCACAAAAGCTACATTTCACTATTTGTTTTGTCGTTCCCGATAAAGGAGCACCACAAAAAGTACACTTGGTAGATAATTTTTCTGGTTCTGTGTCTTTAAAACCTAAGCCTGTTTTGAAAGCATCAAATGTATCTTTAATTGTTTCTGCTAAAACATCTGTTCCAAACAAACTGCTATCACCCAATGTTTCAAAATCATTCGTATCACCAGAAATCAATTTAATAATATTAGTTGCCCACTTATCAGTATCTTTAGTATTAGAGAATGAGAAAATAGCTTGACCGCTATTATAGTAAATTTCTAAGCGTTTAGAACCATTATTTTTAGTTACAGAAACTTGTGGTTTACCTTCAAATATTTTTATTTGATTAATAGGTATGATGATTTGTTCTTTTTTTCCCCAAAATATACCCTTTTTTATGTGTATTAAATGTAAGTTTGTTAAAATTAGATCATCCGTATACAGACCATTTTTCCCAAAACTAACATCATCACTATTCATAATCATATATTCATGAGGTAATAATTGATAGTCCATCTTTAGCCCCACTCTTCCTACTATAGACTAGCTTTCCACTGTTCTACTTGTTGATGTAGATTATCACGATAATCTTTTAGAAATTGAATAATTTCCTCTTTTCCTTGAATTGGTGCTTTCTTCAATGGTCCATATTGTTTTTTCTGCTCTTCCATTTCTTTTTTAGTACTATCTTTTAATTCTTGGATAGAAGCACTGTCTTCTAAAGCAGTTCCCTTAAAGGCTTCATCTGCTTCGGTATAGTAATTATCAACAATTTTCTCATACATAGTCAAATAATCTTCATAGGTTTTTATAGACTCAATTGTCGTATCGCTAACATCTTGTGGGTTAAAATCGCTTGAACTGAGTTTTTCTTTTGCTTTAGCAAACAACCCTTTCTTTTCAGAACTACTAGATGAAGCTTCTGTTTGATTCTCACTAGAAGAGCTACTTGTTTTTTCAGAAAGAGAACTACAAGCAACTAGAGTAGAAACGGAAAGACATAGTAAAGCTAAACGACAAACTTTTTTTACATTATTCATTAATAGAATCTCCTTTTATTTATAAAATTATCATATCATATTTCCTAAAAAAAAAAAAGCATTTTCTAATCAGTAAACATTTTATAAATACAGAATTCCATTTTTAAAAGAATATTTTTCCATCTCAAATTCCACCTATTTTCTCCACCAAAAAAGAGGGTTCTCCCCTCTTCTTTAGTTTTTATCCAGATTGCGTAACATCTCGTCAATCTTGTTTCCATATTCAATGGACTCGTCTTTGACAAAGGTTAAATCTGGGATTTTGTACAATTTCAAATTGCGACCAAGTTCACGTTTGATAGTACCAGTTGCTTTTTCAAGCCCGATTTGAGCTTTTTGGTTATCCGAAGCAAGGTTACTCAAAATGGTGTAGTAAACCTTAGCAACAGACAAGTCACCTAGCATCTGAACATCTGTGATGGTCACACCTTGGACACGGGGATCACGGACTTTCTTTTGCAAAATCTCATTGACTTCGCGCTTAATTTCCATGCCCACACGATCCGTACGGAAATGATTTGCCATGACATTCCTTTCTCTACTTTGAACCAAAAGCTAGGCCAGCAGACCTAGCTATTTCTGTTAGATAGAGGAACTAGAGCCATTTGAATCTAGGAAACAAGCCTTAGATAGAACTAAGGGTTCATCAAGGCACTGTTGACGACGAGTCAAATTGGCTATCGTTTCTCTATTATCGTTTGATTTCTTCCATGACGTATGCCTCAATCACATCATCCATCTTGATATCATTGTAGCCCTCAATCATCAATCCACCTTCACGACCGTTTGTAACTTCTTTGACGTCGTCTTTGTAGTGTTTCAAGCTGGCGAGTTCGCCATCATAGATTACGACACCGTCACGGATAACACGGACTTTAGAATCACGGGTAACCTTACCGTTGATAACCATGAATCCACCGATAGTTCCGACTTTAGATACCTTAAAGGTTTCACGGATAACTGCTTCACCGATAACTTTTTCTTCGAATTCAGGATCAAGCATCCCTTTCATGGCTTCTTCCATCTCTTCGATAACCTTATAGATAATGCTGTGGAGACGGATTTCTACATCGTCAGCTTCAGCTTGTTGACGCGCTTGTGGTGTAGGGCGTACGTTGAAACCAACGATAAAGGCATTTGAAGCTTCCGCAAGGGTCACGTCAGATTCGTTGATAGCACCGACTGCCGAGTGGACGATGGTAACTTTGACACCTTCCACATCGATCTTTTGAAGCGAGGCAGAAAGGGCTTCAACAGAACCTTGTACGTCGGCCTTGATGATAACGTTAACTGACTTAAGCTCACCAGCTTTAAGTGTATCAAAGAGGTTTTCAAGGCTGACACGTTGGGTAGCTTGACGTTGTTTCATAAGGGCACGTTTGGCACGTTCTTCACCTGCTGCACGCGCAGATTTTTCATCTTCGTAAACCGCAAAGTGGTCACCCGCCATTGGCGCTTCATTCAAACCAGTAATAGAAACTGGTGTTGATGGACCTGCAACCTTAACACGACGACCAAGGTCATTGGTCATAGCACGGACACGACCGAAGGTATTTCCGACAACGATTGGGTCTTGGACATTCAAGGTACCTTGTTGGACAAGAAGGGTTGCGACCGCACCTTTTCCTTTATCCAAGCGCGCTTCGATAACCGTACCGATCGCACGCACTGTTGGGTCTGCCTTGAGTTCTTGGATTTCAGCTACAAGAAGGACTGTTTCCAACAATTCTTCGATATTTTGGTTGAATTTAGCTGAGATTTCAACAAATTCAGAATCTCCACCCCAAGCTGTTGACATAACCCCATGCTCTGCCAATTCACCGATAACGCGTTCTGGGTTGGCACCTGGTTTATCAATCTTATTGATGGCTACGATAATTGGAACGTTCGCTGCTTTTGAGTGGTTGATGGCTTCAATAGTCTGAGGCATAACCCCGTCGTCGGCCGCTACAACCAAGATAGTAATATCGGTAACAGATGCACCACGCGCACGCATAGAAGTAAAGGCCGCGTGTCCTGGTGTATCAAGGAAGGTAATCTTCTTGCCATTTTCCACGATTTGGTAAGCACCGATATGCTGCGTGATACCACCTGCTTCACCTGTCGCTACACGAGAGTTACGAAGGGTATCCAAGAGGGTTGTCTTACCATGGTCAACGTGTCCCATGATGGTTACAACTGGTGGACGCTCAACCAATTCATCTTCGTTAAGATAGCCATCTTCGACAAAGAAACGTTCGATGTCGGCATTATCCACTTCAACCTTTTGTTTGGCTTCGATACCGTAATCCACCATGAGGAGTTCGATGGTTTCCCCATCCAAGGATTGGTTTTGTGTAGCCATGACACCCATCATAAAGAGTTTCTTAACGATTTCAGCTGGTTCACGTTTGATACGTTTTGCGATTTCCGCAACAGTCATACCATCTGTATACTCAAATTCTGTTGGCAATTCATGGAACTTACGCTCTGTAACAGGTTTTGGAGTCTGGTTACGGTTGTTTTGCTTGTTCCCTTTTTTATTTTTCTTGTTGTTATTCCAGTTACTATTTCTTTGATTTCTCACTTGATTCTGACTACTTCGATTCTTTTGTTGTTTTCTAGGACCATCTTCTTCGTGATCATAATCATCACGTTCTTTGTCTGGTCGAGCTTGTTTTTTACGACGTGTATCCACTGGCGCTTCTTTCACTACAGGAGCTACTGTTACTGCTGGCTGCGTTTGTTCAGCTAGCTTAGCAGCTTCTTCAAAGATTTCCTCTGGCTCCTTGCGTTTGTTAGCTTGAGCCAAGGCTTCTTTGGCAGCTTGCGATTGTTTGAAGCGCTCCTCGCTTGAGCGTGCGTACTCTGCATTTTGCTCTGCTTTTAGGGCTGCTGCACGGGCTTTAAAGTCAACACGTGGTCCAGCTTGTTTTGGCTGGAAGTCTTGTTGCTGACGGCGATCATTGCCACGATTCCCTTGACCTTGTGGTTTTTTCCCTTGGTCGTTGAATCGGCGATTGTCGCGGTTCCCTTGACCAGGTTTACCACCATTACGGCCGTCATTTTTCTGACGGTTGCCGTTTTGTTGTTGGTCACGGTTGTTGCCCTTGTTTTGTTTGCGTCGCTCTGCCTGCTCTTTGGCACGCGCCTCACGCTCCGCCTTGAAGTTTCGACTCTGTGGTCTTGCGGCCACTACTTTTTCTTCCTTAGGAGCTGCAGGTGTAGCTGATTTTCTTTCTTCCTTTGCGGCAGCTGGTTTAGATGATGCAGGCTTTTCAGCTTTCTTTTCTACACTTGCTTTTGGTGCTGCAGGTTTTGCTTCTGCCTTAGGAGCAGGTGCAGGTTTAAAGCTAGCTGCGATTTGCTCAGCAGCAGCAGCTTCCACGCTCGATGAGTGGCTTTTCACATCCAAGCCCAACTCTTTTGCACGCGCTACAACTTCTTTACTTTCTTTTCCAAGTTCTTTTGCGATTTCGTACAATCTTTTCTTAGACAAATCATGTCCTCCTCTTCTATTCCATAAGAGACCTCATTTTCTTTGTAAATCCAGCATCTGTCACAGCCAAAACCTTTCGCGATTTTCCGACTGCTATGCTTAATTCCAGTGTTGAAAACACGGTTATAACTTCTACTTGATAATAGTCACTTTTATCTTGAATCTTCTTGGTCAGATTGGGACCAGCATCCTGTGCTAGAAAGACTAGCTTGGCTTTCTGATCTTGGATGGCCTTGACCACCAATTCCTCACCTGATATGATCCGGCCTGCTCGTTGAGCAAGTCCCAAGAGATTACTTATCTTTTGCTTATTCAAGTCCTAACTCTCTTCTTTTCACTTTGTGATCAACATAGGCGATCAACTCGTCATAAAAGCTTTCTTCCACTTCCATGTTAAAGCTGCGGTTAAAGACTTTCTTCTTTTTTGCCTCTAGGGCTTCTGCATTGTCTAGCTTGATATAAGCGCCACGGCCATTGGCCTTGCCTGTCGGATCGATAAAGACCTGTCCTTCTTTGTTCTTGACAATGCGGAGCAAATCACGCTTATCAATCACTTCATTGGATACAACAGACTTGCGCAAAGGGATTTTTCTTGTTTTCATCTTTCCCTCCTCTAGCAGCTTTTATTCTTCGATCAATTCATCCGCAGCTGCGTAATCAACTTGACCTGCTTCTTCCATAGCTTCAAATTCGCTGGCAGACTTGATATCGATACGGTAACCCGTCAAGTGAGCCGCCAAGCGAACGTTTTGTCCACGACGACCGATAGCAAGAGAAAGTTTGTTATCAGGTACAACGACCAAGGCACGTTTGCTGTCATTTTCATCAAAGATAACTTGGTCAACCTCTGCAGGTGCGATGGCATTGTAGATAAACTCAGCTGGATCCGCTACCCACTCGATAACGTCAATGTTTTCTTCGACAGGAATCATGCGATCGCTCTTAGCATCGTAACGAGCTGGGTGGAATTTGCTGGTGATTTTCTTGATGTTGGCACCACCACGTCCAACGATTGTCCCGATAGCGTCTACATTTGGATTGTGGCTACGAACGGCAACCTTGGTACGGTCACCAGCTTCGCGGGCTACGCTCATGATTTCAACAGTTCCATCGTAAACTTCTGGAATTTCTTGCTCCATCAAGCGTTTAATCATTTCTGGATGGCTACGGCTAACAAATACGTTGACACCACGAGGGTTGTCTTCAACCTTGTAAACGTAGACTTCGATACGGTCATGGGAAGCAAACACCTCTCCAGGGATTTGATCTTGTTTTGATAATTGGGCTTCGATGCTGCCAAGGTTGACGTAAATAAAGCGGTTGTCAAATCGTTCTACCGTACCAGACATGATTTCTTGTTCATGTTCTTTATAAGTATTGTAAGTGATGGCACGTGTTTGCTTGCGCATTTTTTCCATGATGGTTTGTTTGGCAGATTGGGCAGCTACACGACCAAACTCAGCAGGTGCTTCTTCAAACTTGATTTTGTCACCAAGCTCATAGGCTGAATTAATGGCAAGAGCATCTTTCAAGCTGATTTCCAAACGGCTATCAAATACTTCATCAACAACTTCACGGACAGTATAGACAGTAAAGTCTCCTGTTTTTTCATTGAAGTCGATGGCTACGCTGTCAGATTGACCATAGCGTCTGCGATAAGCGGAACGAAGCGACTCTACTACTGCCTCGATAATGTCTTCTTTTTTGATTCCCTTGTCTTCTTCCAAAATGCGGAAGGCCTCTAGCATTTCTTTACTCATGTTTTCTTTGCTTTTGAATCCTCAAAAGCTATCCTTTCTTTTCTATAGTTTTACTGCTAAACGTGCTTTTGATACTAAACTGTATGGAATTTGGACAGTTTTCTTACGTGTCTTGTCCATATACTCCATAGTCAACTCATCCCCTTCAAAGGATACCAAGGTTCCTTCAAAGACTTTTTGCTTATCAATGGCTTGGTAGAGCCCGACATGGATGTATTTCCCAACTGCTCCAGCGACAGCATCCTTGGTTTTCAAAGGACGTTCCAAGCCTGGACTGGTGATTTCTAGGAAATATTGTTCTGGGAAGGGATCAGGCTTGATGGTGTCTAGGACAGGACTGATGATTTCTGTCAGGTCTGCCGTGTCGTTCAAGGTAATTCCTTCAGGTTTATCTACAAAAATACTGAGAATCATGTCACTGCCAATCTTTCCATACTCGATATCCACGAGCTCGAAAGGCGCTTGGATGACAGGTTCTACAACTTCTCTGACTAATTCTACGATTGTTGCGATTGCGTCCACCTCCTCATAAGCAAGAGGCGAAGATATTTCCCCGCCTCTCTTTCTCATATTCTTACTATCAGTATAGCACGTTTGTCAATTTATGTAAAGTATTAGCACTCAAACAGCTGGTTTTCAAGCTATTTCTTAAAATTCTGCCTCAACTCGGTAGATCACTTGACCTTTGCTGGAGAATTTTTGCTCATATTCTGTCATGACATTGCCTTCAAAATCACTGGCATGCAAGTCTAGCCAAACACCATTGAGTTTCATCCCATACTGAGAAAAGCTCACTAGACTATACTCAAATAAGCCACGATTGTCTGTCTTGAAATGGATTTCCCCATTCTCAGGCAAGATGCGCTTGAAGGTATCCAAGAAACTCTTGTAAGTCAAACGACGTTTTTCATGGCGTTTTTTAGGCCAGGGATCAGAAAAGTTTAGGTAGAGACGATCAATCTCACCGTCTTCAAAGTAGTCAGTCAAATCTGAACCATCTACCCACAGCAATTTGATATTTGGCACTCCAACTTCTAATACCTTATCCAAGGCATAACTCAATACCGACTTTTGGATATCAATCCCGATGTAGTTGATGTCAGGATTTTGCTTGGCCATTCCTGATACGAAGGCCCCTTTCCCACTTCCAACCTCTACATGAATAGGATGATCATTTCCAAACAAGTCTCGCCATTTCCCTTTAGCTTCCAAGGGATTGAGGACCACATACTGAGGATTGGCCTCTAGTAATTCTGTCGCCCCTTTACGATTTCTAACTCTCATCTCTTCTTTCCATACTTGTCACGGAAGACGCGCAAGGCGTAAATCTCCCGGTTTACATTGTCTAAATCTTGATTTTCACAGTATTTGGCAATCTGGTTCAAGTAAGAATACTGACCATACCAATACAATTTATCTAACACTGTCTGATTGTACTTATAGCCGTAGTCTCTCAACCATTGATGCCACTGATGATCTGGAATGTAGTGGCATAGCAAATGCGCTACATCAAACATACGATCCGTCAGACGAACCGAATCCCAATCCACTAGATAAACGAGTCCACTCTCTGTCTCAATCCAATTACTATGACGAAGATCCCCATGCACAATCGTTGCATGGTCTTCCCTAAAACCTGGAACCGTCTTACCTAGCTCAGCAATCACACTGTTCAAATAGTGGTTCTGCTTCAAGATTTCTGGAACTCCTTGCTGCCAAGAACGTAGCAAATCAACTGGTGTTTCCATAGTATAGCCCAAACGGCTCAACTGCTTCATCAAGGGACGCGAGCGGTGAAGGCGGTTCAAGATATTGATAATCTGCTTGCGATTCATGTCGTAAGGGGTCAATATTTTGCCCATCAACCATTCCTGAGCACACATATCACTGCCATCTGGCAAACGACGAGTCCATAGTAATTGAGGAGCGATTTGTTCTCTGGCTAGGCCAGGTAGGATTGGAGAGGTGTTCATTTTTACAAAGACGCGCTTCCCATCAGGGTAGCTTCCCATATAAGCCTTGCCGCTCTTCCCAGGTATAGGGGTCAGCGTTAGCTCATTATCACCCAAGTCCATTTCTTTCCTCCGTATAAAGTTTCCTTACTATTCTACTAGTTTTTGGTCTATTCGTCAACCGCTTCACACCCGATTCCCAAAGAAAAGCATCTCAATTGATTCAGGCTATCATTATAGCTTAAAGAAGGCAAGCACCGTCTTTCTGCTTACCTTTTCATGATTTTTAGAAATAAGTTAAAAGTGGCAAACTGTTGTAAGACATGTGGACTAGAGTAGAAACCCACAAATTTTGGCTCTTTTTGTAAGCAAAGCCCAGCAACAAGCTCCCAAGTAGATAATAGAAAAACGAAGGCACATCATAAGGTTCATGCATGAAAGAAAAGAGAGAGGAAGTCAGTACAAGCCCTAACCAAGAATTTTCAAATATAGCCCCCTGAAGAAGTCCTCTGAACATGAGTTCCTCCTGGATTGGTCCCAAAACTATAACACTTACAATAAAGGAAAGCGGAAGCCCTTTACTCGTTTCCTCAAGGTGTTGAGCCGAGGCACCAGATGCAACTGAGAAAAAAGCATAATAGCCTATATTTACCAGCACCGTGAGAAGAAAGATTCCAATGAACAGCAAGAGTTGTTTCTTACTTAAAATCCCAAAAGAAATCATATCAAACCATCTCGCATAGCCAAAACTAAGGAAAAGCAAGAGACTCTTTATAATAATGAATGTGTACTGGTGTTGAAAATAATCCCCTTGATTAATGGAATAACCCGCTGCACCAACGATTGCAAATACTAAAAATCCAAAAAACAAGGCATGACACTTATTGAAAATGGCCATAAAGCTATCCTCCTCAACAAACAAACTTTCCTACAAGTCATCCTTTAGCTCTAGTCTTTCCAAAACAAACCATTTTAGTAACCAAAATCCGATAACATAACCAGCTCCTAAGAATATAGCCATAAAAGCTAACATGGGATTCAGGGAAGAAAAGACCGCCGCAGATACAAAGGTTAACACAAAAACATTAAAGGCAATGGTATCAGAAGCCAAGACTAGAATATAAGGTGTCAACCAGTCTAAAGTTTTTGAATCTAGAAAAAATAAGTGTTTATACATGATGAACTCCTCTATGGCTGAAAAGTAAACCTTTTGGTTTTTTCACCCCAAGACCCTATGTAGAAAAGTGAGCAAAAATGGTAATGTCGCTACGATATTATTGATAACATGCACCGCATAGGATGGATAAATGCTCTTGGTATAGCGGGTCAAACCAGCAAAGATGATTCCAACTGTTGCAAAGACGAAGATATCTAACAGACTAGGTAGGCTTGAAAAATGAGGGAGAGCAAATAAAATAGAAGGAAGAAGCAAATCAAGACCAAATCGCGAATGCTTAAAGAAAGCGTGTTGCAGTAATCCTCTATAGATTAACTCTTCCATCAGTGGAACCAGAAAGAACAGGGCTATATAAATACCTAGCTCTGCAAAGTTAGTCCCACTATAACCAATCAATACAGCCCAACCTTCCGCAGTTGACTGAACATGTTTAGCTGTCTGAACGTTAAAAGAGATCTGGAACACTACCACTAATACTGTCAAAATCGAATACCAAAACCATTTTTTTCTTGGAATGCGAAAGAGATAACCATGGCCTGTCTTAACAAGAACCACAATCATGACTCCAATAAAAAGTAAACTCAAGATATTTTGAATCCAGAATAAATTGCCTATCTGAGAAGAAAATTGCCAATAATTTTGAACGATGAGCGTTAGCTGAGAAAGGCCAAATACGAAAAATAGGTAGGATAAAATTGCACTTGTTTTGAATAGAAGCTGATACTTTTTCATAGAAATTCTTCCTCATTTCTTATATTTTAGCCTATATTCCACATAAATGAAAACCTGCTCCTATATAACCAAGGTCACGATAACCACGAGGGCAGGACCCACTTACTGGAAAAGGACCTGAATTTTTTAATATAGAAGGGTAAGAACCAAATGGACTTCCCTGATAAGCATACCCTCTATAAATATCAGATACATCTCCACCCTCTATATGATCAAGTATCTCAGTATCCATAATTTCAAATTGTTCCATCATTCTTGTATCCATGCCAAATACTCCTTTTTATTTTTAATTTTTGTCTTGTTGCAACTTTGACAAGTTTAGTATATCATCGTTTATTAATTTTTTTCATCCAAATCTTGAATTGTCATCGAAACATCTTGAATTACTCAAAGAGCACAATCTTCCCAATCAACTAATAAGAAGAGACTGGGACAAAAAGATTTTGATTTTAGGAATTCTATATTATAAATTTTTAAAATCGATAGATTAGACAAAAAAGCGAACAAGACAGAATTCTGAGTGTTAGATAACTGATTTTGTTCGCTTTTTATATTTAATATTAGACTTTTGTCCCAGTCTCTTCTTAAAATCGATAATTATTTTTACTCCACTATTTTTAGCTAAATATCCTGTGTAAAAAAGTCAGCAAAAATGGTGATGTCGCGACAATATTATTGATAACATGCACCGCATAAGATGGATAAATGCTCTTGGTATAGCGGGTCAAACCGGCAAGGATGATTCCAAATGTTGCAAAGACGGAAATATCTAACAAACTAGGTAGGCTTGAAAAATGAGGAAGTGCAAATCAAGGCCAAATCGCGAATGTTTAAAAAAGGCGTGTTGAAGTAATCCTCTATAGATTAACTCTTCCATCAGTATACCTATTTGTGCTTTAGAGTGTGAAGCCACTTTATCCTCTAAACGTGTCTTACTATAACATTCCTGTTCTTTAAGCCACGATTTCGCTATGCCTTCTTCTCCCCGCTACCTCACGATAGTCAGGCTTGAGAATCGCTATTGAATTCACCGGTAGCGGGTGCACACGGAGGACTTACACATCAAATACACGACATGCCCGTCGTACTCAAAAAAGAAAGGACGAAATTCGTCCTTTCTCGATCTTAGCTTTTCTTCAACTCACTACAGTTGACAATGAGCCAAAGGATAGTTAATAACCTATTGAAGTGTCAAATGTTGCTAACTCCATTTATCTTCAAATTTAAAAAGACACATTATCGGAGTTATCAGTAAGAAAAAATCTAACCAATTCAGATAATTCATAATATAGGATATAATACCAGCCATAACGAAAAGGTACAAAGCCGTACGATATCCTCTCTTTGGGTTTTTATCAGCCTTGGTGTTAAAAATAATGTACACACAACAAATTGCAATGAGTATAAGCTGAATCATAGTTTCATTTAACATATTAATACCCATTCCTCTTTTAAACTATTTTGGGGGTCTCAATCCAAAAGCTATAATGCCACCTACTATAGCGCCCCCTGTTGCGCAAATAAAGTAAGCTTGAGGGCCTCCAGCGATACAAGATTGTCCTGCCTGAAATGCACCCGACAAGGCTCCTACAACTACATCTCCTCCCAATCCACCTCCAGAAATATTACTTAATTCTTGATTGTCTACTATTTTGTAATCAAACATAATTTCTACTCCCTTCTATGGCCAAATATTATCAGCAATTGCAGTAAAAGCACCACCAAGTTTAGCTCCAGCCCAAGCACAGCCAGCAGTCATAGCCCATGCGGAACCACCAGTAAGGAGTCCTCCTACCGTACACATAGCAACTCCGATACCTGCTCCATAGACAGCTCCTTTTCCTACTGTTCCCCAATCAGTTCCTCCCTCAATGCTAGCCAGCATTTCAGTATCCACAATCTCAAATTGTTCCATCATTTTTGTATTCATGACAAATACTCCTTTTTTTATTTTTAATTTTTTGTCCTGTTGCAACTTTGACAAGTTTAGTATATCACTGTATATTATATTTTTTCATCCAAATCTTGAATTGCCATCGAAACGTCTTGAATTGTTAAAAAATTTAAAAAGCAAGCATTAAAAACATGCTTGCCCTTTCACTCTTGTCTATAGGCAAATTCTAGCCATATGTTATTACAAACAAATAATATCATTGCACCTGTTTACCATCTATTTTTATTTATGAATTTTTTGTTTCACTTTAATCATTATAGAAGTCATAAGAAACGCGACAGCTAGCCGAATCAGTTGGTAACTTTCTTCCTCTCCTGTTTTCGGTAATAATTTTTCATTCGAAGTAATAGATTGGCTTCCCTTAACATCGGTTAAAGGAGTTTTATTTTCTTGAGCAGCATCAAAAATAGGTTTGAGAGTTTCCAATTGATTCTTATTGTCTAACATTGCTAAATCGCCAGATTGAGTAGTTTTAGCTTTGGAAGTTGAGTTTATACTCTCCACTTTCCCGCTATTTTCACTATTAGAATTGGGATTATCATTGGATATTTTCATTTCGGTTCTTTTTTCATCACTCATACCTTTGCTTTCACTTACAACTTTATCACTAGTACTCATGCTGTCATTTCTGGTTTTCTCATCATGCACATTTTCAGTTACTGTTTCCTCGGACGATGCTATTGTTTCCGTTTGCTTAGGTGAGTTTCTCGAGTACATATAATCATAAACCTGTTGTGCAGTCGCTCCGCCACCAACCCATCCAGATATCGGATGTCCATTTCTTAAATACAAAATTGTTGGTGTTCCTGGAATACCGACTTTTTTAAATAGAAACTCTCTCGCTTCCCCGTCAAAATCTTTACCATCCAAATCATAATACTCTAACTTCTTTTCAATCAGGTTATTAAATTCTTTCAATTCAGGAGAAAATTGACGACAATGAGAGCATGTTTTTCTACCAAAATATATAGTATGTTCCAATTGGTCCCCGGTAAAAGATTGACGAACGGCTTCAATATCTATCTTTTTAAATTCCGCAACATTCTGCTCATACTCTTCTGGGGTTACAATAGAAGGTTTATTCTCCACCTTTTCCTTAGTCGATGGCAAATCTGGTGCCACAAGAGAACTATCATTCGCCTGGATAGATGAAGTAGTCTGTTCTTCTGCATATACAGCACCTGTAGTAATAGATGCAAATACAAGTGGTACAAGTAATAGCGATTTTATCTTTTGTTTCTTCATAAGAATACTCCTTTACATTTGTTGTCTTTATCTTACCTTATTTAAGATTACAAATTCATATAAATCTTAAATGGTCATCAAAACATCTTGAATTGCAAAAACTTCATTAAAAAGGTAAGCATTTCGAAAACACTTACCCTTTTATACTTCATTAACCTCTACTTTTTATAATACTTCAACCCCCAAACGAAAGGAAGATGTTCCGTTTTTTAGCAAGAAAAGTTTTCATTTCTTTGCTCCTTTCTTTTTAGTTAAAGCAAAATAGATCATAACTGCAATCACATAAGCTATGGTATAAAATAGCTGATACCAAATACTTTCCCTAAGCGGATAAAGAAAGAGGGACATGATTAGATACAAGATGAAAATGATAAGTATTTTTTTCTTCATAAGATTTCCTCCTAAATGTGTGATTTATCTTAGTTGAGCAAGAACCTTTACACTGCTAGTATAGCACTCATTTTGACCTTGGATTACTCAAATCATGAATGGTCATCGAAACATCTTGAATTGCAAAAACTTCATTATAAAAGGGGTAAGTATTTCAAAAAAACTGACCCCTTTATACTTCATTAAGCTCTACTTTTTATAATACTTCAACCCCCAAACGAGCAGAAGCGTGATAATAAAGCATAGAATAGCTCCAATATAGGCGATTAGTTGTTGATAGGATTCTACTGCTGTGATACCTCTATACAAACAGATAATAGTCATAAAACATGTCAATCCTACGAACATTAGTTGATTGGCTCTAGGACTTATCAAACCATCATCTTCAAATTTTTTCACTCTCATTTACCTAGTGAGATAAACAACAGCCAAAATAGAAGTCAAGTTGATAACCACTAAAATAAATTGGTAGACTAAGGAAAAATTTAAAAATTGACGAGAGAGAAATAGATAAGTAGAGATTAGCAAAGGCAACTGACCTAGAAACAATCTCGTTAGAAATACGTTGCGTTTTTTAGCAAATATTTTTTCCATACCTAAACTCCATTACAATTAAATGATATCTAATCATTTTCTAAAATTTGATAACTTTTGTGAAATGTTTTAGCAGAAACAACTCTATGATTGGTGATATCTAGATAATCACCTGGGTAACCAAGAACATATATACCATAACCAGCGAATCCTCCTCCAACTGTTCCAACCAGACCAAACTTGATATTAGTTGTGAGAGAAGTATTAAGAGCCGCCATAAGAATGCGCACATGATTATCCAACCAAACCATATAATTTTTTTGAAAAGCTTCCTCTACCCAACTTGGTTTAGGAGTTGCTTGACCAATTTCCCAAACATCAACAATTTGATTCCCATATTTTGCCTTCATAGCTTCAATCCTTTTTAAATACCATTACATGAGTTTGGAGTTCCCCCTATACCATAAGGACTACATGGTTTCGAAGGATGTCTAATAGGCCACTTACCATTTAATTGATCCAAAGTTGGAGACGGTGCTAGTCCACCCAATAAACCAGAAAGCATATCTCCCCAACCTCCGAAACCTCCTTCAACTTTCGCAAGCATATCAGTATCCATAATCTCAAATTGTTCCATCATTTTTGTATTCATGACAAATACTCCTTTTTTTATTTTTAATTTTTTGTCCTGTTGCAACTTTGACAAGTTTAGTATATCATTGTTTGTTAAAGTTTTTCATCCAAATCTTGAATTGTCATCGAAACGTCTTGAATTAGCTTTTTATTTCAAAATACACCTATAGATTTTTAAAGAAAGATAGTTTCTAATCACTTTTTTACCATTCAGGAAGTTTCAATGACAATTCAAGATTTTATAAAATATGAACTTAGTATCATGGTATAATAAATTCATATTTTATATGAAAGGATTTGCCAATGACTTCTTATAAACATACATTTGTTCCTCAAATAGATGCTAGAGACTGTGGTGTCGCTGCCTTAGCCTCGATTGCTAAATTCTATGGTTCAGATTTTTCTCTAGCTCACTTGAGAGAACTTGCAAAGACCAACAAAGAAGGGACGACTGCTCTTGGCATTGTAAAAGCCGCAAATGAAATGGGATTTGAAACAAGGCCTGTTCAAGCAGATAAAACGCTCTTTGACATGAGTGATGTCCCCTATCCATTTATCGTTCACGTTAACAAAGAAGGGAAACTCCAACATTACTATGTTGTCTATCAAACAAAGAAAGACTATCTGATTATTGGTGATCCTGACCCTTCTGTAAAAATCACAAAAATGTCAAAAGAACGCTTTTTCTCTGAATGGACTGGAGTAGCTATTTTTCTAGCTCCCAAACCCAGCTATCAACCCCATAAAGATAAAAAGAATGGTCTACTGAGCTTCCTCCCTCTGATTTTCAAACAAAAATCTCTCATTGCTTACATTGTTCTCTCAAGCTTATTAGTCACTATTATCAATATCGGTGGTTCTTATTATCTCCAAGGAATCTTAGATGAATACATCCCAAATCAGATGAAATCAACTTTAGGAATTATCTCAATTGGTCTAATTATCACCTATATCCTCCAACAAGCCATGAGCTTCTCCAGAGATTATCTCCTAACTGTTCTGAGTCAGAGATTAAGTATTGATGTGATTTTATCCTATATTCGCCATATTTTTGAACTTCCTATGTCTTTCTTTGCGACACGTCGTACAGGAGAAATCATTTCACGGTTCACAGATGCTAACTCTATTATAGATGCCTTGGCTTCTACCATTCTTTCTCTTTTTCTGGATGTTTCTATTCTGATTCTTGTAGGGGGCGTCTTACTGGCACAAAACCCTAATCTCTTCCTTCTTTCTCTTATTTCCATTCCTATATACATGTTCATCATCTTTTCTTTTATGAAGCCTTTCGAAAAAATGAACCATGATGTCATGCAAAGTAATTCTATGGTTAGCTCTGCTATTATCGAAGATATCAACGGGATTGAAACTATAAAGTCGCTCACGAGTGAAGAAAATCGCTATCAAAATATAGACAGCGAATTTGTAGATTATTTGGAAAAATCCTTTAAACTTACTAAATATTCTATTTTACAAACTAATTTAAAGCAAGGAACAAAGTTAGTTCTTAATATCTTTATCCTATGGTTTGGTGCTCAATTAGTCATGTCGAGTAAAATTTCTATCGGTCAGCTGATTACCTTTAATACACTTCTTTCTTACTTTACAACTCCTATGGAAAATATTATCAACCTCCAAACCAAACTCCAATCTGCGAAGGTTGCTAATAACCGCTTGAACGAGGTCTATTTAGTCGAATCTGAATTTCAAGTTCAAGAAAACTCTGTTCATTCACATTTTTTGATGGGCGATATTGAATTTGATGACCTTTCTTATAAGTATGGTTTTGGGCGAGATACCTTAACGGATATTAATCTAACGATTAAACAAGGAGATAAGGTCAGCCTGGTTGGAGTTAGTGGTTCTGGTAAAACAACTTTAGCCAAAATGATTGTCAATTTCTTTGAACCTTACAAAGGACATATTTCCATCAATCATCAGGATATTAAAAATATTGATAAAAAAGTCTTGCGCCGTCATATTAATTACCTGCCCCAACAAGCCTATATCTTTAATGGCTCTATCTTGGAAAACTTAACCTTGGGTGGTAATAATATGATTAGCCAAGAAGATATTCTAAAAGCTTGCGAATTAGCTGAAATCCGTCAAGATATTGAAAGAATGCCTATGGGCTATCAAACTCAACTTTCTGATGGAGCAGGTCTGTCAGGAGGACAGAAGCAACGAATCGCCCTCGCTCGTGCTCTTTTAACTAAATCTCCTGTTTTAATACTAGATGAAGCTACTAGTGCTCTCGATGTTTTGACTGAGAAAAAGGTTATAGATAATCTTATGTCCCTAACTGATAAAACCATTCTCTTTGTAGCCCATCGTCTAAGTATAGCCGAACGGACTAACCGTGTCATTGTTCTTGACCAAGGGAAAATCATTGAAGTTGGTAGTCATCAAGAGTTAATACAGGCGCAAGGCTTCTACCATCATCTATTCAACAAATAAGGAGAATGTTATGAATCCTAATCTTTTTAGAAGCGTCGAGTTTTATCAGAGACGTTACCATAATTATGCGACAGTATTGATCATACCACTTTCATTACTGTTTACTTTCATCGTGATTTTCTCCCTTGTTGCTACAAAAGAGATTACTGTTACATCGCAAGGAGAAGTCACTCCTACAAGTGTCATTGCATCCATTCAGTCAACCAGTGATAATACTATCTTAGCTAATCATTTAGTGGCAAATCAAGTAGTTGAAAAAGGTGACTTACTCATCAAATACTCTGAAACAATGGAAGAAAGTCAGAAAACTGCCTTAGAAACTCAGTTACAAAGACTTGAGAAGCAAAAAGAAGGACTTGGAATTTTGAAACAAAGCTTAGAAAAAAATACCGATCTTTTTTCTGGTGAGGATGAGTTTGGCTACTATAATACCTTTATGAATTTTACTAAACAAGCTCATGATATTGAGCTGGGTATCTCAAAGACTAACACTGAAGTTTCAAATCAAGCCAATCTTGCTAATAGCAGTTCATCAGCTATCGAACAAGAAATTACAAAAATTCAACAACAAATTGGAGAATATGAAGAGCTGAGAGATGCTATCATAAACAAAAGAGCACGCTTACCGACTGGCAATCCACACCAGTCAATTTTGAATCGTTATCTTGTAGCCTCACAAGGACAAACACAGGGAACTGCAGAGGAGCCATTTTTATCTCAAATCAATCAAAGTATTGCAAATCTTGAATCATCTATCGCAAGCCTCAAAATTCAGCAAGCTGGTATCGGAAGTGTAGCAACTTATGATAATAGTTTAGAAACCAAAATTGAAGTACTCCGCACTCAATTTTTACAGACTGCTTCTCAGCAACAACTAACCGTGGAAAATCAATTAACAGAATTAAAAGTACAACTAGATCAAGCGACACAGCGCTTAGAAAATAATACCTTAACCGCTCCAAGTAAAGGTATCATTCATCTGAACAGCGAATTTGAAGGTAAAAATAGAATTCCGACTGGTACAGAAATTGCTCAAATATTCCCTGTCATCACAGATACAAGAGAAGTACTAATCACTTACTACGTATCATCTGACTATCTCCCCTTACTAGATAAAGGACAAACTGTAAGATTAAAACTTGAGAAGATTGGAAATCACGGTATTACCATCATTGGCCAACTTCAGAGCATTGATCAAACTCCTACCAGAACAGAACAAGGAAATCTCTTTAAACTAACCGCTCTTGCAAAACTATCTAATGAGGACAGTAAACTCATCCAATACGGCTTACAAGGTCGCGTCACTAGTGTAACTGCAAAGAAAACATATTTTGATTATTTCAAAGATAAAATTTTAACACATTCTGATTAATTTTCAGATAACACTCTATAACTATTTATTATCTTATAAAACAGGAGAATCGTAACATGGATAAGAATCAAAACCTAACTTCATTTCAAGAACTAACAACTACTGAACTCAACCAGATTACAGGTGGAGGATGGTGGGAAAATTTCTTATATAGCGTTAATAGATATTCTCATAACATCACACAAGGACTTCATCAGCCAATACAACTATAAAAAAATAAGATCGAGATACAAGAACTCTCGGTCTTATTTTCATCATTCTGTATGCATCATAGTAAGTATCTGACGAAAGACTTGATTTTGACAGATAGTATTGAGACTAGCATTGGGATAACTTTCCACTATCTTCATAACGGTATAAAGACCAACTCCTCTCTCCTCCCCTTTAGAACTAACTCCAAAAGAGAAGATTTCAGAAACATCTATGCCCTCTTCTTTGATGGAGTTTTCAATGATAAAGTTTTCCTTCGCTCCACTTTTTAAAAAGGCGATTGAGACATAAGGTTGACTAGCCTCTGCACTAGCTTCAATAGCATTGTCACAAAGGATAGACACAATGGTTAGAAAATCAAGTAGGCTCATCCCCTCAACTTGAATCTCCTCAGGAACCTCGACATTAAAGACAATATCCTTTTCTCTGGCTTTTATAAATTTTCCTGCGAGGAGACTTTTGAGGGCACGGTCCCGAATATTCACCAATCGGCCCAGGTCATATTTGTTGTCCTGCAATTTTTCACTAGAATCCTTCAAGACGGAGTCGTAGATCTCTTTTATCTGCTCCATATCCTCCTCTTCAATGCCTAGGCTTAAGCTGGTCAAGAGGTTGGCATAATCATGACGAAAGCTCCGAACTTCCTTATAAAGCTCCTCTATATGCCGACTATAGCGTTCCATATCTCTATAGCGCAGGGCCTGCTCTTGGTTCAGTTTCTCCTGAAGTTTTTCCTTCAAATAGGTATCCAGCTTCTTGATAACCCCCATAAAAAAGAGCATGTAAAACACTAGGATCAGATGGCGAACAGTCTTTGATTGAATGCTTTGTTCATATTCAAAGAAAGACAGAGTTTCCATAACTAGATAGTAGGTTCCCATTATCCAGTTAATTTTAGTCAGGGACTTTTGAAAACCTTTATCTAGAATCTCCCTTCTCAAACTAGTAAAATCATAGTCCAACCATTTCAAAAAGACTAGAGAAATGAAGAAATTGAAAATTATTATACATAACCCAGTAAGTGAGTAGCCATCATATACTTGCCCTTGTCCCAAAAATGGAAGCACAAAATAGGAGACTCCTCTATAAAAGAGATTCACCAATATCATTGGAAAGAGACCATAAAAGAAAAGAAGTTTTTTAGGAAGCCCTCTTAACAATAAGAAAGATAACCCTATGCCAAACAAAGGTTCTATAAAATATGACAAATATTCACTCACAGCTAAAAATTTAAAAGTCGCAAAAATGGCCCCTAGGAGAAATTTCAGAAGAAAGGCCTTAAAAATCCTCTCGAAAGTGAGACCAATTCCATCTACCTTAAAGAAAATGACAATTTCTAGCCCATTAGTAATAAGTGTATACAATAATATCCAAGTAATATTCATAAATTCTCCTAGCTCAATGCAAATTATTGATAGCCTCAGACACTTCCCTAACCTTATAACGCGCGATTAGACAACTTCCACCATTGGCAAAGAAAAGCAGTTTTTCTTTCTTATCCAAATGCACTACATTGGCTGGATTGATGAGAAAAGAACGATGACACTGCAAGAGACGAGGCTCCTGCTTGAGAACCTCCTCTAGACTCGCCGTAAATTCCAGCCTATCCGTCTTGGTATAGAGAATAACACGATGGGGTCTTGGGGACGTTTCGAGATAGTAAACCTCTTTAAAAGGATACTGGAATTGAGCAAATTTTGATTTAAAGTAAAAGCAATCTTCCGCCAGGCTTTTGCTGTCTTGACTATCGGCATAGAGAAGAGCTGTCTCGATACGAGACTCAAACTCCTCTGCCGACAAGGCCTTATCAATGTAGTCCAAAGCTGATACCTGGTAGCGAAAGGACAGGGGCATAAACTCCGAGTGAGTCGTCACAAAGACAATCAGGGCATAAGGATCTCGATCCCGAATCTTTCTTGCCACTTCTAGGCCTTTCATCTCCTCATTTCGAATCTCAATGTCCAAAAAGAAAAGCTGATGTGCTCCCTTCTCATGCACCTCTGCTAGCAGTTGGTCTGGCTTGCCAAAAACTTCAAAAGAACTCGGAGTGATATGATGTTCCTTCAAGAGTTTCTCAATCACCGTTTCAATCCTAGCTTGTTGGGAAAAATCATCTTCTAAAACAAATATTCTCATCTTCTTACTCTCCTTCTTTCAACCATTTTTGGCGAATGTCTCTATAGCGACGTCTGGCACACTGAACAGCATATCGACCTTCTTCTCCAAGAAAAAGAGTCTTTGATTGGATATCCATGGATTTTAGCCGTTCAAGGTTAACCAGACAATTTCGATGACATCTCGTCAAGGTTTCCCCATATTGTTTCTCAAGATTGCTTAAATTTTGAAATAGATCAAAGCTAGCGTTTTCTGTAACAATCTGTACGGTATGGGCTTTGTTTGGATGCGTTTGGATATAGTAGATATCCTCTATGTTTAATTTGAAAATTTCTTTCTCTTTTTGGATGATAATGTAGTTCATGGATAAAACCTCCTAAAAAGAGGATAGCATAAATCTAGAAACTATTTTTCACCAAATCCTAAACGGTTCTCAAAAATTCCTAAAGTGTCGAAGTATCTAAAAAATAACTATGATAATCTTACAATTATTTTATCATAAAATCCTGCAATAACCATTCAGGAAATTTCAATGATAATTAAAGATTTGAAAGTAGAAAAAGAGTTAAAAGTGATAGACTATGATTATAGAAAGACAATCACTTGAAACAACTTTAAAACCAGCACAAAGGAGGCATTCTCATGACAGATACAGACCCAATCAAAATAGCTCAGACTTTGATTACTGACTTAAACAAAGCCTACCAAGTCTGCAAACAGGCAACAGCTGACGATATCCGCTTTCAGGAGCAGCTGGACAATATCCTTGACTTTCTAGCGAAGGCTGAAACAGTGGATAATCGATTCTTGATTGAGCTGGAAAAATTTTACCAGACTTCCAGTCTTCTCCTGGGTCTCAGCGCTCTCAATCCAGATGCTCCCACTCGCGCCGCTTGGCGGGCCTATGACCGTTTCCACTTTGACCAAGTCAAAACCAAACTAAGTCTCTACGGACCAACTATTATCTTGTAGAAAATAAAAGAAGCTGAGACAGAACTCAACTTCTTTTTTAGTGTCCTATAAGTAAGATTAATCCTGCATCTGACGTTTTACCTGATAAGGCAAATACAAGACTTGTAAAACCAGTCCAGCTCCAAGCAGGGCTAGAAGGGCTAGTTTTTCTTGGAGGGTAATCAAACCAACTATCAGTTGAACTAATAAAACAAAACATGTCAATCCTCGGATAACTTCCTGTAGTCCTTTCTCTTTTTCACCCTTTTCTAAAGGAAAAAGCTGGGTCAAGTACTGGTAGTCAAAAGCACGATAGAGAGCCAACAACTGGAAGAGCATAAGGTAATTAAACAGGACAACTACTGCTGTCGCAATCCAAGACTGTTCGATAAAAATCACAGCTAACAAGGATAGGAGTAAGAGGCGGAGACTGAGGGCAAAGAGGTCTCCATTTCGCAGATAAGAGCGAAGATAGAGGTTTTGCCAGATCTTCCCTGGCACCTTTTGAACAGTCTTTAGGATGAAATCCAGATAAGCGCGACGCTTGACACTGTTTGAAACGCCCTTGACCTGAGTAAAGAGAGCAAAGAAACGAAGCAAGACTTGCTTGCGCTTGCTTTCTTGGGCAATGACATAGTCCCAGTCCAGTCCAGTTTCAGTGAAAAATTTACTAGCTTTGTGCCGAAAGAGGAGGTATTTCCCAGCTCCTAATAAAAGCACATAGACAAGAAAGACTGGCAAGCCATAGCCCATGGCTAAAAACAAGGGTGCAAACAAGAGTAAAAAGAGGGTTTGAACAATTGTCCAGAAAACCAATGAACGCGACGTCTGCCCTTTGAGGTACAACTTGACCTCCTCTTCACTGACTAAGAGAAAGAGTTTATCCGGTCCTTCCATGTAGGTCGCGATTCCTCCCCAAGCTAAAAGCAAGGCAGAGACAATCCCCAAAAACAAGAGGATAGGCCAATGATTTTCAGGAAAATCTTGCAGGAGTTGACTGTACTGGTAAGCTAGAAAACCGATGAGAACTAGCAGGAACAAGACAAAATGGTCATTTAGAACATAACGCAGATAACCAAGACACTCCTTACGAAAAGCCTGCTTTCTCTTTAAAAACAAGTCTTTCATAGCTCCTCCTCTTTGGTCAGAGCCAAGTAAATATCATTCAAACTCGCTTCAGGCATGGCAAAAGCATCCCGCAGTTGCTGGAGGTTCCCCTGAGCCCGCACCTCCCCCTTGTGGAGAATGACAAAGGCATCACACATCTTTTCCGCTGAGTCTAGCACGTGGGTACTCATGAGAATGGACTTGCCTTTTTGCTTTTCCACTTCCAAAAGCTGGATCAAGTCAGAAATGGCCAAAGGATCGAGCCCAAGGAAAGGCTCATCAACGATGAAAAGACTCGGATCTACGACAAAGGCACAGATAATCATGACCTTCTGCTTCATCCCTTTGGAAAAATGCACTGGGAACCAGTCTAATTTTTGATCCAAACGAAACATTTTTAACAAAGATTCTACTCGCTCAAAAGCCACTTTTTGCTCAATACCATAGGCCATGGCAACCGTCTCGATATGCTCTCTGAGGGTCAATTCCTCATACAGACTAGGCGTTTCTGGGATATAGCCAATCTGCTTGCGATAGTTGGTCGCATCTTCTCGCAGGGTGAGACCGTTAATCTTGATTTCCCCACTGTAAGGTGTCAACAGACCAATAATCTCATTGATTGTCGTTGATTTCCCAGCACCGTTGAGCCCAATCAAACCGACCAACTGCCCACTTTCAACGGTAAAGGACACATCTTTCAAGACAGGGACGTGAACATAGCCTCCTGTCAGGTTTTTAATTTCTAACATATTTTCTCCGAATCTGGTATAATGTAGCTATATTATATCAAAATTCAATACAGTAGAGGTGGATTTTATGTCAGATTGCATTTTTTGTAAGATCATCGCAGGGGAAATTCCTGCTTCAAAAGTATACGAAGATGAGCAGGTTCTTGCCTTTCTTGATATCTCTCAAGTAACGCCTGGGCACACCCTCATTGTACCCAAAGAGCACTATCGCAATCTTTTAGAGATGGACGCTACCAGCGCCAGCCAACTCTTTGCCCAAGTACCAACAGTGGCTCAAAAAGTCATGAAGGCTACCAAGGCTGTTGGCATGAATATCATTGCCAACTGCGAGGAAATCGCTGGTCAAACGGTCTTTCATACCCATGTACACCTCGTACCTCGCTACGGTGCAGAAGATGACCTCAAGATTGACTTTATCGCCCACGAACCTGACTTTGACAAACTTGCCCAAGTCGCTGAAACCATTAAAAACGCTTAAGGAGATGCCATGAAACTATCAAATCTACTGCTATTCGCAGGAGCTGCTGCTGGAAGTTATTTTGTCGTAAAAAATCGCCAAGCCATTCAGGATGAAGTGCTAGATACAACTGACCGCGTCCAAGCTATCAAGGATGATTTGGATATCATCCAAAACAGCCTACAAATCATCGACCAACAAAAAGCCCTTATCAAGGAATACCAAAAAGATTTAACCTACAAATTCAAAGTTTTAGAAAAAGATTTCCAAACCAGAATGGCGATCCTCCAAGAAGAAAAACAAGTATAAGAAAGCCTCCAACTTTCCTTAAATCCATTTTAGGTTGTCAAGTCCAAACAAAGAAGAGGAATGAAAATGAAACAGTTTGTAAAAGTTCTAGCGAAGGTCATCGCGATCCCTTGCGGCTGCCTCTGCCTTCTTGTAGCCTTGGCATTTCTACTAGTGGCCAATCTTTTCAAGGCGTCACCGAGTGACATCCGTGAGGGGAATGAAGCCTTAAAACAAATCTTTATCTCCCTTGACCTCCCTCCCGAGAAAGTCGAATCGGATGGACACTATCAATACGAGGGTGGAGGCCTAGATTTTTATGTTACTTTCTCAGACGAGGTCATCAATAGTCACCCCGTCCTAAAAGAAAGTCCAAAACTCACCAAAAACCGACTGGAAGTCTATGTCCTACAGGCAGGGGATATTTCATACTATAAGGTAGGAGACAACTTGTTCAATCACGGTTTAATACAATTTTTGGAGGAGGAGGGCGAGAAGTATTTCCAAGAAAAAGGAAAGAAATCAAAATCTTCTTACACAATTCTAAATTGGAAAGATCAGGAAAGTCTTAAAAAGGGAATTGCATTCTATGAAAAAGCTTTGACCTTAGTGGATATTCAGGATAATTCGGCGATCAAACATATCGATACTGTCACTGTGAAACCTGGTAAAGAAGCGGAACTTAAGCAACTCATTCAGGAGATGGATGCAGCTGGCTTGCTCACTCAAAAGTATAAATAGTAGACTAACTGGAAAATGATTTTTCGACACTAAATTTTTAATGGTAACAAAAAAGAGCCACTCGGCTCTTTTTACTTTATTCTCCTTCAAAGGCATCTTTTATATGGTCAAAGAAGCCTTTTTTCTTTGGATTGACTTTCAAGTCCCCTGCAGCTGCGAATTCTTTAAGCGCAGCTTTTTGGCGGTCGTTCAAACCTGTCGGAGTCACGACATTAACAGTAACGTATTGGTCACCAACGGCACCGCCACGAAGGCTCGGTGCTCCCTTGCCACGTAGACGGAATTTCTTGCCAGTCTGTGTTCCTTCTGGGATAACCAATTCAACATCTCCATGCACGGTTGGAATTTCAACAGTATCTCCAAGAGCAGCTTGGACAATATTAAGATTTAACTTGTAGAAAATAGTTGTTCCTTCACGTTCAAACTTGTCGCTGGCTTCTACAGAAACTACTACATACAAGTCACCATAAGGTCCACCGTTAAAGCCTGCTTCACCTTGACCAGCGAGGCGGATTTGTTGGCCTGTTTCCACACCAGCAGGGATTTTTACATGTACGCTATGAGCTTGTTTTTCATGACCTGTTCCATGACAAGTTGTACATGGATCTTTAATTTCTTTTCCGCGACCATGACAGACATCACAGGTTACTTGACGGCGCATCATACCAAGAGGAGTCTGCGTATCAACGTTAATAACACCAGCACCATGACAGCGTCCACAAGTGACTGGACTTGTCCCTGGCTTAGCACCAGATCCATTACATGTACGACAGCTGGCTTCACGGTTGTACTTAACTTCCTTTTCTGTTCCGAAGATAGCTTCTTCAAAGGTCAAGTTCACACGATACTGGAGGTCATCTCCTTGACGAGGAGCGTTTGGATTGCGTGAAGCTCCGCCTCCCCCGAAAAAACTTGAGAAGATATCTTCAAAACCACCGAAGCCACCTGCTCCGTCAAAGCCACCGAAACCACCAGCACCACCAAAGCCACCGTTGGCACCTGCAGCACCATACTGGTCGTAGGCCGCACGTTTTTGGTCGTCACTCAAAGTCTCATAAGCTTCTTGAACTTCCTTGTATTTTTCCTCAGCGCCAGGCTCCTTGTTGATATCTGGGTGATATTTTTTGGAAAGCTTACGATAAGCCTTTTTGATCTCGTCTGCCGAAGCGTTTTTTGACACCCCCAGACGATCATAAAATTCAGTATTGTTCATACAAGATACTAAGAGCGAACAGAAAGCGACTGAAATTTAGGAAACCGACAAGAAATCCTGATTTCTTAGGAGGTTTATCTAATTTCCAAGCTTTCCGCTCGAGTTCAATTACGAACACCCTTATTCCTTTCTGTTAATATTGCGGAACAAAACCTCAATCTAGGTCGGGTTCAATTCCTTTCTTTCATATTGATGATAAAAACTCAAATAAATTGGGTTTAGCCCCTTTTTACCGAAAAACAGAGGCTGGGTTGCAACCTCTGGATTTCTTCCTATCATTACGACATTCAAAAGCAAAGTCGATTATACTTTTTTTGAACGAGCAAGGCTTTTAGCAAGTCGCCATAGCGATTGCAGTAGAATGACAATCACTTTAGTGATTCCTCATTCTTAACGACCTCGCTCTCCGATTTTCAAGCTCGGGATAAAATAGTCCACTGGACTATTTTATTTCTCCGTAAACTCTCCGTCTACGACGTCATCGCCTGCGTTTCCTGTTGCTTGTGCGCCTTCTGCTCCTGCTTGAGCTTGTTGGGCTGCTGCGGCTTGTTCGTAGAGTTTAACAGCAAGTCCTTGAGCTTTTTCGTTCAATGCTTCGAGTTTCGCTTTCATTTCGTCCAAGTTGTTGTCTTCTTGAGCTTTCTTAAGCTCATCAAGTGCAGCTTGGGCAGCATCACGTTCTGCATCGAAGCCTTTACCTTCAGTTTCCTTAATTGTCTTTTCAGTCGCAAAGATTGCTTGGTCAACTTCGTTACGAAGGTCTACTTCTTCTTTACGTTTTTTATCTGCTTCAGCATTTGCTTCTGCATCTTTCATCATGCGGTCGATTTCTTCATCTGTCAAACCTGAGTTTGATTGGATAACAATTGTTTGTTCTTTTTGAGTTCCAAGATCTTTAGCCTTAACAGATACGATACCGTTCTTGTCGATATCAAATGTTACTTCGATTTGAGGAATTCCACGAGGTGCAGCTGGGATGTCTGTCAATTGGAAGCGTCCAAGAGTCTTGTTATCTGCTGCCATTGGGCGTTCACCTTGAAGAACGTGGATATCAACGGCTGGTTGGTTGTCTGCTGCTGTTGAGAAGACTTGTGATTTAGATGTTGGGATTGTTGTGTTGCGATCGATAAGTTTTGTAAATACTCCACCCATTGTTTCGATACCAAGTGACAATGGTGTTACGTCAAGAAGGACAACGTCTTTCACATCACCAGTGATGACACCACCTTGAATCGCAGCACCCATAGCAACTACTTCATCAGGGTTTACTGATTTGTTTGGTTCTTTACCAGTTTCAGCTTTCACAGCTTCAACAACGGCTGGGATACGAGTTGAACCACCAACAAGGATAACTTCGTCGATTTCTGACAAGCTCAAACCTGCATCTGAAAGGGCTTGACGAACTGGAACTTTTGTACGTTCAACAAGGTCACGAGTCAAATCGTCAAATTTAGCACGAGTCAAGGTCATTTCCAAGTGAAGAGGTCCAGCTTCACCAGCAGTGATGAATGGCAAGCTGATTTGTGTTGAAGTTACACCAGAAAGGTCTTTCTTAGCTTTTTCAGCTGCATCTTTCAAACGTTGCATTGCCATCTTGTCAGTAGACAAGTCAATACCGTTTTCTTTCTTGAATTCTGCTACCAAGTGGTCGATGATTTTTTGGTCAAAGTCATCACCACCGAGTTTGTTGTCCCCTGCAGTTGACAATACATCGAATACACCGTCACCCAATTCAAGGATAGATACGTCGAATGTACCACCACCAAGGTCGAATACCAAGATTTTTTCTTCTTTGTCAGTCTTGTCCAAACCGTAAGCAAGAGCTGCTGCAGTTGGTTCGTTGACAATACGTTCTACTTCAAGACCAGCGATTTTACCAGCGTCTTTTGTTGCTTGACGTTGAGCGTCGTTGAAGTAAGCTGGGACTGTGATAACTGCTTTGGTTACTTTTTCACCAAGGTATTCTTCAGCGTAACCTTTCAAGTATTGAAGAATCATAGCTGAGATTTCTTGTGGAGTGTATTCTTTTCCATTTGCAGAAACTTTTTCAGAAGTTCCCATCTTAGATTTGATAGAGATTACTGTATCTGGGTTTGTAACTGCTTGACGTTTTGCAGCATCACCAACGATGATTTCGCCGTTTTTGAATGAAACTACAGATGGAGTTGTGCGGTTTCCTTCTGGGTTTGCGATGATTTTGCTTTCAGTTCCTTCAAGAACTGCAACTGCTGAGTTTGTTGTACCTAAGTCAATACCGATAATTTTAGACATGTGTTTTTCTCCTTAAATTTTAATTCGAATTTTGATTTTCTTGATATTCCCCTTAAGTGGTGGGGACGTGAGCAACTCCCTTCGGGATTTCATCACTTATTTTTGAGCCTATTGTCTCAAAAATCCCCTGTTTCAGTAGCAAAAACTACTGAAACTTTTACCACGGCGGGCAATATCTTCCTTGCAAGCCTCCGGCTTGCTTTTTATCTTTCTTCATAGTTTATTGTCGTTTCGGACAAGTTCTTAAGTTCTCTAGCCTAGTTATATACTACTACCATAGCTGGGCGTAGGATACGTTCATGGAGTTTGTAGCCTTTTTGGAAGACTTGTGCGATGGTGTCTGCTGGGTGTTCATCGTCTGCTGGGAGAGTTTGGATGGCCATGTGATAGTTATGGTCAAATTCACCGTCAGCTGCAATTTCTTCGATTCCTTCTTCTTTCAAAGCGTGAATCAAGCTCTCTTGCACCATCTCCAATCCTTTTTTGACGTCGTCTGTCAAACCTTCAACTGCTAGTGCACGTTCTAAGTTGTCAAGCGACGGTAAAATTGCTTTTGCCAGATCTTGGCTACGATAACGTTGCAAGTTTTGACGTTCTTCATTGGCACGGCGTTGAATATTTTGCATTTCTGCATGAGCGCGAAGGTATTTGTTTTCGAACTCATCCGCACGTTCATTTGCCAAGTCCAACTCAGACTTCTCAGGAGTTGTTTCTTCAGTTGTTTCCACAACTTCCTCTTCTTTCATTTCTTCGTTTTTTTTATCTCGGGCCATGTTCGCCTCCTTTAATGATTTCAAAATTAATTTACTTCATAATGATTACTGCTGAGGTAGCGATAAAAATCTGTCAACTTCATGGTCAAAACACGATTGACCACATTGACTTGGTTGACCAATTGCTGGTAATCCAGATTGACCGGACCGATAATCGCCAAAATTCCAAAACCTCGATAAGGAATAAGGAACTTGCTACTAATCACCGCCAAGTCAGCTAGACAGGATTCCTGACTGTCCGCAACACGGACATTTTGCATTTGATCTTCATGCAGACCCTCACGAATCTCCAGAGCCACTTTTTGCGGTTGGTCAAAGAACTGATAGGCTGCTAGATTGGCAAAATTCAAGAGATTGACTTTGCCCGACACCACAATGTTTTCGTTGAACATTTCTTTAAAAATGTGTTCAAAGAGATCCATGACATTGTCCGTTGTTGTAAAGTAACGCTGGATAATCTGCGGAATCTCCGTCCGAATCTTGTAGTGAATATCTAGAACAGTGTGTCCTAAGAAACGTTCCTGAATGATGCTCTTCAGTTTCAGCAAATCTTCCTGCAAGAAGTTCCTTGGAATCAGAAATTGACTGGTAACCGTTCGGGACTCGTCTAGGGTAAATACTGCCAAAGCTGTATGTTGCCCCAAAACAACGATATCAAAGGCTGTCAACCGTTGCTTGCTCGGTTCAACATCCAGTGCTACTACCGTGCAGTCACTCAGGTCTGCCAGTAGATTAGCAGCTTCTTGCAGAATATCCTCCAATTTGAAGAATTCCTGATCAAAGGCTTTGACAATCTCATAAACCTCATTCTCAGCCAGTCTGTCAAAAGCCAGCGAGTGTTTCACATAGTACTGAAAACCAGCAACACTTGGCATCCGACCGCTTGAGGTATGAGCCTTCTCAAGCAAACCCTGCTTCTCTAGAGCCGCCATATCATTACGAATGGTAGCACTACTAGAATTAATAGACTCTTGTAGCGCCTTGGATCCGACAGGTTCGTGCGTTTTGGTAAAGATGTCAATAATCAGATTTAAAATATCCTGCTGACGCTCTGTAACCATCTCATCACTCCTCTCTGTCCGATCGCTTAGCACTCCATACATCCGAGTGCTAACTCATGATTCTATTATACACCCTTAGAAGAGAATGTCAAGACAAAAACTCAAAAAATTAGCACTCTTTTGTTAAGAGTGCTAAAAATCAGTCTACAGACCTAGAAACTTACTTCTCATCTACTTGGTATTTCCTTTTAAGTCTGAAAAAGCCGTAGATTAGATAAGAAATTAAACAAGCGTATAAAACGAAAAAGAGAGAACGATTTCTCGTTCTCTCTTCTTAGACTCAGGAATTAAGAAGTCATTTTGTTATTTCCTAAGAGTGGCTTAATCTTTCTTGCGAAGGATAAAAGCTGCTAGGCTTGCAAAGGCAAGACCGATGATTGAAAGAAGACCAGATACTGCTGAGCCTGTGTTTGGTAACAAGGCCTTAGTTTGACTACTTCCTTCTTCTGGTTTGCTATTATTTCCAGAATCTTTATTTGTTGCCGGGGTAAATTCCCAAGTACCGACGAAGTGGGCATCCGCTCCATTGATGGTTTCTGATGCCTTGTCATAAGACTTAAAGCTCCATGTACCTTCTGCTGTCTTAACCTCTGTTTGACTTGGTTGCGTCGGAGTCGCTTGGCTACCATCTTTCAAGTCTGTTTGATCTGATGGAAGCAAGGTTTTCACTTCTTGTGGAAGCTCTTTACCTGGAGTTCCGCTGACAAACTCATGAACTGCTTTATGAGTCACTGTTGGTGCTGGGCTCGCCGTAAATTCCCATGTCCCTACAAATTTAACATCTGAACCGTTGACGGTCTCTGAAGTCTTGTCGTATGACTTGAAGCTCCATGTACCTTCTGCCGTCTTCACTTCTGTTTGACTTGGTTGCGTTGGCGTTACTTTGCTGCCATCTTTCAAGTTTGTTTGGTCTGCTGGAAGCAAGGCTTTCACTTCTTGTGGAAGTTCTTTACCTGGAGTTCCGCTAACAAACTCGTGAACTGCTTTATGAGTCACTGTTGGAACTGGAGTTGCTGTAAATTCCCATGTACCTATAAACTTAACATCTGCTCCATTAATGGTTTCCGATGTCTTATCGTAGGACTTGAAGCTCCATGTGCCTTCTGCTGTCTTCACTTCTGTTTGACTTGGTTTCGTTGGCGTTGCTTGGCTGCCATCTTTCAAGTTTGTTTGGTCTGCTGGAAGCAAGGCTTTCACTTCTTGTGGAAGTTCTTTACCTGGAGTTCCGCTGACAAACTCGTGAACTGCTTTATGAGTCACTGTTGGAACTGGAGTTGCTGTAAATTCCCATGTCCCTATAAACTTAACATCTGATCCATTAATTGTTTCAGATGTCTTGTCATAAGACTTGAAGCTCCATGTGCCTTCTGCTGTCTTAACCTCTGTTTGACTTGGTTGCGTTGGCGTTGCTTGGCTGCCATCTTTCAAGTCTGTTTGGTCTGCTGGAAGTAAGGCTTTCACTTCTTGTGGAAGTTCTTTACCTGGGGTTCCGCTAACAAACTCGTGAACTGCTTTATGAGTCACTGTTGGAACTGGGCTTGCTGTAAATTCCCATGTGCCTACAAACTTAACATCTGCCCCATTAATAGTTTCAGAAGTCTTATCGTAGGACTTAAAGCTCCATGTACCTTCTGTGGTCTTCACTTCTGTTTGACTTGGTTGAGTTGGAGTTACTTGGCTGCCGTCCTTCAAGTCTGTTTGGTCTGCTGGAAGCAAGGTTTTCACTTCTTGTGGAAGTTCTTTGCCTGGAGTTCCGCTGACAAACTCGTGAACTGCTTTATGAGTCACTGTTGGAACCGGGCTTGCTGTGAATTCCCATGTGCCTACAAACTTAACATCTGATCCATTAATTGTTTCCGATGTCTTGTCGTAGGACTTGAAGCTCCATGTGCCCTCTGCTGTCTTAACCTCAGTTTGACTTGGTTGAGTCGGAGTCGCTTGACTACCGTCTTTCAAGTCTGTTTGGTCTGATGGAAGCAAGGATTTCACTTCTTGCGGAAGTTCTTTTCCTGGCGTTCCGCTGACAAATTCATGTGTTGCCTTGTAAGTTGGTGCTGGGGTAAATTCCCAAGTACCGACAAAGTGAGCATCCGCTCCATTGATGGTTTCTGATGCCTTGTCATAGGACTTGAAGCTCCACGTACCTTCTGCCGTCTTCACTTCTGTTTGACTTGGTTGTGTTGGTGTTGCTTGGCTGCCATCTTTCAAGTTTGTTTGGTCTGCTGGAAGCAAGGATTTCACTTCTTGCGGAAGTTCTTTGCCTGGCGTTCCGCTGACAAATTCGTGTGTTGCCTTGTAAGTTGGTGCTGGGGTGAATTCCCAAGTACCGATAAAGTGGGCATCCGCTCCATTGATAGTTTCTGATGCCTTGTCATAGGACTTGAAGCTCCACGTACCTTCTGCCGTCTTCACTTCTGTTTGACTTGGTTGTGTTGGTGTTGCTTGGCTGCCATCTTTCAAGTTTGTTTGGTCTGCTGGAAGAAGGGCCTTCACTTCTTGCGGAAGTTCTTTTCCTGGCGTTCCGCTGACAAATTCGTGTGTTGCCTTGTAAGTTGGTGCTGGGGTGAATTCCCAAGTACCGATAAAGTGGGCATCCGCTCCATTGATAGTTTCTGATGCCTTGTCATAGGACTTGAAGCTCCATGTACCTTCTGCGGTCTTCACTTCTGTTTGACTTGGTTGAGTCGGAGTCGCTTGACTACCATCTTTCAAGTCTGTTTGGTCTGCTGGAAGCAAGGTTTTCACTTCTTTCGGAAGTTCTTTTCCTGGCGTTCCGCTGACAAATTCGTGTGTTGCCTTGTAAGTTGGTGCTGGGGTGAATTCCCAAGTGCCTACGAAGTGTGCGTCTGCTCCATTGATAGTTTCTGATGCCTTGTCATAGGACTTAAAGCTCCAAGTACCTTCAGTTGTCTTAACTTCTGTTTGACTTGGTTGTGTTGGCGTTGCTTGACTGCCATCTTTCAAGTCTGTTTGATCTGCTGGAAGTAGGGTTTTCACTTCTTGTGGAAGTTCTTTACCTGGAGTTCCGCTGACAAACTCGTGAGTTGCCTTATAGGTTGGCGCTGGGGTGAATTCCCAAGTGCCGATAAAGTGGGCATCCGCTCCATTGATAGTTTCTGATGCCTTGTCATAGGACTTGAAGCTCCATGTACCTTCCGTTGTCTTAACTTCCGTTTGACTTGGTTGTGTTGGCGTTACTTGACTGCCATTAGGTAAATTCTTTTCTGTTGCTGGAAGCAAATCTTTCACTTCTTGTGGCAACTCTTTACCTGGAGTTCCACTGACAAATTCATGGTGTTTTTCGTAAAGAAGAGCAGTGCTCACCTGATTAGAAGGAGCTGATAAGTTATCAACATGCAAGGTTACAGTGTTGTTAATTTTTTCAGGTCCCTTTTCTTCCACTTTTTTGTTTGTAGTAGTATTATAAGTTACAATAATTTCAGCAGAAGAATTCGCTTTTATGTATTCAGGTGTCATTTTAACAGTAACAGTTTGACCATTCTTTTCAATAGTATAATCACGCCCTTCCTGTAGAGTCACTCCACCTGATTCCACTTTAAGTCCTTGATAATCAAGGCGCTCATCAAAATTCTGAACCATTTCGATAGATGAAGGCGTTGCTAAAAGATCTTTGCCAGGAACCGGAACTTTAAACGTTGCTTTATAAGTGATATTTTGCCCCTCTTTAGCTGGAATCTCTGTAGGATCTACTTCTAGAACAGGGCTCGGATCAATTTTTTCAATATAGAGACCAAAGACGGCCGAAGCAACCTCTGTTGATGAATAAGCAAAATTCATCCTATTACTATTCGATCGAAGGGCGAAACCAGAGATATTGTTCTCAGAATAGCTACCACTTGTAATCTGAGTCGCAATCCAAGCAGTTCGTTCTCCTTGGTCCTCCTGTTTCAAAACATTGGCATTGTTCATCAAACGAAGATTAACATCATTTTGATAATCTTTAATATAGAAGGTTTCCTTCAAGTTGTTTGCATCCATTGCATCGATGTCTGTTGGTTTCATGACCAACTTCAAATCTGTCTCTGAACCATCTGCATAACTCAACTCGGCTGTTACATCAGCATCAATCCAAAATGCTTTATTCATGATGTAATCATGATTCGCATCTACGTAAGGAACATTACCAATTTCAAAAGCACTGCTTTCCCATAATTCAGAAATTGAGAAAAATTCAACAGTAGATTTTTGAGCACTATTCATTTCAGATTCTGCCTGAGCAGTATTAAGATAGTGTAGGGTTACTTTATTGAAATTTAGATAAGCATCTACTTGCTTACCATTGACTGTCCCAATATTTGTGAATTTTAGAGAAAGAGGATTTTCAAAAACTTGATCCTGTTTTTTACTTTTATCTACTTTAAGAGTAAAGTTCTCCATCTCGCCTGGATAGGCACCACCCCAGAGATATTCATAGTGGGGATTCGATAAATGAAACTGATCAACAGCCTGTGATTTAGATAAAACACTAAAATTGTTGATGTTCAAATTAAACTTACGAATATCTAAGGTTGAGATATCCGTTCCATTTTTTATTTCTTCTAAAGCCGCATAAGATTGAAGCGGAAGAAGAAAAATAGAAAAAAGTAAAACGACTAGTCCGAGAAAAGCCTGTTTTTTTCTACTGAAAATAGTAGAAAAAGGCATTCTCATGCGATTTTTCCATTTCATAATGTACCTCCAAAATTAAAAATGATTATTTAATCATTTCAAAAGAAATGTTCATCTCATTCTAACACAAAGAAAGGGAAATTGAAAGCAGATATAAAAAAATATTTACTTTTTTGTATTTCCAGATTGTCAATTTTAGGTGAGAATAATTAAAATATCAAAATTTTAGAAAAGGCGTTTACACTATGTGAATAACTGTTTTATAGTTAATCCTATTATCACTTTATGAGTTTCATAACGTACTCGAGCTACGCATAAACATTAATATATTTAATTTTTATAAAGAAAGAACCCAAGAATAAATTCTGAGTTCTTTTTAGTATTTCTGGTACAAAAGATGCTTTTGTACAATTAGAGAGCCTTAGTCCTTCTTACGAACGACAAAGCCTACTAGACCGGCGATAAATAAACCAATCATTGAAAGAAGACTGGTAGAAGCTGTACCTGTGCTTGGTAGAACTTTCTTATCTTGGCTTGCAGTTTCTTCTTTCTTAGTGCTTTCAGCTTGGTTCCCTGTTGTTGCAGTATCATTCTTATTACCGTTGGTTGTTGTAGAAGTTACTTTCTTAATTCCAACTTCGACAACTTCGTCTACTGCTGGAGTAGTGATTGTGTTGGATTTCTCAACACGACCTGTTTCTACTCCGTCTGTGTAGGTAACTGTGTAAACGATGGTGCGAACACCCTTCTTACCAGCAGCTTTCACTACATGAGTTCCTTCTGGAAGTTCAGAATTTGTGACTTCCTTAGTTTGGAAGGCAACTTCTTCTGTCTTTGTTTCTTCCTTCGTTGTAACTACCGGAGCTACTACTTTCTTAGTTCCTACTTCAACGATCTCATCTACTGCTGGAGTGGTGATTGTGTTGGATTTCTCAACACGACCTGTTTCAACGCCGTCTGTGTAGGTAACTGTGTAAACAATGGTGCGGGCACCCTTCTTACCAGCTGTCTTCACTTGACGACTTCCTTCTGGAAGATCTGGATTTGTGACTTCCTTAGTTTGGAAGGCAACTTCTTCTGTCTTTGTTTCTTCCTTCGTTGTAACTACTGGAGCTACTACTTTCTTAGTTCCTACTTCAACGATCTCATCTACTGCTGGAGTGGTGATTGTGTTGGATTTCTCAACACGACCTGTTTCTTTTCCGTCTGTGTAAGTCACTGTATAAACAATGGTGCGAACACCCTTCTTACCAGCTGTCTTCACTTGACGACTTCCTTCTGGAAGTTCAGAATTTGTGACTTCCTTAGTTTGGAAGGCAACTTCTTCTGTCTTTGTTTCTTCCTTAGTCGTTACAACAGCTTTCCCACCGGTATAGGTAATCTTGTTTTTTGCAGCTTTCTTAGTCTTGCGTGAAACTTCTTTACGAGATTTTTCAACACCATCCACTTTTGTCACTTCATAAGTGACTTCATCAATACCTTCTTCACCTTCTTCAACACGTGTTTGACCTTTATCCAGTGCTGGGTCTACTTTCGTTTCTTCTTTGAAAGCAACTTTCTCCTCTACAGTCACTGTTTCTTTGGTTTCTACACCTGTTTTCTTAGTTCCAACTTCGATGATTTCTTCTACTGGTTCTTTAATTACTGTTTGGCTCTTTCTATCACGTTTTTTCTCAACGCCATTTACCAAAGTAACATCCCAAACAACTTTCTTCTGACCTTTTTCTCCTGCTTGTTTTACCTTTCGAGTACCTTCGGCGAGGTCTGCATTGTTTTCTGTACGAGATGGGTAAGGAATCTCCTCAGTAGTTGTGACTTCTTGATGTTCTTCTTTTAAATCTCCCCCTGAGAGAAGCGCCTCAGCCTTGGCTTTCAACTCATTGTAACGAGCTTCAAGTGCCGCAAAACTTTTTTGACCTTCTGGACTCTTCATTGCCTTCTTTGCAGTCGCAAAAAAATTCTTTGCTTCTTCTACATCACCCTCTAGGAGTTCTTTATTCTCCTCTTCTGGATTATCTGTATAATCCTTAATCGAAGATTCTATATTATTGAGCATTCTTTTGAACGTATTTGCAATGTTTCGCTCTTGTCCGTCTGGAATTTCTTCATCTTCTGCCGGAGTCTCTTCTGCATGCACTGTTGGAATTCGATACAAGTCAGGAGCTACATGATAAGTTGCTACTCCAAGAGCATTTAAAGCAAGTATAGAAATCCCTAACTTTAATAATTTTTTTCTACTCATTATTTTTTCCCTTAACACTTTCAATATACAGTAAGGAGAAGAGTAAATTTTTCTACTCTCCTCTTACTATATGATACTAACGTTCAGCTTTACGCTTCCAAACTAGAAGTCCAGCAAGTCCTAGAGTAAGGGCTGCAAGTACTTCAAGAACTGTAGAAACTTCAGAACCTGTATTTGGCAATGTTTTACCTGGTTCTGTTGGTTTTTTCGGAATATCCCCCTCTGCTGGTGGGATATTTGGAGCTGGTGGCGTTACCGGAACCGGTGGTGTCACCACAACCTTGTTGGTAGTTTTTGATTTATCGTTAAAGCTTACTTTTGCCGTATTTGGTACACCTGTCGCGAATTGTGCAAAATCTGTTCCTTCTCTGAAGTTGGTATAAAGAACGAGAGTTACTTTACTTCCCTTCAAGGCTTCGAGAACATCCTTATCGCTGATTTCAAGAGTTACAATGTTTTGAGATTCATCGTAAGTAACAGTGGCAATTGCTTCCAACTCTTTACCTACTAATTCACTACGATCATTTGAAACCTTACTCAATTTATCAATAGCCACTTGAAGCTTAGTTTGAGCTTCTTTCAGGTTCTTGATTTCATTTTCAAGTTTCTCTTGTTGTTGTTTCTTATCAGCTGGTACTAATTCTGCTTCTTTCTCCGCTGATGCTTGAAGCTTAGCCAAGTTTTCTTTAGCTGCTTTCAACTCTGCCTCTAGGCTTGCAAGATTTTGATTTGTTTCGGTGTCAGCAGGTTTCTTATCTTCTGTTGCAGAAGAATCAGATGTAGCTGGAGTAGCCGGCGTTTCCGCTTCAGCTGGTTTAGCTGGTTGCGCTGCCTTAGCTGCTTCCAACTTCGCTTTCAATTCAGCCACTTTAGCTTCCGCCGCTTTTAGGTCTTCCTTCTTGTTATTCTCTGTTGAGGTCTCATCAGTTGACTTACCTGTCAAAGCTTTCAGTTCCTTCTCTGCCTGTTCAACTTGGGCTTGAAGAGCTGCTTTGAGCTTGTCAAACTGAGCGTTTTCAACTTTAAGAGCGATGCGGTCTTTATTGACTTTCAAAACTGAATGGATTTCATCACTGATCGTGAAGTTCGTCAAATCTGTCTTGACAAGACGACCATATCGATCTTTCTTGGCATTTCCATTTTCATCCACTGGATCCGTTGGAACCGGAGTAGTGATATCGAAGCGGAAAGTATCTGTTGCATTTGGCAAGTTGTATGAAGTCCCTGGTGTTGATCCATTTTCTGGTCCAACTGTCTTAGCAGGTTCACCTGGTGTCGGATCTGTTGGTTTTTCTGGGTCACGTGGTTTCACCGTTACCGGTTTTGATTTCTTGCTGCCAGATTGACCATTGGCATCCTTGAAGTTGACAGTTGCTTTGTTTGGTACCAATTGGTCCTTATAAGCTTTCAGATCGCTATTCGCTTTGAGTTTAGCTGGGATGTACAATTGAATCTCTTTGAAGCCTTTTAGTCGAGCGAAATCTTTCACTTTTACAGTGACGGTATTTCCCTTAACACTTGTTTCAAGAGCTCCATTTGCATCACGACCATCCACATAGGCTACTGGCGTATCAGCTATTGCCAAAACAGATTCCAGAGTATCCGTTACGGTGAACTCTTTGTACTTATCAATATCTTTTGGTAAAGCTGTATTGACATTGTACATGTAAGGTGCATCGTATTCCACATCCAAGTGGTCCAAGGTACGATTGATTTTCTTCGTAATTTCTGGTTCTGGTTCTTTTGGAACGATAACCGGAACTTTATTCGAATCTTTGTGTAGCCCTGGTTTGTGTGGGAACTTCGCATCATAAGAAGCTGTATTTGGAACAGTGAATCCACGATCTGTTAGATATGGAGTCAAATCAGCTCCCGCTTTAATCTTCGCAGTGAAGCTCAATTCCACAGCTTGACCGCCATTGGCTTTCACTTGGTCTTCTGTAAGCGTCAAGGTAATGGTTTGACCTTCTACCTTGATTTGATTTACATCAAGGGCTTGACCATTCAAGCTCGCTTTTACTGAACCTGCATAATCAAGAACAGATTCAAGTGTATCGCTTACACTGAAGGCTGTCGCATCTGTTGGAACACTTGTTTTCACGTTGTAAGTGAAAATTTGGTCACGATCAGCGAGGGTTTCCTCAGCTTTAGTATTCACATCTTTCTTGATTTCTGGTTCGTCTGGTGTTGGTGGCGTTACTGGGACTTCGTTAGAGTCCTTGTGCACTCCTGGTTTGTGTGGGAAGCTTGCGTCGTAAGAAGCCTTATTTGGAATCTGTGTACGGCCGTCTGCCTTCACATATGCAGACAAGTTTGCGCCGGCTTTGATCTTGGCTTCGAATGTTAATTCAACTGCTTGACCGCCATTGGCTTTTACTTGTTCTTCTGTAAGCGACAAGGTAATGGTTTGACCTTCTACCTTGATTTGACTTGCATCAAGAGCTTGACCATTCAATTTAGCACTTGAAGTTCCTGCGAATTCAAGAACGTCTACTAGTGTATCTGTGACTGAGAAGGCTGTCGCATCTTGAGCTACGCTTGTTTTCACGTTGTAAGTGAAGACTTCATCACGTTTCGCAAGTGTTGCTGATTCTTTGCCATTCACATCTTTCTTGATTTCTGGCTCGTCTGGTGTTGGTGGCGTTACTGGGACTTCGTTCGAATCCTTGTGCACTCCTGGTTTGTGTGGGAAGCTTGCGTCATAAGAAGCCTTATTCGGAATCTGTGTACGGCCGTCTTCCTTCACATATGCAGACAAGTTCGCGCCCGCTTTAATCTTAGCAGTAAAGCTCAACTCCACAGCTTGACCGCCATTGGCTTTCACTTGGTCTTCTGTAAGCGTCAAGGTAATCGTTTGACCTTCTACCTTGATTTGACTTGCATCAAGAGCTTGACCATTCAATTTAGCACTTGAAGTTCCTGCGAATTCAAGAACGTCCACTAGTGTATCCGTTACCGCGAAGGCTGTCGCATCTTGCGCTACTCTTGTTTTCACGTTGTATGTGAAGACTTCATCACGTTTCGCAAGTGTTGCAGATTCCTTGCCGTTCACATCTTTCTTGATCTCTGGCTCGTCTGGTGTTGGTGGCGTTACTGGGACTTCGTTCGAATCCTTGTGCACACCTGGTTTGTGTGGGAAGCTTGCGTCATAAGAAGCCTTATTCGGAATCTGTGTACGGCCGTCTTCCTTCACATATGCAGACAAGTTTGCGCCGGCTTTGATCTTGGCGTCGAACGTCAATTCAACTGCTTGACCGCCATTGGCTTTGACTTGTTCTTCTGTAAGTGTCAAGGTGATGGTTTGACCTTCTACCTTGATTTGGCTTGCTTCAAGAGCTTGACCATTCAATTTAGCACTTGAAGTTCCTGCGAATTCAAGAACGTCTACTAGTGTATCTGTGACTGAGAAGGCTGTCGCATCTTGCGCTACTGTTGTTTTCACGTTGTAAGTGAAGACTTGGTCACGTTTGTCAAGAGTTTCAGCTTCTTTGCCGTTCACATCTTTCTTGATTTCTGGTTCTTCTGGTGTTGGTGGCGTTACTGGGACTTCATTAGAGTCTTTCGTAAAGCCTGGTTTGTTTGGAAGATCTGCCTTGTAAGCTGCCTTGTTAGGAACTTTCACAGTCTTATCTTCTGATAGGTAAGCTGACAAGTTCGCACCAGCTTTGATCTTAGCGTCGAATGTTAATTCAACTGCTTGACCGCCATTGGCTTTGACTTGTTCTTCTGTAAGCGTCAAGGTAATGGTTTGACCGTCTACCTTGATTTGGCTAGCCTCAAGCGCTTGACCATTCAATTTAGCACTTGAAGTTCCTGCGAATTCAAGAACGTCTACTAGTGTATCTGTGACTGAGAAGGCTGTCGCATCTTGCGCTACTCTTGTTTTCACGTTGTAAGTGAAGACTTGGTCACGTTTGTCAAGAGTTTCAGCTTCTTTGCCGTTCACATCTTTCTTGATTTCTGGCACTTCTGGTGTTGGTGGAGTTACTGGGACTTCGTTAGAGTCCTTGTGCACTCCTGGTTTGTGCGGGAAGCTTGCGTCATAAGAAGCCTTATTCGGAATCTGTGTACGGCCGTCTTCCTTCACATACGCAGACAAGTTCGCACCCGCTTTGATCTTCGCGTCGAATGTTAATTCAACTGCTTGACCGCCATTGGCTTTTACTTGTTCTTCTGTAAGCGTCAAGGTAATGGTTTGACCTTCTACCTTGATTTGGCTAGCATCAAGCGCTTGACCATTCAATTTAGCACTTGAAGTTCCTGCGAATTCAAGAACATCTTCGATCTTATCGGTTACGCTGAAGGCTGTCGCATCTTGCGCTACTGTTGTTTTCACGTTGTATGTGAAGACTTCATCACGTTTTGCGAGGGTTTCTTCTGCCTTGCCGTTCACATCCTTCTTGATCTCTGGCTCGTCTGGTGTTGGAGGCGTTACTGGGACTTCGTTCGAATCCTTGTGATATTTCGGATTGTGATCGATGTCGTAAGAAGCCTTATTCGGAATCTCTGTCTTACCATCTTTATTCACATAAGCTGATAAGTTGGCATTATCTCTGATTTTAGCCTTGAAGTTTACTTCAATAGTCTTACCTGCATCTGCTTTGACAGAAGCTTCTGTAAAGGCAACTTTGATGACTTGACCAGAAAGTGTCACTGTCGCCTTCGATCCTGCATCCTCACCATCAAGTTTAACAGTGGCTGAAGCATTCTCACCAACAAATTCTAGAACTTCTTTCAACTCGTCTGTCATCTCAAACACAGTTGCGCTGGCAGGCATTGTTGTTTTCAAAGTATAAGTAAACTCTTCATTACGTTTTGCAAGATCATAACGTTCTGCTCCGTTTACTTCCTTCTTAAGCTCTGGAGTAGTGGTTGGTGGTGGTGTAACGGTAACTGGTTTTGATTCTTTCTTAGAATCAGGATTATCATTAATGATGTAGCTAGCAGTATTTGGTACTACCGGCTTGTCTTTTGATTCATTTGGATAAGCCGCTAAGAGTGCATCAAAGGTAATGCCTTCCTTCACCTTAGCCTTAAATGAAACTTGGACTGCTTTACCAGCATATTGTTTCACTTGCTCTTTACCAAATGTGACCGTCAAACGTTGACCTTCTGTTGTTACAGTGAGGTCTTGAACAGCTTGTCCATCAACAGTGACAGTTGCTTCCCCTTCAAATGCCAATTCTTTGACGATATCATCTGAAATGGTGAAGGTATCTGCCACATGTGGAACTGTTGACTCAATCGTATAAGTGAAGACTTCTGATAACTTACCAAGATCTGCATGTTCCTGACCATTCACCTTCTTAGTGATTGGCGGTGGAGTGACAGTAACCGGTTTGGTTTCTTTCTCACCTTGTTGGTCATTCTTGTTGGTATAAGTAATCTTAGCTTTGTTCTCAATAGATGGAACTTTTGAGTCTTTCTTCACTTTGGCATGAATCACGAGTTCTACTTCTTGGTTACCAAAGTCACCCGCATTCGCAAAATCTTTCATAGTTGCAGTCACGGTTTGACCTTGAACTGTTACATCGAAGAATTTCGCGGCCGCTCCCTTGATTTCAGCTTGACCTGGAGTCAAGTTCTCATCCAAGGTATCTGTTACAACGAAGGACTTGTATGTTGTAATATCATTTGGCAATTTCGCTTTGATATTATAAGTAAAGTCGGTTTCTGCCCCGATTGTTGCTTCTGTCAGTGTTTCGTTGATTTTCTTATCAACACCTGGTTCTGATGGAGGGGTTACTGTGACCGGTCTCGTTTCTTTTTCTCCGCTATGATCGTTCTTATCTGTGAAGCTGAACTTCGCAGTATTTGGAATGTTGATACGAGTCACTCCATCATTGATCTTAGCCGGAATAATCAATTCCACTTCTTGACCAGCAAGAGCTGTAGCGTTCGCAAAGTCCTTCATCGTTGCAGTCACGGTTTGACCCTCAACTGTTACATCGAAGAAGGCTGCAGCTGCTCCTTTGATAACTGGTTTGCTTGAAGTTTCATTGATAACTGACAAATCTCCTTCAAGTGTATCTGTAATCACAAATTTCTTGTAATCTGTAATATCTGTTGGAAGTTTTGTCTTAATGTTGTAGTTATACGCTTGACCTGTCGCGATATCTAAGTGATCAAGGGTTTCATTGATCTTCTTCGTTACAGGAGGTGGCGTTACGGTGACAGGTTTCGATTCAACTTCTTTCTCTACATTATTCTCATTTGTAAAGGAAATAGAAGCCTTGTTTTCAATGGTTGTACCTGTCACATCATTTTTAACTTTTGCAGGAATGACTAGTTCAACAGTTGAGTATTTTGCAAGTTCACCAAACTGACCATCCTTCACCGTTGCCGTAATCTCTTGGCCATTGGTGTGGATATCAAAGAGGGCCGCTGCAGAACCTTTAATACTTACGTCGCCTGCAAGTTCCAAATTAGCATCCAGTGTATCACGAATCACAAATTTCTTGTAATTGGCAACATCACTTGGTACTGCTGTTGTAATGTTGTAGTTGTATGGTTGCCCATCAAACGTTTGGAAGCTATCCAAGTTCTCATTAATCTTCTTATCAATAGAAGGTTCTTGTGGTTTTGGTGGGGTAACCGTTACTTTATTCGATGTTTTCTTGATATCATTCAAGGCAACATCTGCCGTGTTAGGTACTTTAATTTGACCATCTTCCTTATATTTAGAAAGGTCAGCACCCGGACGAATCTTAGCCTTGAAGGTCAATTCAAGGTATTGAACATCTTTAGTTTTACGACGCGTTACCTTACGTGAGATTTTTTCAAGTTGAGTTTTATCAAGAGTCAGTGAAACAGTTTGACCTTCAACTTTTGTAGCAGTTTTCAACTCAGTATTATCTTTTTCACCAAGTTTTACATTCAAGCTATCTGCCTGAACTTCCAACTCTGAAACAACTGTATCCGTAAGGCTGAATGTATCTGCAATGCCTGGCCATGGAACAGTCACCTTGTACTCGAAGAGTTCTTCTTCTTTCTTAAGATTTTCATGTTCCTTATCATTGACCTTCTTTGTAACTTCTGTCTCGACTGGTGGTTTGACATAGACTGGGTTTGAGCGTCGAATTGTACTTGGTTTGTCAGCTGTTTTAGCATGGTTACTTGGATCAGGATTATTATCCTCACCATTCCACATGATATTACCCTGGTTCAGCAAACCGAAACCATCATTATCCTGAAGAAGGGCCATAAATTCTTTGCTCGCTTGATTATTGCGATATTGCTCCTTCAAGCGAACGGTAATGGTCATTTTAGCTTTTTGAAGCACTAAGTATTCATAACCATTCACACTTGGTACATCAGCAACAACAACATCACGTTCGTTTCCGAGATCGTCATTTTGTTTCACTACACGAGTCAAGATTTGACCTTGTGGTCCAGAAGCATGATGACCTACAACTTCTAAACGATAGTCAAGAGGGTCAGTCAGCATAACATTTTTCTTGAACTCATATGGAGCGTTGTTGAAGTTGTAATCTACTGTATAAGTAAATGTTTCATCTTTGGCAGACAAGTTCGCTGCATAGGATGGTTTTTTGGTTAATTGAAGCGGATCTTCAATAGTACCAGTATCATTGCTTTGATCTTGGTCTACAATTTTCTTAGTAGCACTTGGGTAACAGTATTCTAGCTTTTGAACTTCTACTTCTTCTTTGTGTCCACCGATTGTTTGGGTTTCAAAGTTACCAACTTTAAACTTACCAGTCAATTCAGGAACTGGAACTTTCTCTTTAACAGGCTGATAGTCTGCAGGAGGATCTTGTTCATCATCCTCATCAACTTGTTCAGCGTGAGCTTCCTTGCTCAAATCGTAGTCAAATTTATTGTCACCTGGGTTAAAGACACTCTCTGGTACAGAGATAGTAACTTTATCTCCGTTTTGTGTAATTTTACCACGAACTTCTTTTGTCGAGTCTTTGACTTCCGACACAATTTTCTTACCATTGATACGGATGGCATCAACTTTGTAACCTGGTGTAATATCAAACTCACCAGTGATATCTTCCTTGATTAAGGCCGCCATTACAGATTCCAAAATTCGATTTGAAAATCTAGTAATGTCACTTTGTTCATTAACATAGAAGGAAGTATTCTTACCATTCACTTCCTTATCTGGAGAAGCCATTGATTGCAAAGCTTCATGGAAAATAGTTTGGACAGAACGATTATCACCAATATTTAGTGCATTTCCAAATCCGTTTAGATAGGCATCTCCGTATTGGTAATACTTCTCAGTAAATCCTTCTACACGTTCCCAGAAACCAATAACAACCGAGCCCTTATCTCCTACAGTCGCTTTCAGTTTATCTCCCGCCGCTTTAAGTTCATTTGCACGACCCACAATATCCTGTGATGCTTCAGGATAGCTATCGACTCCCCAAGCACGTTGGAGGGCTGAATTACGAGTCCAGCTCTTGTCCATAACGACATTGTTACTTCCTTGAGGACGATAACCATTTGCAATACCATCAGTAATTAAAAGAAAGACTGTCTTACGACCGTTTTCCATATTCCCTTTAACTCTGTTGTATGCTGCAATCGTATCATCAATCGCAGGAACAGTTGGGGTACCACCTTCAACAGCAATATTATCAATAAAGCCATGAATTGTTTGTTGATTGCTAGTTAAACCACTATTCCCATAGGTATAGTGTTTCCCTGTTGTATCCGGATCGGTGTATACATTAGGCTGACCTGTAAAATCGTCGCTGTTAAAGTAACGAACTTGATCCAACCCCTGATATGAGGCAACAAATACTCGGTCTGTTGTTTTTTCTTCGTTCGTTTTAACCAAGTGAGGATTTTTCTCATCATAGTCTTCTGCATTGACATACGTTGTCAATCGTTTCAAAGCATTCTTAACATTTGGAATTGTTTTACTAAACGATCCACTCGCATCCTGCAAGATAACAAGGTCAATAGGCTGTCTTGGAACTGACCAAGCAATCTTCTCTGTTTTTTCAATTTTACGGGAACATCCATTTTGTGTTATCTTTGTATTTCCACCTACTTCAATAGCACTACCGCCTTCATTTGCTGCAGCACTACCAAGCAGCTGTCCCATTAAGGCTAATGGAACAGATAAAAATAAAATGATAAACAATATGGAGACCTTTTTAATGAAATCTCTCATTGCTATTTCTGAAATCCTATTGTGATTTCTTCTTCCCCCTTTTCTATAGTAGATATATGTTAGTTGAGTAGTGTTTGCAACTCTTTAGAAAAGCTTTCCGCATCGGAATGATTAACCAATACATTTTTTACTTCTTGCTTTTTGGTTACAAAATACATACTTGGTATGGTCTGAACCTGTAATAGATCTGCCGCTGATTGATCTTCGTCATAGTAATAAGGGAAAGTGTATCCTTTTTCCTTAATGTATCGATCAGCACTCTCCTTTGTTTCTTTACCAGGTTCGTTCATATTCAGTAAAACAAAATTGATCTGTTCACCATACTTTTCATACATCTGCTGAACAATGGGTAGTTGTTTCTGACAATGAGGACACCAACTAGCCCATTCGACAATTAACATAGGTTTATCATACAGCTCTGAACTGGCAACCAATTTACCGTCTTGAGAAGTCATTTTAAATTCTGAAAGTTGTTGACCTTTTAGACTCAAGGCAGTATTGTTCTCAGCACTTGAAGTTGATTGCGAAACTGATGAAGTCCCTACTTCTCCGTCCTTAGCGGGTCTAGTATAATAAATCAAACCCACCGACAATCCAATGATGACTCCCACTGCTAAAAACGGAAGCCACCACTTATCTTTTTGCATAGAATCTCCTTTCCTTTTTAATGAAATATGGCGAGTAGAACTTGAGTAAATAATATAGTAAATAATTTATAAACTCTCCGAAACTCATCCATTCCAAAAAACATTTTATCATTTACTAATTAGTATTTCAAGAAATATGTTGTCAAAATGTAAACTTTTTTCTTTCCCTTGCAAACCCTGCTATACTAAAGCATTAAATAGGTATAATGAAAATGCTCGTATGTTATTTTCTAAGTATTTTCAGAATATTATTTCTTTTTAATGCATAATCAACTTTTTCTTATTTCCTATTTTTCTATATAATAACTATACTAAAAATAGCAACAAAATCCATTTAAAAATTTGCAAAAATAAAAAAGATTATCCAATTAGATAATCTTTTTTATGTTCTTAATACAAATCAAGATAATTATCAACTTCCCATTGTGAAACAAAGGTTGCATAGCTGGCCCACTCGATACGTTTCGCTTCAAGGAAGCTAGTGTAGATGTGTTCACCTAGGGCTGCCTTGACCACGTCATCCTCAGTCAAAGCTTTCAAAGCGTTGTGAAGAGTTGATGGAAGATCAGTGATTCCAGCTTCCTTACGCTCTTCTGCTGTCATGATGTAGATATTCTCTTCGATAGGAGCTGGTGCTTCGATTTTGTTTTCAATACCATGCAAACCAACTTCCAAAAGAACCGCCATAGCGATGTATGGGTTTGCCATTGGGTCCACTGAACGCAACTCAAGACGAGTTCCCATACCACGTGAAGCCGGCACGCGCACAAGTGGCGAACGGTTACGACCAGCCCAAGCAATGTAAACAGGTGCTTCATAACCTGGAACCAAACGTTTGTATGAGTTAACTGTTGGGTTCATGATAGCAGTATAGTTGTAAGCATGCTTGATCAAACCGCCAAGGAAATGGTAGGCCGTTTCAGACAACTGCATTCCTTTTGGATCATTTGGATCAAAGAAGGCATTGTTTCCTTCTGCATCAAACAAGGACATATTACAGTGCATACCTGATCCAGCAATACCAAATTTTGGTTTTGCCATAAAGGTTGCGTACAAACCGTGTTTACGAGCAATGGTTTTTACTACGAGCTTAAAGATTTGAATCTTGTCACAGGCACGAAGGACTTCATCATACTTGAAGTCAATTTCATGTTGTCCAACCGCAACCTCGTGGTGACTCGCTTCTACTTCAAATCCCATTTTGGTCAAGACATTCACGATTTCACGACGTGTATTGTCCGCAAGGTCAGTAGGCGCCAAATCAAAGTAGCCACCCTTGTCATTCACTTCAAGTGTTGGGTCGCCATTTTCATCCAACTTAAATAGGAAGAATTCTGGCTCTGGACCAAGGTTGAAGGATTTGAATCCTACTTCTTCCATATGACGAAGTGCACGCTTCAGATTACCACGTGGGTCACCTGCAAAGGGTTCGCCTTCTGTTGTATAGACATCACAGATCAAACCTGCAACACTTCCATTTTCATCTCCCCAAGGGAAGACTGTCCATGTATCCAAGTCTGGGTACAAGTACATATCTGACTCATTAATACGTACAAAACCTTCAATAGAAGATCCATCAAACATGGCTTTATTTGACAAGACCTTATCTAACTGTTCATCTGTAGCAGGAATTTCGACGTTTTTCATCGTCCCCAGGATATCTGAAAACATGAGACGAATAAAGGTAACATTTTTTTCCTTGACTTCACGACGAATATCTGCAGCTGTGATTGGCATGGGTTTTCTCCTTAATATATATGACTACTTGCGATTGCCTAACCGCGACCAAAGGGTGACCGTACTGAAGCAAAGCGCCCCTGCTGGAGGAGTTCATTGTGAAGTGCGCGACGCACTTCCGTCTGACTCACGGCTTTCTTGGACTTCGCCTCGCGTTCAGCATATTTTTTCTTAATCGCAGCAATATTATGACCTTCAGAGATATAATCTTTGATTTCAAGCAGACGATCCATGTCATTCAACGAATACATGCGACGGTTCCCTTCGTTTCGATCAGGTTTGATCAACTCTTGATCTTCATAATAACGAATCTGACGCGCTGAGAGATCGGTCAATTTCATAACACTGCCGATAGGAAAAACAGCCATATTTCGGCGAAATTCTCTTTCCTTCATTTACAATTTCCTTCTTCCTGTCTATTATAGTCTAAAAAAAGACATACGTCAACGAATAATGTCATAAAATGTAACATTATTTTCTTTTTTTCTCCCAAAAGAGTTTCAGTTGCTCAATATCATAATTTACAAGGATTGCGACAAAAACTCCCATAAATGTTTCAAATACACGTGCAAACACGTACAAAAATGTTTCTCCGCTCGGTATTGATAGGGTAATGATCAACATAGCCGCTACACCACCGATAACTCCTGCCTTGTTGTTCATGGCGACATTTGTCATAATGGTTAACATGGTGCAAATCGGAACAACTAGTAAAGTTACCCAAAAGGCTCCATGAAATAAAGTGTTTAAGAGGAAAAAGACAAGGGCGTAAAAACCGCCAATACTATTTCCTAAGATACGCGAAGTTCCAAAATGGACGCTCTTATCAAAGCTCTCTCGTAAACTGAAGACTGCTGTCAATGCTCCGATTTGAAGCCCCTTCCAGCCAAAAAAACCAAAAATCAAGAGAACTATAAATACGGCAATCCCTGTTTTGAAGGTTCGCATACCAAGCTTGAACTGTGACTTATCAAATTTATATTTTTTAAAATAACTCATAATCTCAACTTTCTACTACCATTTTAACATAAATTAGTTGATTTTATGAGTGAAAATCAATAGGAAGCGTTTTTAATTTAGGGGTACAAAAAAGAGGAAACAGAGTTCCTCTTTTCTATTTAAATTCAGAGCTTAGTTGCTTTAATCTTCTTTACGTTTCAACTGACCAAGTCCTAAAACTCCTACTAAAGCTGCTAGACCAAGATATGGCATGTAGCTTGAATCATTTGTACCTGTTTGAGGTAGAGTAGGATTCCCTTTTGGATTTGGAGTAGGAGTTGTTGGCTCCTCTGGTTTCTTAGGTTCTGGCGTTGTCGTGCGAACTGTATTTGAAGCATAAGCAACTTTGTTCACAGTATTTACATAGGTATTTTCAAAGGTTCCGACAGCAATTCGTTTCATTTGAATATAAGTCTCAGCCTGGAATGGAGAATCCAACTGAATCTCTTGAAGGAATTCTTCCTTGAAGCGAATTGTAATCATTCCCTTATCTTGATTATGTTCAACCTGTGTTTCAGCTGTTAAGTCTGTCCCTGCCTTAATAACACGACCGTCTTTCAATCGGATATCAACCTTGGCAAGAACTTTATAGTTTCCAGTGTATTGATCACCTTTTTGGTCATAATCATCTACAAAACTATAGTCATTCAAGTCCTCAGAATGATTTTGTGGAATCAAACCACCGATTAAACGATAATTGAAGAACTGGTTCAACGGAATTGTTTGGCCATCAATATTGTCACTGCTTGGATCCATACTGATTGTCACATCTTTTTTCGGTGTGATTTTCGGTACGTTGTTGACAACTACTTCTGTAGCATAGCCATTTCCAAAATCAATTTGGTAGGCTTTGTTTTCATACTTACCACCCGTTTGACCAAATTCAGGTTTAACTGTCATCGGATCTGTGATTAGCAATGATTTTCCTGCTGCTACATAGTTCTTGTAGAATTCAGCTGGATTATCAGCTGAGAAGAGTTGGAAAGCACCTTTAACAGTGATGTTTGCTTTCTTCAACAGATCTTGAACCTTCTTAGGCGCAGCTTCTAAACTATCAAATTGTTGAACACTGACACCTGGTACAAGATTGCCCTCTAGATCACGAATCTTAACCAATTCTGGTTGAAGGGTTAAGGCTTCTTCTGGATAATCATCCACATAGTAGAAACCATTTTGAATCGCTTCTTTAGAAGATTTATCTCCCTTGTATTGGTCCAAATCCCATGTGAGTTCATAGTAGTTCGTTGAACCAGCTAGAACTTCTTTGCCATCAATATTCACACCTTGCTTGTTCTTGTTAACTTTCAAAGGCTTGATGTAGTTGTTATTTGGATTGTCAGGATCATTTGGTTTACCTGGAGTCGTTACACGAACAATGTTTGACTTGACACCGTAGGCATCGTTGACTGTCAATGTAAAGTTATTCGTATAAGTCGCCCCATCATTCAAGACACGACCAACAACAGTTGGATATAGAGTCTCAAAGGACTTTGTCAAATCTGCATTGAAAGCTGCCAAGGTCTCCTCAGTAGCCTTAAAGGTTACAGTGTGACTAGCTTTATCATAGCTTGTTTCAAAACCTTTGCTTGCAGCCTTGGTTGTTTCCAAATCAAACTGATAGCCAGTTGGAAGTGGATCTACCAATACAAACGAAGTTGTTTTTGGACGACCAGCTGTCAACGCTTCTGTTTTCAACTCAAACTTCACTACAGACTGCTTAGCAACTAGAGTACGGTCGATATCTACTCCATCCTCATTTTTAATTTCTTTATTAATCTGAGGTTGTGCAAATAGACGATTGTAATGGAAGTGAACTGTTGGCACCGCTGGTGGTGTTGGCAAGTGCTTAGGAGTTGGTGCTAGCGGCGGAGTTGGCAATGGATCATAATTTGGCTCTTCTGGTTTTGATGGCTCTGGTTGATCTGGAGTTTTTACCGGTGGAGTTGGCTCATTTTCATAGCTTGGTGCTACTGGAGCTGGTTCCAATGGTTTCTCTGTCTCATATGTTGGCTCTTCTGGTTTTGATGGCTCCGGTTGATCTGGAGTTTTTACTGGTGGAGTTGGCTCATTTTCATAGTTTGGTGCTACTGGAGCTGGTTCCAATGGTTTCTCTGTCTCATATGTTGGCTCTTCTGGTTTTGATGGCTCCGGTTGATCTGGAGTTTTTACCGGTGGAGTTGGCTCATTTTCGTAGTTTGGTACTACTGGAGCTGGTTCCAGTGGTTTCTCTACTTCATAAGTAGGAGCTTGTGGTGCAGTTGGTTCTACTGGCGGAGTTGGTTTTTCTAATGTGATGGTTGGCAAATTAGTTGCTCGAACATTTCCGTTAATCGCAAACCAAATATTTGGCTTTTTGGGAGATAATTTCTCTGCTCTACGTGGATCATTCGCTGCAGGCTGTCCCAACACTTCTGAAGACGAAATTGTTCCGATAGTCATACTATTTGAAGGACCTGAGATTTCCACTGCTCCCGCACCATACCAAGAGTTTGGTGCATCTGCATTATCCCAACCAGAATCTGGTTGACTATTCTTATACATGGTGAAGCGGGAACCACCAACTCCTTTTTTGAAGTTTTCAGATTCTGTCGCATAAATTTGGCCGTTCTTTTCACCAACTGAAGAACCCGAAATTTTGATGAAATTCCCAGTATAATCTTTAGCCATCTCGATTGAGTTTGCTTCGCGGTTAAGAGACGCTACAGACATCAAGGCCTTGTCAAAATTAATAATTTGACCATCTTCATCATAGAATTGAAACTCAGTCTTAACGAAGAGAGAGGTAGCATCTTCTGTATTACCAGTATAAGCCGAAGCGAAAACCCCCATCGTTGGGTCTTTAAAAATTCCCAACCAAGCCTTATCATTGCGGAACTTGGAACTAGGATCAAGAGTATAAGTATAGACGATTTTAGAAACTTTTTTCCCTTGATAGTAAGTCCCCTGAAGATTCGTATAAGTTGCTGTTGCAGACTGACCTCGTTTCAGCAGGACTGAAGACCATTCAGTTGGTCCCTTACCACTTGTTACATTTGAATTGTACTCAGAATACTTACCGACTGTACCAAAGCTTTCCTGTTTGTTTGTCTGGTAGTTAGCATTTTGAATGTCTGTTACTTTAAAGTTATCCAACTGGAAGAGTTTATTGGCAAATTCTGCAGTATTCTTCACAGCTGCTTCCATGCCAGTATAGCTAACAAATTCACCAGTTGTAGTCAATGAAAGTTCAGCATTAGGCTCCGATTTGAAAATCAAACTTTGAGCACTTGGGCGACTCAAGTTTCCATCTTCATTCTTCTTTGATTCTGCTAAAGCCATAGCTGCCTTAATTTTAGCCTGCTCATCTTTATAAGCCTGCAACTTAGCCGGATACTCAGCCAACTCTTTCTTATATTTGGCAAGATCAGCTTCATATTTAGCTAATTTTGCTTCATAGTCAGTTTTAGCCGCGGCATTCCGTTGCTTGATTTCTTCGTTTTCAGCTTGGAGCGCTGCATTTTTAGCTGTGTTTTCTTCAACAGCCTTCTCATAAGCTGCTTTAGCATCAGCATTTGCCTTTTGAACACGAGCTAGTTCTGTCTGATAAGCCGCTAACTTAGTTTGGTAGTCTGTTTCGTTAGCTGCATTCGCTTGTTTGACTGCTGCCAAGTCTTTTTCGTATTGTGCTATTTTAGCCTCATAAGTTGCCTTGGCTGTTTCATTTCGTTGTTTAATAGCTTCATTTTCAGCTTGGATAGCATTGTTTTTAGCTGTGTTTTCTTCAACAGCCTTTTCATAGGCTATTTTTGCATCAGAATTAGCCTTTTGAACACGTGCCAATTCTGTTTGATAAGCTGCTAATTTAGCTTGATAATCAGCATCATTATCCTCTTTAGCTTTCTTAATAGCTGCAAGGTCTGCTTCATACTGCTTCATCGCTGCTTCATAATTCGCTTTTGCAGTTTCATTACGCTGTTTAATCGCTTCATTTTCAGCTTTAAGCGCTTCGTTTTTAGCTGTATTTTCTTTTACTGCTTTATCATAAGCCTCTTTAGCTTCAGCATTAGCTTTTTGTACTCGAGCTAATTCTGTCTGGTAAGCTGAAAGTTTATTTTGATAATCCTGTTGACTATCTTCATTTGCTTTTTTGACAGTTGCTAAATCTTTTTGATATTGTGCTAGCTTAGCCTCATATTCTGCTTTAGCTGTTGCATTAGCAGTGTTGATTTTTTCAACTTCTTCTTGATGACTTTTTAGATCTTTTTGGTACTTGTCATCCGCTGCTTTGTTTTCAGCATTGATTTTATCTGTTTCAGCCTGATGAGCTGCGACTTCTTTTTTATATGCTTCAGTTGTTGTCTTTACTTCTTCAGCCTGTTTAGCATAGTCGCTTTTAATCTCATCTTGTTTTTGAGCATTCTCTGTAGCAGTTGTGGCTGTTCCTTTGTCTTTTGTTTCATCTTGAACTACCTTAACTCCTGCAGATTTTGCATCAGCAACTGCTTTATCCAAATCAGCTGATGATACTTCTACTGGCAAAGCTGAGTCTTTAGAACCAGCCTTAGCTTGGCTTGCTTTGGCAACTTGGCTCATTTCACCCTGAGCTTCAGGTAGATTTGTGGCTGGGTTCCCTGTAGTAGCTACCTCAACTGTACTTGTACTAGTTGTCTCTGTAACTTCATCAGCAAATACTGCTTTGTCTGCAAAAGCAATCAAAGCAGTTCCTAAAACAGCACCACACAACGTTTTCGCAACTTTGCTTTTACGAAATCCATAGACTTCTTTTTTATTTTTCATTATAATCCTTTTCCTTATCTAAATTTAGTCGTTACTTCTTATACTAGCACTTTACAAGGCAGGATGCAAATATTTACTCTTTTTTCTTTTTATTTATAGAAAAATTTCACCTATTTATAAATTAAATTAAAAAGAAGATGGTCACACCATCTTCTTTTAGTTAAACTATTTATTTTTCAGTCAAAGCTGCCAATCCTGGAAGAACTTTACCTTCAAGGAGTTCCATTGATGCTCCACCACCTGTAGAGATCCATGAGAACTTGTCTGCACGTCCAAGGTTGATGGCTGCAGCAGCTGAGTCACCACCACCGATGATTGATTTAACACCTGGTTGTTTCACGATAGCATCCATGACACCGATTGTACCAGCTTGGAAGTCAGGGTTTTCAAATACACCCATAGGTCCATTCCATACAACTGTTTTCGCACCAGTCAAAGCTTCATCAAACTTAGCGATAGATTTAGGACCGATATCCAAACCAAGGAAACCTGGGTCTACTGCTTCACCTTCAGTGTCTTTCACTTCAGTGTAGTCAGCAAATGCGTTCGCTTCTTTTGAGTCAACTGGCAAGATCAATTTGCCGTTTGCTTTTTCAAGAAGAGCTTTAGCGATATCCAATTTGTCTTCTTCTACAAGTGAGTTACCGATTTCGATACCTTGTGCTTTGTAGAATGTGTAAGTCATCCCACCACCGATAAGAACTTTATCAGCTTTTTCAAGCAAGTTTTCGATAACACCGATCTTGTCTGAAACTTTTGAACCACCAAGGATAGCCACGAATGGACGTTCTGGAGCTTCAACAGCTTCTTGGATATAGGCAATTTCGTTTTCAAGAAGGAAACCAGCAACTGCTTTTTCAACGTTTGCCGAGATACCAACGTTAGATGCGTGTGCACGGTGAGCTGTACCGAATGCATCGTTTACGAAGATACCATCTCCAAGTGATGCCCAGTATTTACCAAGTTCAGGATCGTTTTTAGATTCTTTCTTGCCGTCAACATCTTCGAAACGAGTGTTTTCAACCAAGAGAACTTGTCCATCTTCAAGAGCGTTAACAGCGGCTTCCAATTCAGCACCACGTGTAACACCTGGGATAAATTTAACTTCTTGTCCCAATTTAGCAGCCAAGTCAGCAGCTACAGGAGCAAGTGATTTACCTTCTTTGTCTGCTTCTTCTTTTACACGTCCAAGGTGAGAGAAGAGGATTGCACGTCCACCTTGTTCAAGGATGTACTTGATAGTTGGAAGAGCTGCAGTGATACGGTTGTCATTGGTAATCACGCCATCTTTAACAGGTACGTTGAAGTCAACACGAACGAGAACTTTTTTCCCTTTCAAGTCAACGTCTTTAACAGTCAATTTTGCCATTAGATATGACTCCTTCTTTTTTTATACGTGTTAATTATATCACAAAATCAGCAAAAGAGATAGAAAAACCCTAAACTTTTCTTGTTCTTTCTTCTATTTATTAACCTAAAAACCTAGGATTGCAGTTCGGAAAATAGCAATCTTCACATAATTCGGTTGGAAAAATTTAGGCAAATTTCTTGATTGCTCTGCCTAATTACTTCTATACCATTCTTTTTCCAACATTTTAATCCTTAATATTCTAAACTATACGGTCCTTCTTTTTGAATTGCTAGGTTTCTTATTGTACAATATAACTGAAATAGTTTCTTTTAGTTTGTGCTATTTGAAATTAAAAAAGAGGATTTACTACAATGAAATTAGAAAGACTAATCTATATTTTACTGTCTCTTTTAAATAAGAAGAGAATAACAGCTAAAGAGATTGCAGAGAGGTTTGAAATATCTAGTCGAACAGTATACAGAGACATGGATACGCTTAGTTTAGCGGGGATTCCAATCTATTCGGAACGTGGAGATAAGGGAGGTTTCTATATACCAAGCGACTATAAGATAGACAGAAACTTTTTCACTGAGGAAGAGAGACAGTTTATTATTAATATGAGCCAGAATGTTAGTAAAATCGTTGGTCATTCAAGTCTTGACAGTATCGAACACAAGCTGTCTTCTCAAGAAATTACAAGAGTAAACAGTCCTTTTTACTTTGATCTCAGTTCCTGGACTCTTAATACAAATTATTTACTAGAAATTGAGGAAGCGATACAAACTGAACAGATGATTTCTTTTTCTTACTATTCGAAAAAACAAGAGAAAAGTCAGCGAACAGTTATTCCATACAGATTGATCTATAAACTGAATGCTTGGTATGTTATCGGTTACTGCTTAGAAAAATTAGATTTTCGTATTTTTAAATTAACTCGAATTCGTGAACTAGAACTAGTGGAGATAAAAGATAAACCATTCGATTATCCACGTTTATCTCAAGAAAAGTTAGAGCTTTTTTTAAATCCCCCAAAACATAAAGTGGAGGGGCAAAGAGAAGAAATTGAACTAGTTTTTACAAGATTTGCACTTCCAAAAATCTACGATCACTTCACGGAAGAAGAAATCAGAGTCGAGGACGAAATAATAAAAGTTCAGGCATTTAGAGCTTTAACTCCCTCGTTTTTTGATTTACTATTAAGCTTTGGTTATCAAGTAAAGGTCGTATCTCCAAGTCACTTACAAAATCTACTGGTCAGTACTCTCAAAAAAAATCTTCAGCAATATGACAACCTGTAGTCATATTTCCTTTTGTATACTCTTAAGTGGGCAAAATATTTCGTGATATTCATCATAGCCCAATTATTTTACAGGAGGTTCCAAATGGATACAAAAACACTTGCAGAAAGCTATTTTACGGCAGTAAATGAGGGAGGCTGGGAAGATTTCGTAGCTGAAAACTTTGACTATGGCATGTGCGATAGTATAGAAATTCGACAAGGACGTGATGTTTATTTGCAAGGTGCAGGCCAATTCTATGCTTTAAGCCAGCATCTTGAAGTGAAGCAATTACTTGTTGATGGTCGAACAGTCTCAGCTTTAAACCGCTACCATCTACATTCTCCTCAAGGAAAAGAACTCGAACTGGATGTCGCAGAATTTCTGAAATTCGATGAATTTGATAAATTAGTTGCATCCAATATCTATTTCGACACTTATCGTTTCCAAAAATTTATCCAAGGAATTGAATAACAAAAATCTAGCTTCAAATTTACTCTTCAATTTCAAAACTAAAAACAAGGCCTGACTAATCTACAGTTAAACCTTGTTTTTTTATTTTTATGAGAAAATCCAAGATTCGTAAATCTGATTAGTCTTCTCTCTTCTTTCCAGCAAGCAAGCCGTAGCCACTCATTAGTCCGAGGAGTCCTAGCGCTACTAGACTAGCATCTCTTGTCGCTCCCGTATTTGGGAGCTCTCTATTTGTTTCTTCAACTTTTGCTGGTGTTGCTGAGAGCGCTTGATCCCTTGTTTGTGAGACTTGCTCTTCTTTCGTTCCAACTTCAACAATTTCTGGAAGGGCTTCCTTGAGAACCTCAGTAGAATGAAGGGTGCGTTTGCCCTGACCATCAACTTCTACAAAGCGACGAACTTGGCCTTCAACTCCTGCTTGAACTAGCTGGCGTTGTCCTTTGAGAAGGGCTGCATTTGGTCGTTCCTGACGTTCGAAGGAAACTGTCCCCTCTTCAATTTCCAGTTTCGGAGTTTCTAGAACTAAATCTTTCACACCTTCAGCTGGTTGGTTGCTTGATAGAACTTTTGTTCCAACTTCGGTGATTTCTGGGATTGCTTCCTTGACTACCTCAGTCGAACGAAGAGTGCGTTTGCCTTGGGTATCTACTGCTACAAAGTGGCGAACTTGGCCTTCAACTCCAGCTTGCACAACACGGCGTTGTCCTTTGAGAAGGGCTGCGTTTGGTCGCTCCTGACGTTCAAAGGCTGTTGTTTCAGTTTCAATAACTAGTTCAGGGAGGGCCTCAACCGTTGGGGCCACTTCATTTGGATCCACGCTTCCAACATGATGACTTTCTTCTGCAGGAGCTAGTTTCTTATTTAGCTTTTCTTTCATTTCCGCAAAAGCTTGTGGAGTTGGCATTTCTGAAGCCAACAAGGTTTCTGCTTGGGCAATCAACTCAGCTTGGGAATCTTTTTCACGGACAGATTCGAGCAAACCTTCCAATTCTTCTCTAGCAGTCTGATAACGTTGATTTCCATCCAAGGCTGTCCCTGCTTGTTTCAACTCATTCAAAGCCCGATTGACTTCTTCTTGGCTAGCATTATGGTTTTCTGCTACAGCTTTCGCTGCATTGAGCTTCTCTACTAGTGCTGCTTGTTTGTCCTCGCTTGAGAAGGTGTAGCCAAGGGTTGACTGGCGACCTTGGGCAGCAGTGATTTCTTGTTTGAGGTACTCATCGTTGACAGCTGCTTTTGGAGAAACCAAGACATCGAACTCAGCAGTGTGTCCCTTGTAATGCAAGGTCAAGGTTTGTCGTCCAGTCTTCTGAGCATCATAGCCCGTGATTTCAACACCTTGGTCCGTAAAGGCATGACTTTCTTCCGTCTCATCATCATAGAGAACACCGAAGCGACCTTCTGCAAGATCCAGTTGATCTCCTACTAGATAGTCTGTTTTTGGTTTCTTAGTAATATACAAGCCCGCTACTTCTTTTGGTTTTCCTTCATCTTGTCCTGTCACTTGTACCTTCAAGTCACCAGTAACTGGAAGTCCAAGGTAGCTGACTGTGAGCTTTTGTTCCCCTTTTTGATGAGCATCGTATCCAGATACCGTCACACCTGAGTGAGTAAGGTTAATCAGTTCATCAGCTTCGCCACCTTCATATTGAACACGGAGTGTTCCGCCTCTGAGGTCAAGTTTTTCTCCCTCTTTGTAAACTGTCTTCTTAGGTCCTTTTTCGAGACTAACTGCAGCAATTTTTCTTTCATCCTGTGGAATCGCTACAGCCAAGGTGTTACTGATTTCTTTGCCAGGTAGTTGAGTACGATAGTAGAGGAGAGTTGGTTGCTTGTCAAAGCCCAATGGTGCTGTTGCCAAGTCGCCTCCAGTATCAGACTTCAAAGTTGCAATCGGTGTTTGTGAATCTGCCTTGTCGTAAACGGTGATAGTTGCACCCGCTGGAACATCAGAGAAGCCTAGTTGAACTTGATGGTTTCCAAGTGAACGGGCAGCCACCTTAGCCATTGGAATATTTTGACTTTCTGTGTCCAGGGTTTCATACATCTTCCAGTTGTAGATACGAATGGCCTTCCAAGGTGTTCCGTTATCTGAAGTGATAACTTTTAGACGCCAGTCTTGAGCGGTGATTGGTTTGTCAAGAGTGATATCTGTCACGTGTGCTTTGTTGCCACGAACTTCCTTAGCTAGTTTCCACTCGCCATCTGTATCCTTGTAGTAAAGATCAAAGTCCTTGGTGTTCATCAAACCGTCGTTTACGGATTCTCCACCAGCTCCTGCATGATCCATGACCCATCTAACAACGGTACGTGGCTTGGTCAAGCGAATATCCACACTACCGCTCAACTGAGCTGAAGACCACTTATCTGACAAGCTAGTAATGGTACCGTTCAGCATACCTTCAATACCTTCTCCACCTTCAGTATTTGGGAAAGTGCTACCAATAACCGTTGCCCCTGGAACAATATTTTCAGCCAAAGGTCTTGGGAGAGTTGTATCCTGAACTGTCATCCCCCAGTTAAAGGATGCCGTCGCAGCTTCGGAACGGAGGCCATTTTTACCAACTGCAACGACTTTCAGTTCCTGAGTCCTACCAGTCGCATTAGCAGAACGGCTAACTTTTGGCAAGTAGATGGTTGAAGCAGATGATCCTGTCAACAAACGCCAGTTATCTCCATCTTTTTCGTAGACTTCATAGAAATCTGCATCTTGGTTACCAGCAAATTGGACCACTGCTTCAGCTTCTTGGGCATTCTTGAGAGATTGTTTCACTACAGAAAGGCCTGTAGGCGCTTGTGGTGCTTGGTGATTATCCGAAATTGTTAATTGTCCTAGGTTGAACTGATAATCTTTTACAGCCCCTTCATGTTCGAAGAAGAGTTTGACTGCATAGATTGTTTTACCTGCTAGTGAGCTAAGGTCAAATTCTTCATTCTTCCAGTTATCAGAAAGTGTTAGCTCTTTCCATGCGGCTGCATCCTCAAATTTGTAGTCTGGTGTTGTAGAGAAGGCCATATAAACTTTAGAGCCTTTTCCTCCCTTGTGGGCAACACGAAGTTTGGTGTTTTCAGTTACTTCTAGTTTGGTAGAATACAAATTCACATCCTGGTCCGTCTTACCAGCTACATCACCTGAGAATTTAAGGGAGTTACCTCCATTATAGGCATCTGTAAAGTCATATTCTGCACGAAGTTTTTCCCCCGTTGAAGTCTGCCACCAGCGCCATGTTGGCAAGACACCAGAAACAGAACGGTAGTTCCACTCAGAATCCTTAGAAACTTTACCGTCTACAAACCATTTTCTACCATGACCTGTATTAAAGGAGGTCGTGAAGGTTCGGCCAACTGCTGGTGTGCGGTCAGCAACTAAATTGGCTATCCCATACCACTCTTTATCTGCTGGTTTTTGAGCCGTTGGATCTCCTTGGTAGCCTGTGAAGAAGATATCTTCATTCTTGTGGTAGTCTTCGCCTGTTTTTCCTAGACTGGTAATCGTATCTGGTGCAAAAAGTCCAAGTGACAAACGCAACTTGCCTTTTTCATCTAAGAGGGCATCCCATTTGACTTTGGTCTTATAAGAACCACCTTGTTGCAATTCCAAGCCTGCAAAGACATCATATTGACTACGCTCTAGCCATTTGGCCATCTCTACGGAGTGGTCATTCTTTTCCTTGTTCCAGTTGAAATTGGCAAAAAATTGATCTGCAGGAACCTTGTCACCTTCTTTTTGCATGAACTGATAGTTGTATTCACCAAGGCCATCTTCGTGGTAACGACCATATTTGTAGGTCATGGCATCGTACCAAGCATACTTGATTGGATGGTTGACCTTAGCTGCATATTCCTTTGTATAGAGCATGAATTGGCGCATTTTTTCACCCAGAGGTGCCACCAATTCACCTGTTGTTTCTTGGTTAATGAAGTAGCCATCAAAGCCATAATACTTAGCGAGATCAACGAGTTTCCGTGCGATAGGGAAGGTGCCATCTGCGTCTTGTTTCAAGGCAGCTGCAAATTTCTCTTGGTCGGCAATGCTATTTGACCAGTTGAAAAAGAGTGTTCCATAAACGGGAACTCCGTTGCGGTGACCGGCATCAATGACATCTGGAGTTGGAACTAGACCTTCCCAGAAGACCATTGAATCCAAGTATTGCCAGTAATCAAAGGCGTAAGCCTTGAATTCTTCTCCACCAACAGAAGCATGGTCTTTAGCCTTTGAGTTGGTATTTGCTAGCGCCTGAACCTTGGCTCTTCTGCTTGCTTTTTCGTTAACCAACTGACCTCTATGGCGCTTGGCGAGTTCAACTGAGGAACGATTGATGGGATCATCCTCGCGCGCACCTGGTTCCCATTTCAACAAATCATCCCAAGTATCAAATTTGATTTCTTTTGGTCGGAGACTCTTTTCTTCATTTTTAGGAACGTCTGCTAGAATCGGTTTGTCGGCTTTCTTCTCAGCCACTTGAGGAGTTTCCTCTGGTTTGACTTCTTCTTTTTCAGTTGGTTGAGCAGGTTTTTCAGCTTTATCTGCCGGAGCGGGTTTTACCTCTTCTTTTTCATTGACCAAATCGGCTATTGCTGGAGTGTTTTCTGAAATTGGTTGCTCAGCTACTTTGTTCTCTGTTTCCGATAATTGTTTTTCGATAGCTGCAGTATCTGGATTAGCTGTTTCACTAGCGCTTGTAGCTTGGGCGCTCGTATTTGCAGCTGTTTCAGGGGCTGCGACTTGTTCGGCAAGAGCTGGACTTGCGAATAGAGCTGAACCAATCATCAAGGAACAAGCCCCGATTGACAGCTTACGAATACTGTAACGGCAACGTTTTTCAAAAAATAGATTTTTCATCTTATCCTCCTAATAAAATATAAAGTAAGCGCTTTACTTTTTGATAAAAAGTAACTGTTCTCAGTGTACGACACCAGAACAGGATCATCTTCATTTTATCCTATATGAAAGCGATGTCAATCTATTTAACATAAAAACTATAACTAGGATAATAATCAGTAAAATTTGGACACAATCCTATAAATCATCTATCTTAAAGGGAAACTATCTCTCATTTTAAAAGAAAGTTCTTGTTTCTTATGGAAATTTCAGCTAAACACTTGTGAGATTTACTTTTATCCTTTAAAATAGAATAGGAGAAATTCCGTTATTATTTTTCGGAGGAAAAAGAAATGTCCATTAATTGGCAGGAAATTTTATTTCACTTTTTAGGTGGTCTGGGACTATTTTTATATAGTATCAAGACCATGGGAGACGGTTTGCAACAAGCTGCTGGAGATCGCCTTCGTTTTTACATTGACAAATATACTAGCAATCCCTTCTTCGGTGTGCTGGTTGGTATCGGTATGACGGCGCTGATTCAATCAAGTTCTGGTGTTACAGTCATTACAGTGGGACTTGTCAGTGCAGGACTTTTGACCTTGCGTCAGGCTATCGGTATTGTCATGGGTGCCAATATTGGAACCACCGTTACATCCTTTATCATCGGTTTTAAGCTAGGAGATTACGCCTTACCTATGCTCTTTATCGGAGCGGTTTGTCTCTTCTTCACCAAGAATCGCTCCATCAATAACATCGGACGGATTATCTTTGGTGTAGGAGGTATCTTCTTCGCTCTCAATCTTATGAGCGGTGCAATGGAACCCCTAAAAGACCTGCAAGTCTTTAGAGACTACATGGTTGAACTAAGTAAGAGTCCTATTCTAGGTGTCTTTGTCGGAACTGGACTGACCCTACTCATTCAAGCTTCATCCGCAACTATCGGTATCTTACAGAACTTATACGCAAGTGGTTTGATTGACCTGCAAGGTGCTCTACCGGTCTTGTTTGGTGATAATATCGGAACGACCATTACAGCCATCATTGCTTCTCTTGGAGCCAATATCGCTGCCAAACGTGTTGCTGGTGCCCACGTTGCCTTTAACGTGATTGGTACGGTTATCTGTATTGTCCTCCTTGTTCCTTTCACTGGCTTGATTCAATGGTTTGAATCTGCACTCAATCTAGCTCCAGAAATGACCATCGCCTTTGCACACGGGACCTTTAATATTACAAATACCATTATCCAGTTCCCATTCATCGGTGCCTTAGCTTACCTTGTGACCAAGATCATTCCTGGTGAAGATGAAGTTGTTAAATACGAGGCTCTCTACTTGGATGAACAACTCATCAAACAGGCGCCTTCTATCGCTCTAGGAAATGCTAAAAAAGAACTTTTGCACTTAGGGAACTATGCAGCCAAAGCTTTTGACCTTTCTTATACCTATATCATCAGTTTGGATGAAAAGGTAGCTGAAAAAGGGCACAAGACAGAGGAAGCCATCAACACCATCGATGAAAAACTCACTCGTTACCTCATCAGACTCTCAAGCGAATCCTTGAGTCAAAAGGAAAGTGAAATTTTAACCAATATTCTTGACTCATCACGTGATTTGGAACGGATTGGAGACCACGCAGAAGGGTTAATCAACCTAACAGACTATCTCCAACGCAAGAATGTTCAGTTCTCTGAGGCCGCTTTGAAAGAGCTAGCTGAGATTTATCACGCTACCACTGAGTTCATCAAGGATGCCCTTGATAGTGTGGAAAACAATGATATTGAAAAAGCTCAGAGTCTGATTGAACGCCATAAAGAAATCAACAATATGGAACGCGTTCTCAGAAAGACCCACATCAAACGCCTTAACAAAGGTGAGTGTTCTACACAAGCCGGAGTCAACTTTATCGACATCATTTCCCACTACACTCGTGTATCTGACCACGCCATGAACCTTGCTGAAAAGGTCATCGCTGAACAAATTTAATTGGTAAGAATCCACCTTAATTTAGGTGGTTTTTTGTCTCCTCATCAAGAATTTCTTTTCTGACATATAAAAAAATGCTTTGATTCACAATGGAATCAAAGCATTTTAAAGAGTTCTCCAAACATGATAGCAGAAACTGCAGTGCCTCTATACTTGGCTTCTTCTCTTTTGATAAAGCGCGCCAAGTTGATCAATTCAGGTGCTGGGTGTTTGGGATTGATGAGCAATTCACGATTGACAAGTCCTGAGAGACGGACTGCTAGTAATTGCTCATTTGTAGTGGGTAGTTTTTTAGCAGTCTCTAGGAGAGCAGCAACTAAATCTTCACTCAAACCCTGACGAGCATGGTTGTAGAGATCTCTTATAAGGCTTTCTAGGTTTGGTTCTGCCATCCCGACCACCTCCCTTATGCTTAATAATGTTTAATCAAATCAACCGTTGAACGGTCCAATTTTTTCACCAAGGCTTGCAAAAAAGCTTGAGCTTCTAGGAAGTCATCCATCGCGTAGAGAGTTTGGTGAGAATGGATATAACGAGCGCAGACACCGATAGTTGTAGATGGGACACCACCATTTTTCAGATGAGCTGCGCCAGCGTCTGTTCCGCCTTTACCACAGTAGTATTGGTACTTGATACCAGCTTCTTCAGCTGTTGTCAAAAGGAAATCCTTCATACCTGGGAGAAGCAAGTGACCTGGATCATAGAAACGAATCAAGGTTCCGTCCCCAATCTTACCTTGGCCACCATAAACATCACCAGCAGGTGAACAGTCAACTGCCAGAAAGACTTCTGGGTCAAACTTGGTTGTGGAAGTATGAGCACCACGCAGACCAACCTCTTCTTGGACGTTAGAGCCAAGATAGAGTTCATTTCCCAGTTTTTGACCTGATAAAGCTTCAGCTAGCTCGCTTACCATGAGGACACCGTAGCGATTATCCCAAGCTTTTGAGATGATATTTTTTTCATTGGCTGTTAAGATCGCTGAGCTATCTGGAACGATGGTGTCACCCGGACGGATACCAAAACTTTCTGCCTCAGCCTTGTCCGCAAACCCACCATCAAAAACGATATCGGCAATGGCTGGCATGGTTGGTCCACCCTTTCCACGAGTCAAATGTGGAGGAACAGATCCTGAGATCACAGGAATTTCACGACCGTCACGCGTAAAAAGTTTAAAGCGTTGACTGCTAACCACCATAGGGTTCCAGCCACCGATTTCAACCACACGGAAAGTACCGTCTGGCTTAATCTCGCTGACCATAAAACCAACTTCATCCATGTGAGAAGCGACCAAGACACGCGGTGCATCCGTAGCTTCTGAATGCTTGATACCGAAAATACCACCTAAGCCATCTGTCACTACTTCATCCACATGTGGTGTTAACTTCTCACGAAGATAAGTCCGGACAGGCGCTTCGTGGCCTGAGATCGCAGCAAGCTCTGTTACTTCTTTGATTTTTGAAAATAATGTTGTCATATCAGTTCCTTCTTTCTGTCCTCCATTTTACCACTTTTTATAGGAGAAGGATAGTAGGAAATTGGATTAGTTTTTACTAGTTTATCCTATAAAATAGAGGGATAGATATTATTTCAGAAATTTTTCTTTCTTTTTACATTAAATTGTCAGAAAATTTATTGACAGATTAAAAAAATCGTGTTACATTATCTCCAAGGGTATTTTTATACCAAATCTACATGAAAGGACGGGGCATGAAACTCTCCATATTTTAACAGGCTTACTTCTACTCCTGGTCTTTCTCTCCATTACCATTGGAACCAGTGATTTTTCTTGGGAAAAATTCTTTGCTTTTGACCAACAGACTTGGCTTCTCTTTCAAGAGTCGCGTCTTCCAAGAACCATCAGTATTCTCCTTGCAGCCTCTAGCATGAGCATGGCAGGACTCCTCATGCAGACCATTACTCAAAATCAATTTGCTGCTCCGAGTACAGTCGGAACGACAGAAGCTGCCAAACTGGGAATGGTGTTAAGCCTCTTTGTCTTTCCGTCTGCGAGTCTGACCCAAAAGATGATCTTTGCTTTTGGCTCTTCCATCTTATTTACTCTCTTCTTCCTAGCCTTTATGACTATTTTTTCTGTAAAGGAAAGGTGGATGTTGCCCTTAATCGGGATCATCTATAGTGGAATTATCGGTTCTATCACAGAAGTTATCGCCTATCGTTTCAATCTGGTTCAGAGTATGACGGCTTGGACCCAGGGTTCCTTCTCCATGATTCAGACCCATCAGTATGAGTGGCTCTTCTTAGGCCTCATTATCCTGATAGCCGTTTGGAAATTATCCCAAACCTTTACCATCATGAATCTGGGTAAGGAAACCAGTGAGAGTTTGGGAATTTCTTACTCCCTACTTGAAAAGCTGGCCCTATTTCTAGTGGCGCTAACGACAAGTGTCACCATGATTACCGTGGGTGCCTTGCCATTTCTCGGGGTCATCGTTCCCAATCTTGTCCGCAAGCGCTATGGAGATAATCTGAGCCAAACTAAACTCATGGTCGCTCTGGTCGGAGCCAATATGGTTCTGGCCTGCGACATCCTCTCTCGAGTCTTGATTCGGCCCTATGAGCTGTCTGTCAGTCTCCTACTAGGAATCATCGGTAGCCTCGTCTTTATCCTACTTCTCTGGAGAGGGGGACAAAAGGATGCAGTTTAAAAGCAAACATACCAAACTCTTCAGCCTTCTCATTATTCTGGCCATCGGAGCTTGTCTCCTCTACTTTTGGCCTATCACTAACCTGTCTGTCTTTGCCTGGAAGCTGCGTTCCCAAAAAATCATCGTTTATCTCTTGGTAGCCATCGCGACAGGGATTTCGACCATTAGTTTTCAAACCCTGACGGAAAATCGCTTTCTGACGCCAAGTATTTTGGGAATCGAATCCTTCTATGTCCTGCTACAGACCCTGCTACTGATATTTGAAAGCAAATTTCTACAGCTTGGAAAGTCTCCTATCTTAGAATTTCTAGTCTTGCTTCTGCTTCAATCCCTCTTTTTTCTCGCCTTACAAGGCTACTTGAAGACGCTGATGAAGCAAAATTTGGTTTTCATTCTGCTAATCTGTCTAGCGCTCGGAAGTCTCTTTCGAAATATCAGTACCTTCCTCCAAGTCCTGATGGATCCAAATGAATACGATAAACTGCAGAACAGTCTCTTTGCCTCCTTTCAGCATCTCAACACTTCCATCCTAGCCATCGGTTCTCTGATCATCCTTGCCTTGACAATCTTTTTCTTTCGAAAAGCAGTCGTTCTGGATGTCTTGCACCTGCAAAGAGAAACGGCTCAGATACTGGGACTCGATGTTGAAAAAGAACAGAGAGAACTCCTCTGGGGCATCGTGCTTTTGACCTCAACAGCGACTGCCTTGGTAGGACCTATGGCCTTCTTCGGCTTTATGCTAGCCAATCTTACCTACCTAATCGTCAAAGATTATCGGCACAAGTTGCTCTTTATCGTAGCCATTCTGATTGGATTTATTAGTTTGACCTTGGGGCAAGCCCTCATCGAACGAGTCTTTGCACTGGAAATTCGCATCAGCATGATCATCGAGAGTGTGGGTGGTCTCTTATTCTTTATCTTACTTTACAGGAGGGCCCGTCGGTGAAATTGGAAAACATTGACAAATCCATTCAAAAACAGGATATTTTGCAGGATATTTCGCTTGAAGTCAGTCCTCAGAAACTGACAGCCTTTATTGGTCCAAATGGTGCTGGAAAATCAACTCTTCTCTCCATCATGAGCAGACTGACCAAGAAAGATCAGGGAATTCTCAGTATCAAAGGGCGTGAAATCGAGAGTTGGAATTCGCAAGAACTGGCCAAAGAACTCACCATCCTAAAGCAGAAGATCAATTACCAAGCCAAATTGACTGTAGAAGAATTGGTCAGCTTTGGACGTTTTCCCTACAGCCGTGGTCGACTGAGGGCAGAAGACTGGGGAAAAATCCGAGAAACTCTGGACTATCTGGAACTGACAAACTTAAAAGACCGCTACATCGATAGTCTGTCTGGCGGACAGCTCCAACGTGTCTTTATCGCCATGGTACTAGCCCAGGATACAGACTTTATCTTGCTGGACGAACCACTAAATAATCTCGATATCAAGCAAAGTGTCAGCATGATGCAGATCCTTCGGCGACTGGTGGAGGAACTTGGCAAAACCATTATCATCGTCCTCCACGATATCAACATGGCTAGCCAGTATGCGGATGAAATTGTTGCCTTTAAAGACGGTCAAGTCTTTTGCAAGGGAACGACTGCTCAAATCATGCAGGCTGACCTGCTCAGTCAACTTTATGAGATTCCCATCACACTGGCTGATATCAATGGCAAAAAGATCTGTATCTATAGCTAGCTATTCTGAACTCATGTTAGAGAACCCTCTGTCTCTTAGCTAACAAACCTATTTAAGAGACCCCCTACATCGTTACTATATTTTAAAAAGGAGAAATCATGAAAACATCCCTTAAACTTTATCTCACTGCCCTAGCGGCTAGCTTCTTGCTCTTACTTGGTGCATGTAGTACAAATACAAATTCAAGCAATAGCCAGACAGAGACAAGTAGCTCTGCTCCAACAGAGATAACCATTAAAAGTTCACTAGATGAGGTCAAACTTTCAAAGGTTCCTGAAAAGATTGTGACCTTTGACCTCGGTGCTGCGGATACTATTCGCGCTTTAGGTTTTGAAAAGAATATCGTCGGAATGCCTACAAAAACTGTTCCGACTTACCTAAAAGATCTTACAGGAAATGTCAACAATGTGGGTTCCATGGTTGAGCCAGACCTAGAAGCCATTGCTGCTCTTGAGCCGGATTTGATTATCGCTTCTCCACGTACCCAAAAATTCGTAGACAAGTTCAAAGAAATTGCTCCAACCGTTCTCTTCCAAGCAAGTAAGGACGACTACTGGACTTCTACCAAGACCAACATCGAATCCCTTGCAAGCGCCTTTGGTGAAACAGGCACTCAGAAAGCCAAAGAAGAATTGGCAAACCTGGATAAGAGTATCCAAGAAGTCGCTACTAAAAACGAAAGTTCTGACAAAAAAGCCCTTGCTATCCTCCTCAATGAAGGAAAAATGGCTGCCTTTGGTGCCCAATCTCGTTTCTCTTTCTTGTACCAAACTTTGAAATTCAAGCCAACTGACACCAAATTTGAAGACTCTCGCCATGGCCAGGAAGTCAGCTTTGAAAGTGTCAAAGAAATCAATCCTGACATCCTCTTTGTCATCAACCGCACCCTTGCCATTGGTGGGGACAACTCTAGCAACGATGGCGTCCTAGAAAATGCCCTCATCGCTGAAACTCCTGCCGCTAAAAATGGTAAAATTATCCAACTAACACCAGACCTCTGGTATCTAAGTGGCGGCGGTCTTGAATCAACTAAACTCATGATTGAAGACGCTCAAAAAGCTTTGAAATAAGCAAGAAAACCCAACATCACCTGATGTTGGGTTATTTTTTTTCTTGATTTCGTCTGAGGGAAAAGTGGTCTGGGACGGGATCTTTTCCTATTGGCGACCAAGGATGGCATCGGAAAATTCGAGCCAAGCCCATCAGAACACCCTTGAAGCCATGTTTTTCAATAGCCTGAATCATGTAGTTGGAACAAGTCGGCTCAAAGCGACAAGAAGGTGGAAAGGCTGGGGAGATAAAACGTTGGTAAAAGCGTACTGGCGCTATTAAGATGCGTTTCATTATTTCTTGGTTACAGCCATAGTGTGTAGTTGGCTGATTTCTTTTTTATTAAGGCGACGGGATTCTCCTGGACGAAGACCTGTCAAGTCTAGGTGTCCAAAACGTGTCCGAGACAACTTATCCACTTGAAGACCGACAGCTTCAAACATCTTTTTAACCTGATGGTTACGTCCTTCATGGATGGTCAACTGTACCACAGAGCGATTTTTAACTGGATCCACTTTGAGAATTTCATAAACAGCTGGCTTGGTTTTCTTGCCATCAATCTCAAGACCGCGGGTCAAGGGGCGGAGATTGTCCTTATTAGCCACACCTTTAACACGCGCGACATAGACCTTGTCAATCTCATTACGGGGGTGAATCATTTCATCTGTAAAGTCCCCATCATTGGTCAAAATCAAGACACCTGATGTATCCCAGTCCAAACGTCCCACAGGGTAAATGCGTTCTTTGACATTAGGCAAGAGATCCACAACAGTCTTGCGGCCCTTATCATCTGTCACACTGGAAATCACTCCGCGTGGTTTATTGAGCAAGTAGTAGACCTTTTCTTCGTTGTAGATAGGCTGGCCTTCAACTTCAACCTTATCACCAGCCTTGATAGTCGTTGCGAGTTCACGTACCTCTTGGCCGTTGACGGTTACCAAGCCTTGCTTGATCAACTCTTCTGCTTTTCTCCTACTGGCCACACCTGCGTGGGCAATATATTTATTGATTCTCATCTTCTTCTATCCTTTCACCAAATAATTGGCTTTCTTGAGCTTGAATCTCAAGCTCATCAATCACTGGCAGTTCTTCCAAATGGTTAATCCCCATGTAATCTAGGAAATAATCCGTAGTCACATAGAGATTAGGGCGGCCCAAAACTTCTTTTTTCCCATCTTCTCTTATCAATTCAAAAGCTTGTAGCTTAGCTAGAGCTCCACTAGAATTGACCCCACGAATAGCATCAATCTCAATTCGGGTAATCGGTTGCTTGTAGGCAATGATGGACAAGGTCTCAAGGGCAGCCCGAGACAAGCTCTGGTTGATGGGTGCCTTGGAGTATTCCTTCAAAATCGCTGCAAATTGAGGCTTGGTGACCAATCTGTATGCACCACCTGTCTCGATCAGGGACAAGCTCGAATCTTGGTCTTTTTCATACTTCTGGGCTAATTTTTCTAAACTCTGTTGGATGCCTGTCGGTGGCAGAGAGAGGAGTTCAGCCAACTGACGGACCCGAATCCCATCTTCACCTGCTACAAACAAGAGCGCTTCTATTTCTGCTAAAGTACTCATCTTTCCTCTCTATCAAGTCTAGCTTTATGCCTCTTGATTTTCTTCCTTCTTTTCCATGAGATAGATATCTCCGAAACTCTCCTCTTGCACGAGGATTAATTCCTGAGTTTTGATTAACTCTAAGGTCGCCAAAAAGAGGGTAATGACCTCTTGGACATTCTGGGCTTCCTTGAACAAATCCTGCAAGCGCAACTGGTCTCGTTCAGTCAAGGACTCTTTTACGATGACCATCATGTCCTCAATCTTATACTCATCGCGCAGGATGGTCGTGTGGTTCTGAGCGAACTCCTCTTTTTTCTTGGCTAGGATATTTGAAAAAGCCAAAAAGAGGTCAATGGTCGTCTTGTCATGTACAAGCTCTGCATCTTCGTAAATCAACTCTGTCGGCGCTTTGGAATAGTACTGAGCCCGATCTTGGTGCTTAGCCTCCAAGTGCTCACCCAGGAGTTTGAACTTGCGGTATTCTTCGATTTGGGAGAGAAGGTCCTGCTCCAGGTCATCCTCTAAGTCTGTCACTTCTGCTACCTTTGGCAAGAGCTTGCGGCTCTTGATCAGCATCAGCTGACTAGCCATAACCATATACTCGCCCGTTACTTCCAGACGCATGGCCTGCAGAGTTGAGACATAGGCTAGATACTGTTCGATGACTTCTGTAATGGGCACATCGTAGATATCCATCTGGTACTTAGAAACCAAGTGCAAGAGCAGGTCAAGGGGTCCTTCAAAATCTTTTAATTTAATATCCATTATCTATATTTTTCTAAGGTCAGGACTGTTTTTAATCCTAATTTTTTTGCAATTTCATACAAATCGACCTTGTTTTCTATCTGTCTTAGAATGAACTGTTCCCGCAAGGCTTGAGCGGATAAGGTTGGGAAACCTTTCTCCTTGACAAAGGACTCCAGCTGACGAAAGGCCCACTGACGAGAATAGACTTTCCCTCCCCTTTCAAAGAGATAGGTCTGCCCCATCAAGGGTTCTAGCTCTGGAATCAAGGTCGTGGGTATGGTGACAATCCTCTGTTGGGAAGCCTTGCTGATTCGCAACACCTGAAAATCCAGATTGATATCTGCAACCTTAAGGGCTAAAATCTCACTTGGCAAAAGCCCTATTTCCAAGATAAGAAGCGCCAGCAAGCGTCCTTCTCGATAATTACTTTCCTGCCAAAAAGAATCTAAGTCTAGAATCTCTGGCTTTTCAGTCTTCTTTTCAGCTTGTTTGGCTAATTCCAGACGGTAAAAACTGTCCACTTCTCCTTTTCGATAGAGAAAGTAGAGAAATTGGTTGCAGGCCGAAAGTTTTCGCTTCTGGGCGCTAATTTTTAGATTGGCTAGCTGGCCTTGGTAAATCTTGAGACTAGTCTCAGAGATCCGCTCACCTACAATATCTAAAAATTGCTCCAAATCATATCTATAGGACTGCTTGGAATTGGCAGACAAACCCTGCTTTCCCTCTAAAAAGTCTGAAATCCTATCTCTCATTTGCATCGAATCTCATATTCCTTACTAAAGTCATGCAAAAGGGCATTGACAGCCTTGAGGATGGACTTGCGCGTGATGATTCCTTGAAAAATCCCTTCATCATCTACCACTGGCAAGAAGGGTTCATCCACCAGTTTATGGAGGACCTCTGTGATGTTATAGTCTGGAGCGACAACTGCCACATCCATCTTGGTCATATTGACGATGTCTGTCGTTGCCATCTGCTCATCCGTCAAACCTTGCTCCATTTGATAAGCCAAAATGTCTCTCAGACCAATGGTTCCAACAAAGCGTTTGTCAAAGGTCACAACTGGGATACGGGTATAGGTGATTTGGCTCAGCACCAAAATTGCATGGTCAGCGTTATGGGTATCAATCAAGGCTGCTAGATTCTCAGCAGGGGTAAGAAAAGTCTCTTCCTGCTCCAATAAAAATGCTTCAAATTCCTTGGCAATCATCGAGCAAACTCCTTGGACAGACCTGGATAAACCTCATGGTCACGTGTCAAAAAGTCTACTTTAAAATAGCTGTCATCAATCTCCACTCGAGCATAGAGACATTCTCTGATGGTTCCTCGTGGTTGGCTGATGGAGCCTGGATTTAAAAAGAGTGTTTTGCCTTCCATCCAAGCATTTGGCACATGCAAGTGACCATAGAGACAGATATCGGCATCTTCTTCCTGAGCCCAGTAGTCCAACTTTTGAAAGTTGAAATTGATGTCAAACAAGTGTCCATGCGTCTGGATGATCTTAGTGGGACCAAGTTGAGTCACCAACCGTTCTGGGTAGCCAGCATAAAAGTCCATATTCCCTTTGACGACATGGATGCCTTCCCAGAGCGGAGAGTCTGGACGTAGTTCTGAGTCACCATCGTGAAAAATGGCATCAACTTTCCCCAGATAGCGGTCACGAATTTCTTCCACAATCAAGCTATCGCCATGGGAATCACTCATTACAATGATGGTTTGCTTTGCCATGATGGAAATACCTCCAAAAGTTTCTTAACGGCTAAGGCACGGTGGGATTGGCTATTTTTCTCTTCAAGGGTTAATTCAGCTGCTGACTTACCTGTCTCTCCCACAAGGAAGAGCGGATCATAACCAAAGCCATTTTCACCCTTGGGTTCAAAGTTGATATAACCTGGCCAGTCAGCTTCAACCACCAAGCTTTCCTTGTTTGGACTAGCTACGACTAGGGTTGTGTGGAATTGAGCCGAACGGTCCTTGAGTTCAAAGACCATGGCCAATTCGTGCAAGAGTTTGGCATTGTTTTCACGGTCGGTTGCTCCCACACCTGCAAAACGGGCTGACCAGACTCCTGGCAAACCGCCGAGGACATCGACTTTGAGACCTGAGTCATCTGCTAGCACCATCTTGCCTGTTAATTGGGAAATGGTTTCTGCCTTGAGGCGGGCATTTTCTTCAAAGGTCATACCTGTTTCAGCTACTTCAGGCAAATCTGGATAGTCATTGAGATTTTCCACATCGTAGCCTAACTTGTCAAAGATAGCTCGGAATTCCTTGGTCTTTCCTTCGTTACGAGTCGCAATGAGCAGAGTTTCTCTGACCTTGCTAGTTTCAAAGAAGGTTTCCACTTCAACTCCTTCTTTAGGCAATTCGACATGCAAAAGCTGTCCATTTTCAATCAAGAGCAGGGCACCCTGACGTTGGATGACTTCTAGATTGCGGCCTGCTTCTGCATTTAAAATCTCAACGATAAAGGAGAGCAGACGAAAGTTAGAAGACCAGCGCATCACCGTTATCGTAATCGGAAAGCCATTTTCTTCGTCACGAAAAATCCGCGCTAAATCCATAAAATCAAGCTCGAGAGGATCTTTGATAAGGCTATAGATGCCTCCATAGACATCCCAGACACCGACATACCAGTCCTGGTCATCCTTGTATTCATAAATTTTGTTTGTCATAAAGTTACATGCTCCACATGAATCTCTTTTTCCAGCCATTCTGCTCCAATCTGGGCAAAACTTTGGCTATTGGCTGTTGTGTAAAAACGATGTTGAAGAGGTCCCGCATCTCGGCTACGGTTGATTTCAAAATAGTTCAGCAAAACCGAGATATCCCGTACACACTCTGCCCCACTATCAATGAGCTGAACCTTTGGTCCCATGACATTTTGGATGATGGGGCGAAGGAGTGGGTAATGGGTACAACCCAAAATCAGGCTATCCACCTTTCCAACCAAGGGTCGCAGGGTTTCATAGACCACTTTCTTGGTGACACTGGTTGACAGGGCACCAGACTCCACCAAGGGGGCAAACTTTGGACAGGCCAAACTCTCCACCTGTAAGTCCGGATCCAGATCATGGATTTTCTGACGGTAGATATCTGATTGGACTGTCATGGGGGTTCCAATTACTCCGATTTTCCCACCTTGACTGGACTTGATAGCTGCCGAAGCTCCCGGCAAAATCACACCTAGGACAGGAATATCTAGTTGGGCCTTGATTTCTTCCCAGACGACCGCAGTCGCAGTGTTACAAGCAATGACAATCATTTTGACATCCTTGGTCAAGAGAAAGTTGACCAACTGCCAAGTATATTCACGGATTTGCTCAGCAGGACGGGGACCATAGGGCGCCCGTGCCGAATCTCCAATATAGACGATTTCTTCATGGGGAAGCTGGCGCATGAGCTCACGTACCACAGTCAAGCCCCCGACACCCGAATCCAAAAAACCAATTGGTCGATTATCCATACAGTCTTCTTTCTAGTCTTTTTTCTGATTGATAGTTCATCATAATTACTCGTCCTAAATGAACGGACAGACAGCTTGATAGAATGGCAACTGCCTCTCTTTTAATCATAATCAAATATCAATAGAATGCAAGGAAAAAGTCTTATCCTTGAGAGCTATTGAACATAGTGAGAAGTCTGGAACTTTTATCCCAGACTTTTCCTATTTATTTCTTTTTATTGTTAGCAAGAGCTGCTTTTTGTTGGCGGATGATTTGGTGGTAAACTTGTTGTACCTTGGCCTCGCTTGGTTTTTGACCATTTGCGCTCAAGAGAGCACGAACTGCCTCAGCGTTCAAACGTGGGTTGTCAGCAAATTCTTTTTCGATTTGCTTACGAACCAAATACATACCTCCAAGAGCTCCTCCTAGAAAAGCTAGCACAATCAAGATAATTGCTAAAAGTAAATCCATTCTTTTTCTCCTGTTTCTTTTTGAGTCTTCTATATTATACCACAAAGTGACTTTCCTGACTAGTTTGTTTTACGCTTTCAAAAAGGGGTTAAGCCAATTCTAAGCTAGTCTAACAATCAGATTGAACTATGAAATTACGAATAATTCCACCCTTTCCTCTCTTTCTTCTACTATTTTAAGAAAAAACAACAGCAAATATGTATCTTGCTAAAAACCTCTTGACAAATGCTAGATGACCAGTAGAATGGGAGGTAAATAGAAACAAAAATATAGGGATTTGTTTTACAAAATGTAAACGGTTCCAAAAATATAAAGGAGATTTCTATGGACAAAAGATTTTGGGAGAAATCCTGTCGCTATAGCATCCGTAAACTAACGGTTGGGACTGCTTCTGTTTTACTGGGGGCTGTTTTTCTAGTCAACCATACTGTAGCCGCAGACAGTGTTGAGGTCAAACAAACTGAACCGACCTCTGTCGAATCTATCACTAAGCCTGATAGTGAATCCAAAGCTGCTAAAGCGACTGAAACTACAAATCCGTCTCTAGCAGAAAGTCCAGTAGTTTCTGAAAGTAAGCCAGCTAACGAGACTCAGACGACAAATAGTCAAGCTAGTGAAGAAGCCATTGTAGAAGCTAAAGAAAATAAGGAACCTGAAAAAGCAGATCAGCCCGTGACAAAGCAAGAAAACTATCAACTCAACTACGATCATCCAACAGCTCCTTCCTATGATGGATGGGAAAAACAAGCCCTTCCAGTCGGAAATGGCGAGATGGGAGCCAAGGTCTTTGGTCTGATTGGTGAAGAAAGAATCCAGTATAACGAAAAGACTCTCTGGTCTGGTGGTCCCCAGCCCGATAGCAGCGACTATAATGGTGGGAACTACAAGGATCGCTACAAGGTCTTGGCAGAAATTCGTAAGGCTCTTGAAGATGGAGACCGCCAAAAAGCCAAACGCCTAGCTGAAAGAAATCTCGTTGGGCCTAATAATGCCCAATATGGTCGCTACCTAGCCTTTGGTGATATCTTCATGGTCTTTAACAATCAGAAGAAAGGTCTGGATACAGTAACAGATTATTACCGTGGTTTGGATATCACAGAGGCCACTACGACTACTTCTTACACCCAAGATGGGACGACCTTCAAACGCGAAACCTTCTCCAGCTATCCTGATGATGTCACCGTGACCCACTTGACCAAAAAAGGAAACAAGACACTTGACTTTACCCTTTGGAACAGTTTGACAGAAGACTTGCTTGCTAATGGCAACTACTCTTGGGAATATTCCAACTATAAGAATGGTCATGTCACTACAGATGCAAACGGAATCCTTCTAAAGGGAACTGTTAAAGATAACGGCCTCAAATTTGCATCCTATTTAGGAATTAAAACGGATGGAACAGTTACTGTTCAGAATGAGACACTAACCGTTACAGGCGCAAGTTATGCGACCCTCTATCTCAGTGCTAAGACTAACTTTGCTCAGAATCCAAAAACCAACTATCGAAAAGACATTGACCTCGAAAAAACAGTTAAAGGGATTGTCGAAGCAGCTAAGGCCAAAGACTACGAAACACTTAAAAAGGCCCATATCAAGGACTATCAAAGTCTCTTTAACCGCGTTAAACTAAATCTAGGCGGAAACAAGACTGCTCAAACGACTAAAGAGGCCCTTCAAGGCTATAACCCAGAAAAAGGGCAAAAATTGGAAGAACTCTTCTTCCAATACGGCCGATATCTACTCATCAGTTCGTCTCGTGATCGGACAGATGCCCTTCCTGCCAACCTACAAGGAGTCTGGAATGCCGTAGACAATCCACCTTGGAACGCTGACTACCACCTCAATGTCAATTTGCAAATGAACTATTGGCCAGCCTACATGAACAACCTGGCTGAAACAGCCAAGCCAATGATCAATTACATTGACGACATGCGCTATTATGGTCGTATCGCTGCTAAGGAATACGCTGGCATCGAATCCAAAGATGGGCAAGAAAATGGTTGGTTGGTCCACACTCAAGCAACACCATTTGGCTGGACAACTCCTGGTTGGAATTACTATTGGGGTTGGTCGCCAGCAGCCAATGCCTGGATGATGCAGAATGTCTATGACTACTATAAATTTACCAAGGATGAGACCTATCTCAAAGAAAAGATTTATCCAATGCTCAAGGAAACAGCTAAGTTCTGGAATTCCTTCTTGCACTATGACCAGGCCAGTGACCGTTGGGTGTCTTCTCCATCCTACTCACCAGAACACGGAACCATCACCATCGGAAACACCTTTGACCAATCGCTAGTCTGGCAGCTATTCCACGACTACATGGAAGTCGCCAACCATCTGAATGTCGACCAAGACTTAGTCACAGAGGTCAAGGCTAAATTTGACAAACTAAAACCACTTCACATCAACAAAGAGGGACGCATCAAGGAATGGTACGAGGAGGACAGTCCGCAATTCACTAATGAAGGCATTGAAAATAACCACCGCCACGTGTCTCATCTGGTAGGTCTCTTCCCAGGTACGCTCTTTAGCAAGGACCAGGCTGAATACCTAGAGGCTGCGCGTGCTACCTTGAACCACCGTGGAGATGGTGGTACTGGTTGGTCTAAGGCCAATAAAATCAACCTCTGGGCTCGTTTGCTGGACGGTAACCGTGCCCATCGCTTGCTCGCTGAACAGCTCAAGTATTCAACCCTAGAAAACCTTTGGGATACCCACGCGCCTTTCCAAATAGATGGAAACTTTGGGGCAACCAGTGGGATGGCAGAAATGCTCCTCCAATCTCATACAGGCTATATTGCGCCATTGCCAGCCCTTCCTGATGCTTGGAAAGACGGTCAGGTTTCTGGTTTGGTTGCCCGTGGTAACTTTGAAGTTAGCATGAAGTGGAAAGATAAAAACCTGCAAAGCTTGTCCTTCCTTTCAAATGTCGGTGGAGACCTAATTGTAGACTATCCAAATATCGAAGCCAGCCAAATCAAGGTCAATGGCAAACCAGTCAAAGCAACGATTCTCAAAAACAATCGCATCCAACTGGCAACACAAAAAGGTGACGTCATTACCTTTGAACACTTCCCTGGTCGTGTAACCAGTCTAACAGCAGTTCGACAAAATGGAGTCACTGCTGAACTCACCTTCAACCAAGTAGAAGGCGCTACCCACTATGTCATCCAAAGACAAGTGAAAGACGAAACTGGCCAAGCCTCTGCGACCAGAGAATTTGTAACCAATCAAACTAACTTTATTGACCGATCACTAGATCCTCAACTCGCCTACACCTATACTGTCAAGGCTATGCTGGGCGAGCTTGCCACACAAGTGTCTGAACAGGCCACTGTCGAAACCTATAGCAAGTTGATGGACGACCGAGATAGCCGCATCCAGTACGGAGCTGCCTTTGGAAACTGGGCAGACTCAGAATTATTTGGAGGAACAGAGAAATTTACTGACCTTTCAAAAGGAAACTACACAGACCAAGACGTGACTGCCACCATTCCTTTCACTGGCGTTGGTATCGAAATCTATGGACTGAAATCGTCTGAATTAGGTCTTGCTACTGCTAAAATTGATGGCAAAGAGGTCGGGGAGCTTGACTTCCATACTGCTGGAGCAACTGAAAAAGGTAGTCTCATCGGTCGCTTCGCTGGATTATCTGACGGACCTCACACATTGACTCTTCGTGTTAAACGTGAGCACAAAGGACGTGGTAGTGAGCGCTCGAAAATTTCGTTAGACTACTTCAAGATTCTAGCAGGAACAGGTAACACGATTGAAAAAATGGATGATCGTGATTCGCGTATCCAGTATGGTTCCCAGTTTAAGGACTGGTCTGACCCTGAACTCTACGGAGGTACGGAAAAATACGCTGATATTAACAACAGCGACTCTAGTGCAGCTTCAGAAGGTCAGGCAACCATTTCCTTTACAGGGACGGGCATTCGTATTTATGGCTTGAAGAGCCTTGCCCTTGGACGAGCACGTGTTACACTAGATGGCAAAGAAATGACAAGTCTAGACTTCTACACTTCAGGTGCAACCGAAAAGAGAGCCTTCATTGGCGAATTTACAAACCTTACTGACGGTCCACACACCCTGACATTACAAGTTGACCCAGATTCGCCAGAAGGTCGCAAGAAAATCTCTCTAGACTCCTTTGATATCATCAAAGCTCCAGCTGTTGGTTTAGATAGCCCGAGCATCGCGCCTCTTAAGGAAAATGACAAAACCATTTCCTTAACCCAACCATCTGGAGACTGGGAAGCCATCGCTGTAACCTTCCCAGGTGTCAAAGATCCTCTAGTCTTGCGCAAAGTGGATGAAACACATCTAGTTACAAGTGGAGATCAGACTATCCTATCACTCCAAGACAATCAAGTTCAAATCCCAATCCCTGACGAAACCGATCGCAAAGCTGGAAATGTCATTGAAGCATATGCTATTCAAGGAACTACCACTAGCAGTCCTGTCGTAGCCGTCTTTACTAAAAAGGATGAAAAGAAAGTCGATGAGAAGCGACCAACTACAAGCAAGGGGGACGAACCAGCTCCAACTGTTGAAATTCCGGAATATACTGATTCTATCGGAACGGCAGGGCAAGAGGAACCGCCTACAGTGACAATACCTGAATACACTGAGCCTATCGGAACTGCGGGAGAACAAGAAGCTCCAACAGTAGAAATACCTGAATACACCGAGCCTATCGGAACTGCAGGAGAAGAAGAAGCTCCAACAGTTGAAATTCCTGAATACACTAAACCTATCGGGACTGCAGGGCAAGAAGTGCCACCCACTGTAGAAATGCCTGAATACACCGAACCTATCGGAACGGCGGGACAAGAAGAGTCTCCTACTGTAGAAAAGCCTGAATACACCGAACCGATCGGAACAGCAGGTCAAGAGGAAGCACCTACTGTTGAAAAACCTGAATACACCAAACCTATCGGAACTAGTGGGGATCAGGCTGCTCCAAGCCTTAGCCTTCCTGACTATCCAGTTCGAGTCTTAAAAGATAAGGAAACTGGAGTAGAAATCATCGGTGGAGCCAGCGACTTAGAAGGAATTTCTCACGTTTCTAGCCGACGTGTCCTAGCTCAAGAACTCTTTGGTAAGACCTATGATGCTTACGACCTACAGCTTAAAAATCCAACCGATCATAGCTTGCAGCCAAAAGGCTCTGTCTTGGTTCGCTTGCCTATTTCAGCTAGCGTAGAAAACATCTACTACATCGCTCCGACCAAGGAGTTGCAAGCCCTTGATTTCACCGTTCAAGACGGAAAGGTAGAATTCATCACTAATCATTTCAGTACCTATGCTGTCGTCTATCAAGCTACTGGAACAAGCTCTAACACTGAGGAAAAGCCAAGTGCTTCAGATGCAGAAACCTTGGCACACGAGACTGAACAACTTTCAGCTAGTCCGAGTCTTGCTAAAGCTGGAAATCATTCTCCTAAAGAACAACTTCCAGCAACAGGAGAAGCATCTAACCCACTCCTCTTCTTAGCAGGCCTTAGCCTAGCCCTAACAGCCACTTTTATGTTAAAAGGAAGAAAGGATGACTCCAACTAACCTTTAAGCACACAAAAACAGGATGAAGATCACCTTCATCCTGTTTTATTTTGTCATCAAAAGTTAGTTTTACAGTAGGTATAAAAAGACTAAGGTCAAGAGACTTGCTAGAAGCCCAACTCCCCAAAAGAAGAAGTCAACCTTCCACTCGCTCCAAGGATTGCCCTTGCCTGAGAATCCTCCAAGCTCAAAATGGTGATGCACAGGTGTCATACGGAAAATACGCTTCCCACCACTAAGTTTGAAGTAGGTGACCTGCATCATGACAGAGCTTGTCTCAAAGACATAGATAATCCCAATCAGCAAAAGGGTCCATTCTTGGTGGAGGGCCATAGAGATTGCTGCCAGCATCCCACCTAGAGCCAAACTTCCAACGTCCCCCATGAAGACCTTGGCAGGCTTGTGGTTAAAGACGAAGAAGCCTAACAAACCACCAATCATGGCAAGAATCACAAGAAGGATATCCAGTTGATTTTGCATATAAGCAATCACACCGTAGGCCGATAAGCTAATCACTACGGAAATACTTGCTAAGCCGTCAATCCCGTCCGTCAGGTTCACCGCATTTGAAAAGCCAACTAGCCAGAAAAGGGCAAAGAAGATATAGAAAATACCCAGATGAACTTGGTAGCCAAAAACTGAAAGCATATCGCCACCACGCTCATAAAAGAGGTAGAAGATCACTCCTCCAAGGAGCTGGAGAGCAAGCTTTTGCTTGGGATTTAAGCCTTCGTTAATCTTACGAAAGACCTTGAGGAAATCATCCAAAAAACCTACCAAACCATATAAAACCAAGATAAACAAAATCATGCCTACATTGTTGGTCAATTGTTGGGTAAAGAGAGCGACAAGGAAGCTCACAACAACTGCAACAATCAGGAAGACAAGACCTCCCATGGTTGGAGTCCCAGCTTTAGCTTGGTGTTGCTTGACATCCTCATGCATCTGCTGACCCGTAATCTGTGCTTTTCGATAAAATCGGATAAAGGCTGGAATACCTATCAAGGTCAATAGAAAGGCTAGAACTCCAGCACTAATGGAACTAATCATCTTAATCTCCTAAAGTTATTTTCATTTTTTTAATGTCTTTGAGAGCTGTATTGGCACGGACACTTTGTTTCTTGACCGTTTTGCCACTACCTTCCCACTCGACTTCTATATTCAGCCATTTGGCAAATGTTTGCACATTTTCATCTGTCCAGCCGTACATATCAGGCATTTCTTCGACCTTATCTGACAGGATCAAGATCTGCTGATTGGCTTCCAAATTATCTCCTTCAGAAACCGAGAGTTCCTTGATCTTGGTTCCTGTTCCGATAACGATTGGTTGGACAAGGTTGCGACGCAATTCCTCTGCTAGGTCACCTGGAGTAAAGTCCTTGGTAGCTGGCATAGCATAGCTTGTCGTCTTGCTAACCTGATCCAAACTCTTGGCAGTTGACTGAAGATTGAGGGATTCTTTCATAGCAGAGGCTCTCTCAAGGATTGGGTTGGCAAATTCTCCCAATTGGATACCTGAATAATGTTCAGGCTGTTGAACCGTTACATACAAGATAAAATCAGGATTTTCGGCAGGGTTCATAGCCACAACTGAGAAAATGTTGTTGGTAGAACCAACCAAGTAGCCTCCATTTTTCTCGTCAGCGATTTCGGCTGTACCAGACTTGAGGGCTACATTCTGACCTGGAACATTGACATTTGGTTTTCCTGTACTGTGGTTGTACATGGTACCGTAGACAGGATCTGTTCCGACCATGACCATGTGCTCCCGAGTAGAGGACGCTGCTGTTTTTGACACAGGATTTCCGACAATTTCCTTTTGAGACTTACGAACAGACTGGTCATTTGGATCATAGAGGGCACTGATAAATTTCGGCTCCAACATAACCCCATCGTTGGCAATAGCTGTAAAAGCACGAAGCATCTGGGTCTGGGTAACAGAAATCCCTTGTCCAAATGAACTCATGGCGATATTGACAATGTTATCAGCAGGCAATTGACCTGTGTACTCATCCGCCAGACCAAAACGGGTCGGCACCCCAAACTTAAAGCGGTTAAGGTAGTCCAGCCAGGTTGCATCCCCCATCTTTTGCTCAAGCAAGGTCATTCCGATATTACTTGAGTGGGCAAATCCTTGAGAGAAGGTCATAGTGCCACCACTGGTCAATCCTTCATTGACGTCCCAGTCTCGAATGGTCGCATCAGCTATTTTCAATTCGCTACTGTTAAAGTATTCGCCACCAGGGAAGGTATTGTTGTCAATAGCCGAAGCTAACATCATCACCTTCATGGTTGACCCTGGCTCATAGTTACTTTGATAGAGGATATCACGCCAGACAAAGTCTTTTGTGATGCCATCCTTGGTATCTGCATTAAAGGTCGGCCGTTGGGTCGTAGCCAGGATTTCCCCTGTTTTAGCGCTGACCAAGGTAGCCGTCATATACTTGCCTTTTACCTTTTCCTGAAAGGCATCCATCTGGGTTTCCATAAAGGATTGCAAGGGACTAGAAAGGGTTGTGTACACATCCTTTCCATCTACCGTTTGTTGAGAAGCTTGATCTGTACCCGGAACAATATTTCCCAGACGATCCTTCTCATAGGTGATGATCCCATCTGTACCCGCCAGAATGTTATTTAAAGAACTCTCCAATCCAGATGTCCCAATCAAACGTTTGGTGCCATCCTCATTTTCATGGAGTTGCGCTAAACCGATAAAGGAAGAAGCAAACTGTCCATTGGGATAACTGCGGTTAGGGCTAGTTGTAAAGTCAACTCCCTCAACACCAGCAGTTTTGAGGTCATTTTTAATAGCCATCATATTGGCATAGGTGATCCCATTTCCCTTGGTCCCAAAGGATACCTGTTTTAGATCTGGTTGAGAAAGCTGTTCTTTGACATAAGACTCCTCCATATCCAGATACTTATGGAAAATTTCAGCTACCTTATTAAATTGAGAATCCTCTACATAGAGAATTTTGCCTGTTGCTGACTTGTAGGTCTTATCAATAACGGCATAGATATTATACGAAGTCGCATCCTCTGCAATAGGCGTTCCATTACGATCGTAGATGGTTCCCCGTTTTGCAGGAATCGTCTTGGTTGTTTGGTGAACCTTGTTGGCTTCTTGAACCAAGTCCTTACCAAATTTTTTACCCGTTCCGATGATGACCGCAAAGTTGACCAAAAAGACAGCGAAGAGTATGACAGCCAATAAACTCAGGCTTTTCCCTACTCTTCGGCGATTTTCTTCTGGAGATTTACGGTTACGAACGGCATAACGGATGATTTTTTCTTTCCACTGTTTCATTTCTTACTCCGCTGCTCGGATATTTTCGTTATTCAGCTGCAAATCTTTAGAGTCTGCAATCTCTTTCAAACGTTCTGAACGAATCAATTCATTGACCTCTTGCTTGGCATCATCTAGCTCGGTTTTCTTTTCTTCGATTTGAGCATTGACCTTGGTCAATTCATTCTGAACTTGTAATAGCTTGGTCTGCATAAACACAACGCTAATTGCCAGGATAATCATTGTTGCAGCAATCGAAACATAGAAGGCCTTTTCCACACGTGAAAAACCTTTGAACTTCGTTTGCAATAACTGGCTTGTTTTTTCGATTCTTTCTGCCATGTTTTTCCTCTTACTTGTGAATTTTTCTAGCCACGCGCAACTTGGCTGAATGCGAACGATTGTTGGCTTCTAGCTCTTCAGCACTTGGCAAGATTGGCTTACGGGATACCAATTCCATCTTGGGCTTAAGGTCATCTGGAATGAAGGGCAAGCCTTTGGGAACTTCCACTGTTGAAGCTTCCTTGAATAATTGCTTGGTCAAGCGGTCTTCCAGCGAATGGAAGGTAATGACCGAGATTCTACCATCCAGAGCCAGCATGTCCATGGCCTGCTGGATAGATTCATCTGCAGCGCCCAGCTCATCATTGACTTCGATTCGGATAGCCTGAAAAATCTGCTTGGCAGGGTGTCCCTTTTTCTTGAGCTCCTTGGCAGGCTTGGCCGACTTGATAATCTCTGCCAACTCCGTCGTTGTCTCAATGGGTTTCACCTCACGCGCTTGCTCAATCTTACGAGCTATCTGTTTAGAAAACTTATCCTCACCATACTTGAAAAAGATCCGAACCAAGTCATGATAGTCATAATGATTGACCACCTCATAGGCCGTCAGACTAGCTTCCTGATTCATCCGCATATCCAGTGGCGCATCCTTTTTATAAGAAAAACCACGTTCACGCTGATCCAGCTGAGGACTGGACACTCCCAAGTCATAACAAATTCCATCAATTTCCTGGACACCAGCCTCCTGCAAACGTGCCTGCAAATGACGGAAGTTGTCCTTGATAAAGGTTACCATCCCCTTTTCGATATAGGGTGCCAACCGTTTTTGCGCATTGTCAATGGCATTCTGGTCCTGGTCAAAGGCATAGAGATGCCCTTTTTCGCTCAATTTACTTAATAAATATTCGCTATGGCCTGCTCCGCCCAAAGTCGCATCAACGTAGATACCGTCAGGTTTTACGTCAAGCATATCAATCGTTTCATGAAGCAAGACCGTTACATGATGAAATTCTTTTGTCATATCCTATCTATTTTACCACAAATCTGACCAGCTTGCACTTGTCAGACAAGGCTAAGTTTCTTCGAAAAAAATTCTCAAAAATATGTCATATATACTTGACACCTCATCCCCAAAAGAATATAATATAGTCAAATATATACGACATATCAGAAAGGAGACCCTATGAATCGTGTGAAAGAATTCCGCAAGGAACTGGGCATTTCCCAGCTCGAGCTCGCCAAAGATATCGGTGTCTCGAGACAGACCATCAACATGATTGAAAATGACAAGTACAATCCAACCCTAGAACTCTGTCTCAACCTCGCCCGCAGCCTCCAAACTGACCTCAATAGCCTCTTTTGGGAAGACGATTTTTAAAAAAGGAGCAAACAAATGAAAAAAGAAACTCTCACTGAAAAACTCATCAAACGCATATACGGTATTTCTGGTCCCCTTGACGAACACAAACGGCGCGAGGCCGATCGTATCGGGAATCAGGTCTTTATTGTCCTCTTTTATCTGATGACATTTGGCAACCTCATCCCCTTTGTCCTTGCTTATAAATACCCGCAAATTGTCGCTATCGGTTATCCTCTCGTGGTGTTTGGCATTTCGATGATGGCTGCCCTCTATGTGGTCTCTCAAACCAAGAAAACGGGCATCACAGCTATTGATCCCGAAATGCTGAGTAAAAAAGAAAGCAAACAGCTACATTTTCCGGGTCTAAAAGCGGGTCTGATCTATGGAATGGGCATGTTCTTTGGAATACCGCTTCTGAATGTCCTAACCGATGATAGCAAGAATTATCTTGGTTCTCTTTTAAATACAGGGCATTTTGTATCAACTATCCTAGCTACTTTCTTCTTCGGAGTGACCATACAAATTATCGTCTCTCTTCGCATTCGAAAAGCCAAGAAAGACCAAGAAGACGACTAGGAGGTGCCTTATGAAATCACTAGCTAGACTACTGATCAGTCATGTTTTTATCAGTATTTTCCTCACCATCGCCCTTGTTTCAGGAGCTATATCTCATACAGTTTTAATACTCTTACTCCTCTTTCTTCCTGCGCTCAATAAAGGACTGGAAATAATCCAATCAAAACGGATACCTAGCCTCAACGCCGCGCTCTTCTTTCTCCTCATATCCTTGCCACAGCTTTTAACTAACCCCACCCAATGGAAATTACCAATATTCCTAGCCGTAACCATCATTTCAAGTTTGGCCTACTTCTATAACTTTTATCAAGTAGTTAAAGAAGTAGATCAAAAACAGTTGATTTAGGAGATTACTCCCATGAAAAAAGAAGATTTCACCACTCGCTTACTCAAACTATTCTTTCACATACAAGGCCCCTTTGATGAATGCCGCCAAGAGGTGATCTACAGGGCTTGTGCGCGTTCCTTGATCCAAATCGTTTACTCCTCCCTCCTACTCTTCTTGTTCTATCTCCTATTTGGACGCTTCATAGAGTTGGTTCGAGATGCTATGCCCTACCTCTATTTTGGACTTATCTTCGTCCTCTCATCTAGGGCGAGACTAGCAGTTCGCAACTTAAATTTAGACAAGGATGACCCGTCCGAAATCCATCATAAAAGCTACAGCAAAAGCCAAATCAAAGTTCATAGTTGGGGTGTATTCATCAGCATTCCAATTGGCTTGTTTGTCTTATCAGCCTTTCACAAACTCTTTGTTCAGCATCTTCCCCTCGATACCTTTTGGGACAATCTCTCCCAGTTCGATAAAACGCTCCCTTTACTAGTCTTAGGTTTGGGAATTGGTGCCATCTTTGGAACCATGGCCTACGCCTTTTTATCGGAACACGTTAAAAAATAGAGCAAGATTCGCTAATTTCTCATTTTATAGGCAAAGAATCCCACCTAGTTCGTTCTAGGTGGGATTCCCACTTCAATTCATAGGATATTTTCCAAAATATCTACTGACCCTCGTCACCAATTCTCCCACTGGGTTTCAACCTTGACATCGCCATAGTTGCTTGGCGAGTATTTACTGTCATAAATGGAACACCAGTCCTTCAAGACTTTTTGGTTTACGATTTCTTCATAGTAAGAATCCAAATCCTTGGCAGTGATACCGTACTGCTCTAGATAGGATTTTACTTGCTCTTCGTCTTCGATATAAGTTTCCGATCTATTTTCATAAATCAGAATTTTTTTAACTAATACTTTTTTATTAAATTCGTAATGAATAACAAAGTTAATTTTTTCTCCTGAGTTAGCATATCTTTCAAACCAAATATTTACACCTTTACTACTACCATCAAAATTAAACCGTAGTTCTAAATTCTTCACATCGCTTCCAAGAGAAGAATCATCGTATGTTATTATTGATTCATACTTATCCGTTTCATTCATATTCGAATCATAAAGCTTTCGATTTTTTACTGTCACATTTTTTAAGTCTTTGAAGTTATAATGTCCCAAATAATTTTTTGCTGTTTCTTGGTAAATTTCATCAAAAATGTTTTTAGGTTGACGCACAAAAAAGTAAAAACAGGATAATACGATTATTGCGACTAAAGCTACTAAACCTAAGATTTTCTTCATGTTATCACCAATTCTCCCACTGGGTTTCAATCTTGACATCGCCATAGTTGCTTGGTGAGTACTTACTGTCATAAATCGAACACCAGTCTTTCAAGACTTTCTGGTTGACGATTTCGTCGTAGTAAGAATCCAAATCCTTAGCAGTGATACCGTACTGCTCTAGGTAGGATTTCACCTGAGCTTCGTCTTCGATATAACTATCCTCATTTCCTGATATCACAATCTGAATTGACTTTGTGATTGTTTTAGTATTTGGATTATATTTGTTGACCATCCATAGCTTCGTACCATCAGCTATTTTTCTCTCAAATGAAACAAACAGTTTACTATACGCTTTCTCAAAATTAAATCCAACTCTCAGTTCAAGATAATCCTCTGGAGGAGTCTTATACTTTCCTAAAGGGCTATATTTAAAATGATCTCCATCACTTGGCCAGACATCATCGATTTCAAAACCTTCTATATTTCTTAAAATATTATTTGTGCGATAGGTTTTCTCTGTTTCCTGATAGATTTCATCAAAAATGTTTTTAGGTTGTTTAGAAAAAAAGTAAAGACAAACTGATACAAGTAATACTACTATTGTTAAAACACCTAGAATTTTCTTCATAGATTTCCTCCTAGTCCGCCACGGCTTCCAAGCGGTTTAAAAACTTGGATACACCTGAATAGTTACTTTCAATATATGCTTTAATGGCATCTTCACCTTTTTCCATAATCTCTAATGGGAGGATACTAGCATAAATAGTACTTCTGACATGCTTCCAATCTTTATTTTTTAAGAATTCTCTTTCTCTCTGAGAGGAATCTTTTTGAAGGTCAGCATAGTAAGAAGATATGGCTTGGTCATAGGATTGTCCCTTCTGCATACGGCCGATAAGATTGACCGAGTCCAAATCCGCCTTGTAATCATCCTCTCCGATGCTTGGCTTCATATCATTTGCATTAAATGTCTTGTCTCCCTCCCAGCCTGAAAGGTCCTTGACACGCTCTCTACCGCCATAGAGATCGGCTAACTGAACTTGATTAGGATTAAGGTGAGTCGCCATAGTGATGGACTGGTGGGTAAAGTCTGCATGGCCTGTCACCAATTCTCCCACTGGGTTTCAACCTTGACATCGCCATAGTTGCTTGGCGAGTATTTACTGTCATAAATCGAGCACCAATCTTTCAGGACTTTCTGGTTGACGATTTCGTCGTAGTCTTTGTCTAAATCTTCTTTGGAAATATTATTTTTTCTTAAATATTCTCTTACTTTTTCTTCATCATTAATGTACTCTCCAGCCTTTCTTGGTTCTTCAATGATGGCGAGCTCTTTTTTGAGCACTTTCTTTTGCATATTATAGTGTGCCGAATACCATAGGGTAATATTCGAATTAGTCTTTCTTTCAAAAAGAATCAACACCCCCTTTATACCTTTTCCAAAATTAAGGTCAATGGTTATATCACTATAGCCTTTGGGTAGAGTTTCATACTTTCCAAAAGGAGTATACGAAATATTAGGGTCGTCACTTGGCCAACCTGGACTGATTTTAAATCCATCTATATGTCTTAAAATATTATTTGTATGATATGTCTTCTCCGTCTCCTGATAAATCTCATCAAAAATGTTTTTAGGTTGTTTAGGAAAAAAGTAAAAACAAGATAATACAACTAGTAAGACTAAAGCTACTAAACTGAATATTTTCTTCATGTTATCACCTTATCACCAATTCTCCCACTGGGTTTCAATCTTGACATCGCCATAGTTGCTTGGCGAGTACTTGCTGTCATAGATGGTACACCAGTCTTTCAAGACTTTCTGGTTGACGATTTCATCGTAATGTTTGTCTAAATCTTCTTTGGTTATGTTGTATTTTTTTAAATAGTCTCTTACTTTTTCTTCATCTTTGAGATACTCTCCAGCTTTTCTTGGCTCCTCTAAAATTGCCAGTTCTTTCTCTAGAGTTCTACTCTTAAAATTGTAATAACTTAAATACCATAAAGAAAACTTTGAATTTGCTTTCCACTCAAACCGAATAGACATTCCTTTGTTTATACTATCGAAATTAAACTCTATTTTAGTCTCGGAATAATTTGCAGGAATATAATTATCAATGTAAATTACCTTGGGAGTATACTTTCCTGTTCCTTGCATATCTTTATCATATATTTCATACTTACGTACTTCGACATCTTTCAACTTGTTAAAGACATTATTTCCTAGATAGGTTTTCTCCGTTTCTTGGTAAATTTCATCAAAAATATTTTTAGGTTGTTTAGGAAAAAAGTAAAAACAAACTGATACAACTAGTAAGACTAAAGCTACTAAACCGAGGATTTTCTTCATGTTATCACCTTATCACCAATTCTCCCACTGGGTTTCAACCTTGACATCGCCATAGTTGCTTGGCGAGTACTTGCTGTCATAGATGGTACACCAGTCTTTTAAAACCTTCTGGTTGACGATTTCGTCAAAGTCTTTCTCTAATTCTTCTTTGGGAATATTATTTTTTCTTAAATATTCTCTTACTTTTTCTTCATCATCAAGATATTGACCTGGTTGCCTTGGCTCTTCAAAAATTGCAAGCTCTTTTTTGAGGATTTTCTTTTTTATATTATAGTGAGCCGAATACCATAGGGTAATATCCGAATTAATCCTTTTTTCAAAACGTATCGTCATTCCTTTAATACCTGAACCAAAATTAAAGCTAATTTTAATTTTAGAATAATTACTAGGAGTCGTTTTGTTGTCGTAAATTCCAAACGGATTATTAGATATATTTGGGTCATCACTTGGCCAATCTGGACTGATGTCAAAGCCATCTATATGTCTCAAAACATTATTTGACCGATAAGTCTTCTCTGTCTCCTGGTAGATTTCATCAAAAATGTTTTTAGGTTGACGCACAAAAAAGTAAAAACAGGATGATATGATTATCACGAATAAGGCTACTAAACCGAGGATTTTCTTCATGTTATCACCAATTCTCCCACTGGGTTTCGACTTTCACATCGCCATAATTGCTTGGCGAGTACTTGCTGTCATAAATGGTACACCAGTCCTTCAAGACTTTCTGGTTTACGATTTCGTCGTAATAAGAATCCAAATCCTTGGCAGTGATACCATACTGCTCTAGGTAGGATTTCACCTGAGCTTCGTCTTCGATGTAATTTTTCGTATCTGCCTTCTTCAAAACTATTTTTACAAATTTTTTTAAACTACGTTCTTTATGAGAATATACAGTCCACATTTTTATATTCACGTTGGACTCTATACGTTTTTCAAATGAAATCGAACCAATTTCATCTTCGGAATAAAAACTAAATCCAATTCTTAGTTCAAGATAACCTTCCGGAAGATTTTTATAATTTCCTGAAGGTGTATACCTTAAAAATTCTCCGTCGCTTGGCCAAACTGGTTTAATATCAAACCCATCTATGTTTCTTAAAATATTATTTGTCTGATAAGTTTTCTCAGTTTCCTGGTAGATTTCATCAAAAATGTTTTTAGGTTGATGCATAAAGAAGTAAAGAGAAACTGATACAAGTAATACAACTATTGTTAAAACACCTAGTATTTTCTTCATAGACTTCCTCCTAGTCCGCCACGGCTTCCAAACGGTTTAAAAACTTGGATACACCTTGATAGTTACTCTCAATATATTCTTTAATAGATGCCTCGCCCTTTTTTAGTATATACGCAGGTACTAGGCTGGAATAGATAGTCCTTCTGACCTCTTTCCAATCCTTATTTTTTAGGAACTCTCTTTCTCTCTGAGTGGAGTCCTTTTGAAGATCAACATAGTAAGAAGAGATGGCTTGGTCATAGGATTGTCCCTTCTGCATACGGCCGATAAGATTGACCGAGTCCAAATCTGCCTTGTAGTCATCTTCACCAATGCTTGGCTTCATATCCGTAGCATTTTTAGTCGTGTCTCCCTCCCAGCCTGAAAGGTCCTTGACACGCTCTCTACCGCCATAGATATCGGCTAACTGAACTTGATTAGGATTAAGATGAGTCGCCATAGTGATGGACTGGTGGGTAAAGTCTGCATGGCCCGCTCCGTTGTTAGAATAGGCCTTCAGTTTGGTATCCCAAAACTTATCAAAATCATCTTCTTTATCATAAGCTTCGGAATAACGTTTTTTATAAGTTTCATATAACTTTGGAGAATTTACTTTTAATGTTTCTGAATCATTATTTTCCCCACTAGCCAATTCGTGTTGCAGTCTAAGATTATAATACAGTTCTTTGGCCTTTTCTTCTTTCAACCCCAGTTCTTGAAAGATTTCAAGAACTGGTTTCAAAGTTCTCAATTTTTGGCCTGTATTCGGATCACTCACAAATTCGTAATAAAAATATTGCCACAATCCACCTGCCGTTTCGTTCCACTTAAAGTCATCATAGTTGGCTGCACCGACGACTCGCAAAAAGATATAGTCACGGAACTCTTGACTTGAGGTTGGGAATTTCTTATCTATCCCTTGCTTGATGGTCAAGAGCTGTTGGGCTGTCTCGGCATCAAAGCCGTATTCTGCCATCATGGTTTGGACAAAGGCCTTCTCTTGACGGCTGAGTTGCATGTCCTTTGTATCAGAATAGGCAGTCAGGTAGTTGGCCCAAGTCAGGTCAGATGGAATTTTAAAGACCCCTGTCTTTGCATCCCAACTCGTTTCGATCTGAGCCAGTCCACGACTCAACTGCACGTCGATACTGTCTAGATCATCGAACAGTCCTCCTGAGTAGCTATCATAGGCACGCAGGTCTCCCAAAATCGTTTCATAGACGCGTTTATTCGCGTGGTGTCCTCGCATGAGTTCCACATTACTACGTCTCAATCTCCCTTTTTCTTCGCTATCCATGGTCAAGGAAGAAAGGGATTGGTTGACTTCATCTAGGTAGGCGATCATTTGCTCTTCCTGGCGGATCTTATCAAGCAGATCATCCTCACGCCAACTCTTGCTGTCGACCATACTTTGGTAGTCTTCTGGCAATTTCTTGATAGCTTGAGAGAAAGTTTCCGCATAGAGCTGTCCCCCTTTGCTCAAGGGAAGCAAGACACTTGCAAAAAAACTTCTAGCCGAATTATAAGCATCGCCCTTTAGACTCTCCGTATCCTCTGAAAACTTTTGAATGGCTGATTGCAAGTCTTGATAAGCCTCCACCTGAGATTGGCACATGGTCGCTACACTCGAACTTTGTAGTTGTGATTGTTCTAAGTACATATCAATGCCCATGTCGTTTCTCCTCCTCTCTTTCTAGTTCCTTGCGTCTTTCATAGTAGACCTCATCCAAGTCTCCCTCTAACCGGAACTTTTCTTTTTTCAAATCATCCATGCGGTAGCTGAGGTTCTCAAGAATTTGGTTTTTAAGTTGGTTTCTCTGCAGGAGCGTTTCTTCCAACTGTCCTGCATATCGGCTCTGATAGGCCGCCTCCCACAAATCATTTTGATAACGGTGACTAGCTCTATCATACCCTTCAAAGGTTTCTATCAGTTCTTTGGTGCGATAGTTCTCTTTTCCATTGTCTTCTAGCTGGTACAAGAGTTCTCGCTCTCTTTTCTTCAACTCATCTAACTTGCTCATGTATGACTCCTAAAACCATTGGCACCCGCTTCATCTAGCGCCTCAAAATCACTCGCTATAGAGTGAAGTCGTTCGGAAGTTAGGGTAACAGCGGCTGTTATCTGACTAGCTAGATTTCGAGACTTTGTCAGACATTGATGGGCCTTGTTATTCCCTTGAAGGGTCGTTAGGTCGTCTTGACTAGCCGCTGCGATCGCTGTTAACGATTGACAAGCATTTTTAAGCTGAGTCGCATAGGTTTGCGCAAGATTTATATCACTTTTTACTATTGACATGGCTGTTTTATCCTTTTTCTCATTCCCCAGTGATAGGTTCACTCCATTTAGCTATATAGGCCTATTATACCATGTTTCATAAAAGGAACATCATTTTGTCCTGACTTATGTACAATTGTGTATTTTTTCAACAACTTCTTCCATCCAACTCGACGAAAAAGGTAAAAACTGTTACAATGTAGAAAAAGAAAAGAGGCCCTCATGACCAGTATATATGATTTTTCCGTTTTGAACCAAAACAACCAAGCAACTTCCCTGGAGAGCTATCGTGGCAAGGTTCTCTTGATTGTCAACACTGCTACAGGATGTGGTTTAACGCCCCAGTACCAGGGACTTCAAGAACTCTATGAACGCTATCAAGATAAGGGCTTTGAAATCCTAGATTTCCCTTGCAATCAGTTTATGGGACAAGCACCCGGCAGCGCAGAGGAAATCAATAGCTTCTGCAACCTACACTATCAGACCACTTTCCCTCGCTTTGCCAAAGTCAAGGTCAATGGTAAGGAAGCAGATCCTCTCTACCTTTGGTTAAAAGACCAGAAAGCTGGCCCGCTAGGAAAACGAATCGAATGGAATTTTGCTAAGTTTCTCATTGGTCGAGATGGGCAAGTCCTTGAGCGCTTCTCTTCTAAAACAGACCCCCAAACCATCCAAGAGTCTCTTCAAAAAATACTTTAATTTCTTTTTAAAACGTATCCTTTCATTTAGTTTGAGCCCTGAAAGGATGCGTTTTTTCTTTAAAAAGTAACTGATTTTCTTTAATTTATATTTATTTTTTTGCTTTTTGCTATTGCAATTCTTTCATTAATTTAGTATATTTGTTATATTAAAAGTTTTCAGTCATTTTAAGGGAGAAATGACCTTTTAAATTTTTTTATCTTAAAATGAAAGCGCTTTATAAACAGGAGGTAAGGTGGCTTACAAATTATCAGAGAGTTTTTCATTAAATCAAGTTGTAACCAAGTCAGACTTGGGCTTGGGCAGTAGCTGACTGCCTTTCTAAAAACTAGGAGTATATTATGAATCGATACCTTTTTGAAAAAGGGCAAACATTTAGCATTCGGAAGTTGACTGTAGGTGTGGCATCTGTTATCGTCGGACTGGCATTTTTTGCTTCTGGAACCGTGCGTGCAGACGAAACGTCTCCTGCCACAACATCCAATTTAGATCAGCAAATGAAACAAGTAGCAGATATAGAAGAGACCAAGGTTGAACCAGTCAAAGAAGAAGACCGTGTAGAAGCTGAAAAACAAGAAACACCTGTTGCCGATACCAACAGTGCTGACTTGCTCCCTGAAGACATTCAGGACCGTGCCTATCCAGACACACCTGTCAAAGAACTCGATACGACTACTATCGTTGACCAGAAAGCTAGTCCAAAAGTAGAAACTAAGAGCATTCTAAAGGACAAGGAAGAAGCTCCAAAAGAAACTGAGAACGGAAACCGTGCCATCATTAACGGTGGACAAGACCTCAAACACATCAACTACGAGGGACAACCTGCTACTGCTGCCACTATGGTTTACAGCACTTACAATGCAGGGGAACAACGCTACCTCGTTTCAGGCTCAGGTATCTTCGTAGCACCTAACCTGATCCTTACCGTTGCTCATAACTTCTTAGAGGCCAATAAAGAAACTGGCGAGGGTCACATTCGTGGTGGAAAATCTGCCCAGTTCTACTATAACGTTGGTTCAAACAGCGAAAAGAAAAATTCACTGCCATCTTCTGGAACTACGGTTTTATTCAGAGAAAAAGATATCCATTTCTGGAACAAGAAAGAGTTTGGAAAAGGCTATAAGAACGACCTTGCTCTTGTAGAAGCTCCTATTCCTCTTCCGATTGCCAGTCCAAACAAAGCAGCAACCTTTGCACCTTTAGCGGATTACAAGACGCATCAGCCGGGAGAAGCCATCAGTACGATTGGCTACCCAACTGACTCGAGCTCAAAAGAACTGAAACAACCTATCCTAGCTGGTCAGCTTTACAAGGCAGATGGGACCATCCGATCTGTTGAGTCCTATGATGATAAGGGAACGACTGGTATCACCTACAAAACCACTTCTGTATCTGGTTTGTCTGGTGGTGGGATTGTCGATAGCCAAGGAAAAGTTCTCGGTGTTCACCAACACGGAACCGTTGACAATGGTGTCCCTGAAAAGGATCGCTTTGGTGGCGGACTCGTCCTTTCACCTGAACAACTGAAATGGGTTAAAGATATGATTGCCAAATATGGTGTGAAAGGGTGGTACCAAGGAGATAACGGAAATCGTTACTACTTTACCGATGAGGGGCGTATGCTTCGGAACGAAACAGCTGTTATCGGAAGCAACGAATATTCCTTCAACCAAGATGGGATTGCTACTTTGACCAAGGGAGTTGAATACGGTCGTGTCCTTATCCAACACGAAGACGAGGAAGGAAATCCTGTCAAAGATAATGATACCTTTATCGAACAGACAGCTGTTGATTCTCCATTTGATTACAATTTCAAAAAAGAAATCGAGAAAACGGACTTCTATCAAAAAAATAAAGACAAGTACGAAATTGTATCCATTGATGGCGTAGCAGTCAATAAACAACTAAAAGATACTTGGGCTGAAGATCACAATGTTGTCAGCAAAGCGCCTGCCGGTACACGTGTCATCAAGGTTGTCTATAGAGTCAACAAAGGCTCTTTTAAAGTTTACTACCGTCAAAAAGGAACAAGTACTGAACTAGCTGAGGCAACAGTTGATAACAATGAAGGCCAAGAATATGAGGTTTCCTTTGTCAACACCTTCCATGCAAAAGACATTACTGGCTACCGTCCAGTTAAGGCTAGCTTGGAAGCAACTATCCAGCAAAAAGGGGTGAATGAGGTCGTCTTTGAATACGAACCAATCGCTGATACAGCCAATCCAACAACTCCGACTCCTCCAGTTGCTCATCCAGAAGATAAAGAAACTGAGATTGGCAACCATGGACCTCTTCCAAGCAAGGCCCAACTCGATTACCACAAGGAAGAATTGGCAGCCTTCATCCACTACGGAATGAACACTTATACCAATTCTGAATGGGGAAATGGAAAAGAAGACCCTCGATACTTCAATCCAACCAACTTGGATACAGACCAATGGATTCGCACCCTGAAGGAAACTGGCTTCAAACGGACCATTATGGTTGTTAAACACCACGACGGTTTCGTTGCTTATCCATCTAAGTACACCAACCATACCGTAGCTGCTAGCCCATGGAAAGATGGTAAGGGTGACCTTCTCGAAGAAGTTTCCAAGTCTGCTAGCAAGTACGACATGAACATGGGTGTTTACCTATCCCCATGGGATGCCAACCATCCTAAATACCATGTCGCAACCGAAAAAGAATACAACCAATACTATCTCAACCAGCTGAAAGAAATCCTTGGTAATCCGAAATACGGAAATAAAGGCAAATTTATCGAAGTTTGGATGGACGGTGCACGTGGTAGCGGTGCCCAAAAAGTAACCTATACCTTTGATGAATGGTTCAAATACATCAAAGAAGCCGAAGGAGATATCGCCATCTTCTCTGCTCAGCCGACAAGCGTTCGCTGGATCGGAAATGAACGAGGTATCGCAGGTGACCCTGTCTGGCATAAAGTCAAACGTGCCAACATCACAGACGATGTGAAAAATGAATACCTCAACCATGGTGACCCAGATGGTGATATGTACTCTGTAGGGGAAGCTGACGTTTCGATCCGTTCGGGCTGGTTCTATCATGACAATCAACAGCCGAAATCACTCAAAGAGTTGATGGATATCTACTTCAAGTCTGTTGGTCGTGGAACCCCACTCCTTCTCAACATTCCACCAAATAAAGAAGGAAAATTTGCAGATGCGGATGTGGCTCGCTTGAAGGAGTTCAAGGCAACTCTAGACCAAATGTATGCGACTGATTTTGCCAAAGGGGCAACTGTAACAGCAAGTTCTACCCGTCAGAACCACCTCTACAAAGAAAGTCACCTGACAGACGGTAAAGATGATACTAGCTGGGCGCTCTCAAATGATGCCACAACCGGTAGCTTTACAGTTGATTTAGGACAAAAGAGGCGTTTTGATGTTGTTGAACTCAAGGAAGATATCGCCAAAGGCCAACGTATCTCTGGTTTCAAGATTGAAGTCGAAATCAACGGACGTTGGGTGACATACGGTGAAGGTTCGACCGTTGGTTACCGTCGCTTGGTTCAAGGCAAGCCTGTAGAGGCACAAAAAATCCGTGTGACCATCACCGGTGCTCAAGCAACTCCAATCTTGACCAACTTCTCAGTCTACAAGACACCAAGCAGCATTGAAAAGACAGATGGCTACCCTCTTGGACTTGAATACCACTCAAACACAACGGCAGATACAGCTGGAACAACTTGGTACAATGAATCTGAAGGTGTTCGTGGCACTTCTATGTGGACCAATCAAAAAGATGCCAAAGTAAGCTATACCTTCACAGGAACCAAGGCCTATGTCGTCTCTACGGTCGATCCAGGTCATGGAGAAATGTCCGTCTACGTTGATGGTCAAAAGGTTACCGATGTCCAAACTAAGAATGCTAGCCGTAAACGTAGCCAAAAAGTCTTTGAAACAGATGATTTAGCACCTGGTCAACACACCATTACCCTCGTTAATAAAACAGGTGAACCAATTGCTACAGAAGGAATCTATACCCTAAACAATGATAGCAAGGGAATGTTTGAACTCGAGTCTACCAACTACGAAGTCGAAAAAGGAAAACCAGTCACTGTTAAAATTAAACGTGTTGGTGGAAGCAAGGGGGCTGCTACTGTGCGCTTCATCACAGAACCTGGAACTGGGGTTCACGGTAAAGTTTACCAAGATACAACTCAAGATGTGACTTTTGAAGATGGAGAAACAGAAAAGACTGTTACCATCCCAACGATTGACTTTACAGAACAAGCCGACTCTATCTTTGACTTTAAAGCCAAGCTCACTTCTGTTTCTGATGGTGCCTTGCTCGGTTTTGCTACCGATGCAACCATCCAAGTGATGAAAGCTGAATTGCTAATCAAGGATCAAACAAGCTATGATGACCAAGCTAGTCAGTTGGATTACAGTCCTGGCTGGCACCATGAAACCAATTCCGCAGATAAGTACCAAAAGACAGAGTCTTGGGCTTCCTTTGGTCGCTTAACTGATGAGCAAAAGAAAAAGACAACCGTAACAGCTTACTTCTACGGTACTGGTCTTGATATCAAGGGCTATGTCGATCCAAATCATGGTATCTACAAAGTCTTCTTAGATGGCAAAGAAGTTCCTTACCAAGATGGAATGGGAAATGCTTCAACTATTGATGGTAAGAAATACTTTAGCGGTCGTGCAGCTCAACGCCAAGGCAATCAAACTCTGGTTAGCCTAAAAGGTCTGGACGAAAACTTGCACGCAGTCACACTTCAACTAGATCCTGATCGAAACGATCTGTCTCAAAATATCGGTATTCAGGTAGACCAATTCATCACTCGTGGCGAAGGTAGCGAACTCTACAGCAAGGCAGATATCATCCAGTCTATCTCTAAATGGAAAGACGATCTGTCCAACTTTGACCCAGCAGGCTTGAAAAATACGGCCACTGCACGCCAAGCTTTCCAAGCAAATCTAGAAAAATTGAGAAACCAACTCAGTGCTGATGCAGTGGATGTTCAGGATGTCATGTTGACAGTCAGTGCCCTACAAGATATCCTATCCAAGGATGAGAACTATCAAAGAGGCCAAGAGGAACCTAGTCCAGAGCAACCGGAACAGCCTGAAGAACCTTCTAAACCTGATCAACCAGCTGAACCAAAACAACCGGAAATTGAGTACGATAAGGCTATGGACAGCTTGGCAAAAGCTATCGAGAAAAAAGTCGCTGAGCTTGGATCCAACAAGGAAGCTAAGAAGAAATTATTAGCAATTGCTGACCAAGCCATTGCTGCCATCCAAGAAGCTAAAACTCAGGAAGCAGTCAATAAAGCGCTAGAAACTGCTCTCGAACAAATCAACAAACTCGAAGCGGCTCAGCCTGAGAAACCTGCTGAACCTGAAAAACCAGTTCAGCCTGAAAAACCAACTCAACCTGAGAATCCAGTTCAACCTGAGAAACCTGGCCAGCCTGAGCAACCAGCTCAACCAAAACAACCGGAAATTGAGTATGATAAGGCTATGGACAGCTTGACAAAAGCTATCGAGAAAAAAGTCGCTGAGCTTGGATCCAACAAGGAAGCTAAGAAGAAATTATTAGAAATTGCTGACCAAGCCATTGCTGCCATCCAGGAAGCTAAAACTCAGGAAGCAGTCAATCAAGCGCTAAAAACTGCTCTCGAACAAATCAACAAACTCGAAGCAGCTCAGCCTGAGAAACCTGCTGAACCTGAAAAACCAGCTCAGCCTGAAAAGCCGACTCAACCTGAGAAACCGGCGCAACCTGAGAAACCAATTACTTCTTCAAGTCCTGAGGAAGGGGTTAAAGACCTTGTCTTTACACTTCCAAGCTTAGAAATCGTCAATAAGGTCGTACCGTTCAAGACGATTCGTCGCGAAAACCCACAATTAGACAAAGGAAAAGAGCAAGTTCTATCAGAAGGGAAAGACGGTCTCTTAGTCGAGTATGTTGAAGTGGACGGTGACAATCGCAAGGTTCTCCAAACAGAAGCAACTCCAGCTCAAGATCGAGTGATTGAGGTAGGTAGCAAACAAAGCTCAGTTGGAACAGAAGCGCCACCAGTTGTGACTCTTCCTGAGTATGTTCTACCAAGAGAGACTGAAAAACCTGCGCCAGCCGTAACAGATAATTCATCATCAAAAGATGAAAAAGCTCCTGTTACAGCTACAGTCAAAGAAGACAAGGAAAGACTACTCCCTGCAACTGGGGAACAAGAAGCAAGTGCCTTCCTCTTCTTGGCAGCCATTACTTCTATCTTGTCTCTCCTCATCTTCCAAAAGAATTTCAAAGACTAATAACCCTCTTTGATTGATTCTTTCTAATGATTCAGTTCCCCCGTTGAGAAGACCATTTGGTCTTCTCTTTTTCTATCTGTAAAATTAAAAAACATCCACAAATATACATGGATGTTTTGGTATGACTCTATAAAATAAGATGATCATTGAGAATAGCTGTTCTCAAATCCAACCACGTTTTCAAATAAACGCTCATCCAAAAAAGAGAGTCCCTCTTGTCTTACCTCATCCGAACTACCATTATAAGTTTCTGCAAGAACTCCACAGATAAAAGATGGTGTTTCTAATTCCAATACCATGAGATCTTCTGACGTTCACAAGCCATCTTTCCTAAATCAAACTTCCCTCTTCTACACCTAGTCACTGACTACTATTTTTGAGTCCAGCGTATGCATAGGTTCGATTTCTGGGACACTCTTTTTCCGTCACCACCCTAAAATAAAAGCGATGCTCCCGCCCATCCTTGGCGTTTTCCTTGTTTAAGACAAAGTAGTTTTTCTGATTCATCGCCATAGTGCGTAGGATGTCATCGATCAAAAAAGTCAAAGGCACATTCATAGCAGAGTATTTTTGAAAATCCTCTTCAAAACGAATATAGGCTTCTGAAAAATAATCCATCTGCAGTTTGTTTTCATACAAGTCTTTTCTAGTCATACACTCCCTCCTCCCACAGTCGAATTTCGAGGACATCTACTACCTCTACCAGCCTATAGCCCTCATTGGTCCTAATAGATAGAGTTTGAGGTGATAATTCGCTTACCTCACCAATGATCGTGGTTTTATGCCTTCTTTCCTTGACTACAAAGCATCCCTTCAGTTGCCCGACATAAAGCTGTGAAAGCAAGAGCAACTTCTCAACGGGATTCAAACTCGTCGAAAAAGCAACCCGATTTCTTTCTTCACCGAGTGAACTAGTATGCTCTGAGAGGAAAAAGCCCATCCACTTCTGCATCCCTGGATCTTGATAGTCACGCGCAGATGGAAAGGGTAAATAAGAACGATCAATCATTTTAGTCCATCTAATCCTCCAGCAGAATGCCCCCCAATCAGCTTGCTTCTGGCAAGACTCCTAGAGGCTTCTTCCAGTGCATTGGCCTTTAAGAGGGAGGTAAAACCAAATTGTTCCCGAATGGCATCAATAGCCGTCTGGAGCCTTTCTTCTTTTTCTAACTTGTCAACATCATCAAAGAGGGAGATCAAGCCAAAGGACTCGTCCACAAATCCTGAATAGTTGACTCCGACACTTCTGATCGCTCCAGAAGTGTATTTATTATGAAATAGCTTCAAAACATAATCCGTTAAGATAGCTGTATTATTGGTCGGTTCGACCTTCATTTGTGTGTGAATAGACGACCTGACCTCCAGTTTAGAGAAACCAACATAGAGAGAGACAAGGGTTGTTTTCTTGCCCGCCCTTCTCAGTCTAATAGCCACCTGCTCCGCCATTTCTCGGAGAATAATTTCGATATCCCGTAGCTTCACGTAGTCTCTCGGCAAGATTTGAGAATTTCCTAACCCTTGAGACTTGGCTTTATAGGGCTTATGAACATTGCTCTCATCAATCCCGTTAGCATGAAACCACAAACGCAGGCCAGCCTGACCAAGTGTTTTCTGTAGCTGGTCTGGATTACTGGTGGCCAATTCTCTGATGGAAAAAATCCCCAGAGCATGCAAGCGTTTCTCCATCCGCCTGCCAATCCCCCAAAAGTCCGTCATCTTGGGAATGGCCCAAACCTTCTCTTCCACATCCTGGTAAGACCAGTTGGCCCTCATGGTCGGAGTGTGCTTGGCCTCATTATCCAGAGCCAACTTGGCCAGTAAGGGGTTGGCATTGGACATACCCACTGTAGAGTAGATCCCTGTCTGCCTCCAAATATCCCTCTGGATGCGAGCAGAAAGCATATCTAGCTTGTCTTTGCGAGAGATACTCTTGTCTGGGATGAAATAGTTGAGCGAACTAGTCAGATCGATAAAGCCCTCATCGATAGAGTAGGGATAAATATCATCTGGACTACCATAGTTTTGAAAGATTCGCTGGATTTCCATATTGACCGCTATGTATTCATCCATCCTAGGTGGCACAACCAAAGTCACTTGAGCCCAATCTTCGATGTAGCGAACATAGTCTAAGTCAGTAGGCAAGCCTTGCTTTCGAGCATTGTAATAGGAAAATTTGCGCGTTTTGATATCAAAAGGCAGATCATAGGCCCGGCCAACATTGGACTTGCCAAAAATCTTCTTAAACATGGGAGAGGAAGCTAATATAAGGCCAGTAGAATTATCCGCGCGACTCATGACACAAAGCGAGGTCTTCAGCGGATGCAAGCCCCGTTTCACACACTCAACGCTGGCATAAAAAGATTTCATATCGACAAAGGCAATATCACTTTTGGGCTCTCTGGAATAATCAAAGTAGCCCATAGGCTAACCCTCCATCGGCACAAAATTCCCAACAATAATCCCCACAATCCGAGGATCTTCCTCATAGGAGATGAAAATATCCTTGTATTTAGGATTGATAGAGACCAGACGCAAGCCATCTTCCTCCCGATAAACCCGTTTGATATAGGTCTGGTTGTTGCAAACCACTGCATAAACCGCCCCATCATAATCAAATCCGGTCTCTCGAATCAAAGCCACGGAACCATTTTGATATTTAGGTTCCATGGAGTCCCCAGCCACCCAGGAAGCAAAATCGTGGGCTAGTTCTTCATTAAAGTAAACGGTATCAAAATTTCTATCGTCATATACCGAAGCCCCGATCCCTGCTGACATGCGTTCATAGACACGATACTCGTAGAGGCGCTCTGGCATGGTCGCCACCTTCTGTGTTTGTTCCTCTTGAGCTAGGTTGCGAGCATAGAGCACAACCTTGTCCTTCCCTTGCTTGGAGAGGCTATTGTAGAGACGAACAATCTCGATCTGAGTGAAATATCCCTTTGCTACCTTTAAAATATTTTCTAGCTGGGCAACCTTCTCCTTGGATGGTTCCTTAATTCCACGTTCCCAAGCCGAGTAAGCCTGAAAACTGATCCCAAGTTGCTCTGCAATTTCCTTCTGTGTCAATTTTAACTCTTTTCTCCGAGCCTTGAGTTTTTCTGGTTGGTACATGATTCACCCCCTAGTGTGATGCTTTATTGAGAATATCTCTCTTAGAAAAACAAATCGACGGTTGAGCTTACACCTCTAAAACTCAACCAATTCGGTTTAGTTTTATTATATAAAAAAAGTGGACGATTGTCCACTGGGAAAATCAAATTTTAACAGACACAACTGGAAATTATGAACAAAAAACTGGACTAGACCTAGCAACTCCTACTCTAATTTTTGCAACAGCTTTACAACTTGCTGATTATCAATCCTCACATAGTAAACACCACTATCATTGACAAGTTTATCCTCTTCATACTTAGCAATCTTTACAGCATAAAGACCTCTTGGTAGGGATTGGTTGGCAAAAAATTCCTTCATGAGCCTTTCAAGATCTTTTAGATAGTCATCATACAAGAGATCTCTTTTTTCCTTCGGAACGAAATATTGAAATTCAAATGTCGGTATAAAAATCTCTTTTTGGAAAAGATATTGAGCATCCATTGGATACATCCCTTGCAGAGCTTGGCCCTTGCTTTGATTTTCCTCCAATATTTCATTATAAAGATAGATATTATCAGATTGGTTATTAAATTCAAAACCAATACCTTGATACTTCAAATCAGGAAGTTTAGGATCTTTGATTGAACTGTCCAGTGTTTTTAAAAACTCGCTGGTGCCTGGACTAACCTCAATCCCTAAATAGGCTAATTCTGGGAAAACATTATAAATTTTTTTACCATTTTTGTAATCAACTTCTGCATCTGTCTTTCCATATGTTTCATTTTTCGAAAAGCGAGTATAGTATTTAAATCGAGTTTTAACCTGATAGTTTTTTCCAGCTATATTTTCACTATAGGTACCATGGATTATAAATCCTCCCACACTTGTATAGTTTTTCTCGTATTTTTCTAACTCAAACTGTCCTGTAAGACCGTAATTTTGATAAGAACGATGCACAGCTTGCTCAAGCTCAGTTCGACTTGCATGGGCAAATAGCCCCCACATATCCATTAGAGAAAAAATCGGACTGAACACTGTGAAGATTACCATTGGAATCACTATGGATAAGCAACCTATTAATAGCCAATTTCTTTTCTTGGCGTTTCCTTCAGATTTTTTAGCAGTTTTCTGTTTCCTTTTTAAGATTAGAATGAGCAAACCCAAAAGCACTAATACTAATAAAACCAATCTACACTCTCCTTTTACTTTTGACAGTTGTTAACAGGTGTATAGGAGACTGACAGAAATACTCATCTCACCTGCTAACTTATCCTGAATTCCATAAACTCGTCTGAAATGACGAACAATCCTTATGCCATTATACCACACGAGCGATACCGTGAGAAGATGAGAAAAGCAAAAGAAAACCACCTGAATTTGTTTCAGGTGGTTAGTTTCAAGAGACTAGAAATAGTGTCTATAAATCTTTATCTCTTTTTAGACTTCTTGACATGTTCCTTGTAGATTTTTGACTTTTTCCCGTACCATTCTTCAATGGTATAGCCATATTCTTCACGGTATTTCTCTTGGTTTTTATTGACTGTATTCAAGTTCTCTAGCGTTACTACATTGGATTTAAAAAATGATACCAAAAATAGTCCTAGGAAAATAGGTGCAATAGGTAACAAAGCAAGCAAGAGATACGCTAGGAAATGATTGAGCCCGTTGATGAAGAGATTGATTCCATACATCAACAACCATAAGAATAAAATAACATTATTCTTTTCTAACATCTGAAAAAGTTAACTGAACAGGAATTTTTCTTAAAATCCTCCCTTTTTCAAGACAGCTTGCAGAGTTTCAGGAGAAATTAGGTCGACCAGAACATACTTGGCATCTAGCATATAGATGCCCTCAGTCAACGACTCTAAGAACTGTCGATAAGGAACCTCGGCTAGTTTTTCCCCATCGGCTGTCATGATAAACAGTCGTGCAACTGCAACCTTACTTCCTCGATACTCTTGTAAATATTGAGGTTCTAGTTCTGGTTGAGCCGGCAAAATAGTTCGTCCTTCACTATTTAGATAATTGATAGGGATAATGATGTCCTCTCCATTTTGCTCTACTTTAAAAACTTGCTGCTCAGAGTAATAAGCATTTAGCTGTTGGGTAAAGCGCAAACGCTGGTCATAACTATTTAAGAGTTGCTCGTCCGGCACATGGATAATCTGCCCTAGGTAGAGTTCATTGATGTAAATAGGACGTTTCACTCCCATAACTTCTACTATAGGATGGACTTTTACTTCCTTAGTCAATTCTGAAAGAGCTGATAAGAAAATATCTGTGAAATGAAATTCTAGAATAGAATCTTTATTATACTCCACACCATCATGTTCACATACAGTTACATCTAAGAGAATGAGCAAGGTTTTCAAGAACATCAAGGCCCCAGTCCAATCAGAAGCTGTCGCCAAATCTGGGACAGATACCTGATAGGCTTGACGACCAAAAGATAGACGGAACCCTAAACTAGACTTCTCTTTAACCCCAAACTGAACAGAATGGAAATCCGAAATAAGAGAGTCTGCAGATGGCTTTAATCCTGCATCCTTAGCGGAAACGCTGTAACATTCAAAAAGTTCTGCTTGAAGCACCTCACCAATTCTTAGTGATTGGTTGCTTTTTATTGTAAAATTAACTGATTTCATAATAAACTACTTTCTTACTATCTTAACTATATAGGGAGATTTTTTCTAGTTCGAATTAGAGAAAACTTTTCTGCCTCGATTGGTAAAGAACAGTAATACAAATGTCCATACCTACTTTCAACTAAATTCTCCTCCTTCCATAGTCCATTTCTATTTAAAAATTCTATATCGTCGGAAACAATCGTTACCCATGAATTGGCTTTATCTAAATTATCATCACTTCGTTGAAAAATATCCCATTTTTGTTCATTAAACCAAATATAATCTATAATTTTATATTTTTTTTCAACCTGTTTCTCTGTCAAATATTTTCTATATTGTTTCAACTCTGAATCAAATAATTTATAACCATTATTCTCTGATAAAGGATCATAGGAAATCAAATAATATCCTGTACTATCACAATCAAAGTATTGATGTTCAATTCCATCAACCACTATGTATAATTTATCCATCATCCCTCCACGTAATACATTTTACCATTTTTCACAACTCCTACTAATACTTCCTCTCCTCCAACATTCAGATACATTTTTGACCCATCAGTTAGTTTGACTGAAGGAAATTTGGTGTCTGGCTTAACTATTTTACACTCCGGAATCAAATATTCACCAGACTTAATGAATCCATTACCCGATGCTGGATCAGCCTCTAGTTTTGTACCATCTCTATTACCTATCGGAATATCTATATAATCAGTGTCGTGTGTTCGAAATTCAATTCTGACAAATGCATCTGTTTTTAGTTTCAAATTACCATTCTGATCACGTACTGCAACCCTATTGCCATTTGCATCAATCATAGTTTCAACAAATGGAGAATTTTTATAATCAAGACGCAAGCCATTCACCGCATCTTCAATGGGTTTAATATCAATCACATCTCCTCTTTTTGATATGAATCCACCAACACCCCATCCTTTAGCACCAAAATAATTATCTGCATCTCCAACAGGAATAATCTTCTGCAGAACAGTTTGTTCCGTTGGATTTAGTATTGATTTACGAATATCAATCATCATATCATACTCATATTGAGACATTTCAGTGATACGTGTATTCCTTAGTCGATTAAACTCATCCCAAGAAACACCATACTCTTTTAGTTTTTGGTCAATGATTTCTCGAGTTGTTGGTTGACTTGGTGATGGATTCGCTGTTCCCTTGGCCTTCGGCACGTCCACATCACCTGGCTTGACTCCGCTAACAGCCTTGACTGCGCCGTCGCCTGATACCTGCTTGACCTTCGGTACATCCACGCTGACTGGTGGATGGGTTTTCAGCTTAGCCAGGGTCCCATCAGCTGGGCTGGCTTTTAGATGCAGGTCTGGCCTACTACTCAAACGTACATTAGCTGGATCCAGCTTGGGTATTTGCTTGCCTTGAAGTGAGATATCCAGATGAGATGTTTTGGTGCTTAGTACATCTACGGCTGGTGCTCCAAATTTTTTACCAATATAATTCCCTGCCGACTTCATCCCAATGCCCATCACTTGACCAAGCACCAAATTCTGAAGCGCTGCGTTCGGATCTTTATCCGTCGCAAAGGAGTAGATCACCTTGGAAACATCGTTTACATCATCCGCATGTTTCCCTGCGGTTGCTAGACCTTTCAATACCGTAGAGCCATTCTTTCCACTCTTAGCTAGTTTGGCCAGATAACCTGCCGAACCCATACTCACAAGAGTGACTGCTGCATCAATACCTGCCCATACTCGATCCTCTGTCGATAACTGATTTCCGGTAATCATCGTATGGCCATTAAAGGCCGAATAAGCACTATCAGCCGCTAAGTAGGCCATACTAGCATAGGTGACTGTTAGCGATGTCCCTCCCTGTCGCAGGAGCTAAGACTGCTCCTCCTATCATACCAAAAACCGCTATAGCCTTGAGGGCCATATCCACATACTGAAGACTTTCCTTATTTTCTTCGTAGTAGCGACTGGCTTTGAGTCTCTGATAGTCTGGCAGTTGTCCTTGTACAGTAAAAGTTTACCAATAAAACATTGGTAAACTCTTGCTTCATTTATTCTATCATAAAAGAAAATACTTATTTCTTTGTAAAGTCATAGTTTAAACAGGTTTTACAACCAACCCTTAGCTTTTAAGAACTCATCGGGGATACGCAGTTCAATCTCTGACATGATTTCTTTTAAGTAGTTATCCCAATCCTTTGTTCCCATATAGCTACGCATTTTGCTTTCAAGCGACGCTCCAAATTCATCATTCAAAACAATAGAGAACCCGCATAAATCATTCTCGTAATTAAATTGAACCCAATAGTAGTCATACGCCCTGAATACGAGGCGTAATATATGATGATTTGGGACATCGACCAACTCACAAATAGTTACTTCAGAGGCTCTATCTCCAAAGGAACGCTGAATCCGTTCAATCACTTCTTGTTTTATAGCTTCCATACTTTCTTGAGCCATATCAACACCTCTTTCTCTTTTATCGCCAACCTTTAGCTTTTAAATATTTCTCTGGGATATGAGACTCGATTTTTGTCATGATTTCTTTTAAATAACTATCCCAATCGCTTATTTCGCTATAACGACTATTTTCCTTAGAAAGCAGTAAACCCTCATCACTATTGAAAAAAACATAAATCTCGAAGAAATCATTCTCGTAATTAAACTGTACCCAAGAATAATTATAAGCCGCAAAATTTAATTTAAACATTTGATGATTTGGTTCATCAACGAAATCATAACCAGCAATCGTATCCACTCTTTCCCTAAATACTCCCCTAATTTTCTTTCGAGTTTCTCTTGCTAATTCTAACATACTATTTGTCTGCATACCAATATCCTCCTATAAAGTCCATATCTTTATATCCATGATGTTCCTTTAAATAATCCCATTCCCATCTTATAGCTGATTTTTCATAAATTTTTAAACGTGGATCATGAGAAAATCGAATGGTCTTGCCTTGCGCAACTGCATCATCCAATGCTGGTTTATTAAATGCTTCAAACATTTGTTCTCCACGGCTGTCTAAGTTATATGCTTTCGTCAATTTATCCCAATCATCCCCTAAACTGAAGTAAGTGGTATCTCCAGCCTTGCTGATGTATGAATTTGGACCAGGTGTACTCCAATCTTGAGTCCCGTCAGGTCTAATTGTAGGCTCATATTTACCTAATGTCATTGTATCCGACTCAGGGTTGATCACACTCTTCGTCCGATACATTTCATACTCTTCCAGTGGCATATTTTTTATTGGAGATGTTGTTGATTGACTTGGTGATGGATTCGCTGTTCCCTTCACCTTCGGTACATCAACATCACCCGGCTTGACTCCGCTAACAGCCTTGACTGCGCCATCGCCTGATACCTGCTTGACCTTCGGTACATCCACGCTGACTGGTGGATGGGTTTTCAGCTTAGCCAGGGTCCCATCAGCTGGGCTGGCTTTCAAATGCAGGTCTGGCCTACTACTCAAACGTACATTAGCTGAATCCAGCTTGGGTATTTGCTTACCTTGAAGTGGGACATCCAGATGAGACGATTTAGCGCCTGGTAGATCTACGGCCGGTGCTCCAAATTTTTTACCAATATAATTCCCTGCCGACTTCATCCCAATGCCCATCACTTGGCTCAACACCAAATTCTGAAGCGCTGCGTTCGGATCTTTATCTGTCGCAAAGGAGTAGATCACCTTGGAAACATCGTTTACATCATCCGCATGTTTCCCTGCCGTTGCTAGACCTTTCAATACCGTAGAGCCGTTCTTTCCACTCTTTGCTAGTTTGGCCAGATAACCTACCGAACCCATACTCACAAGAGTGACTGCTGCATCAATACCTGCCCATACTCGATCCTCTGTCGATAACTGATTTCCGGTAATCATCGTATGACCATTAAATGCCGAATAAGCACTATCAGCTGCTAAGTAGGCCATACTAGCATAGGTGACTGTTAGCGAGGTCCCTCCTGTCACAGGAGCTAAGATTGTTCCTCCTGCCATACCTAAAAAGGCTACAACTTTGAGGGCCATATCCACATACTGAAGACTTTCCTTATTCTCTTCGTAGTAGCGACTGGCTTTGAGTCTCTGATAGTCTGGCAGTTGTCCAGGATAGCGAACAGCTACAATTTCCTCGGCACTCTTGCCTTCCAAGGCCTTGATTTGCTCATCGGATAGCTGATCCTTTTTAGCCATCATTTCCTTGACAGCCTTTATACGATCATCATAGACATCCTTAGCGGCTTGAATGGGACTTGCCTTGCCATCTAGGATTTCTGACAGAGTATAGGACTTCTGTTCGGTGGTGTCAATATAGACAGAAGTACCGTCAGCCTTATATCCGGCTAAGACTTTCTTTGGCACTGTTTGTTTCGTATACTTGCTCTTATAGGGTTTATTGGCTCCATTAACATCATTTAATGTCACGAAGGCCGCATCCATCCCCTTGGTGAACTTGCTATCTATATTCTGCATGATGTCTGAATGAATCTTCTTCGTCTTCGAGACCATCTTGAATATCCGATTCAGAGATTTGTCAAATGTTGTACTATCCTTTGTCGTCCCTAATGAAGCTTCCCCATTTTGAACATAGAGATCTTCAACTCCCTCGTCTGTTACAACCTTACCCGCCGCTTCGATATCATCCATGATATCACTCATTGACTTGAAATAACTACTGGATGAAATCAAAGGATAGGTTGGATCACCGGGAAAGTCGGGTTTATTACTATAATACTTCGTCATTGGTCCCCACTTTCTTTCGCATCTGCTTGACGGTTTTTCATGATTTGTTCAACGGAGCCTTTGGAAACTACTTTATTACATTATACCACAAAAAGAGAGCGTCATTCGCTCTCTTTATCACTCTAGTAATTCTACCTTCAAGCTCATATCCGTCGGTTGCAATACCTTCTGAACAGCAGCCAGAAAGGCTAGCCCATTATCAGATGGAGAATACTGGAATGTGATATGGATGACTTTTTTGTCAAAGTTATCGCCATATCTCTCCACATACTGCTTGCTTTCGAGGAAGTAGATATAATTGTTAATTTTTTCCTGCAGAATTTCAAGATGAACTGTTTCTATCTCTTCCTGCCAGCCGACTGAATCCACCAGAAGAACCTCTAAATGATTATCAACTGTACCAATAGCATCAAGTTCAGTTGGCTTGAGTTCTGAAGAGATGGCTTTTTTTACAAGAGCTTTAAACTCTTCAACATCAAACAACTCACGTTGATCTTCTATATTTGATAGCATAGTTTCAGGATGATTACGTATGTAGTTTCTATCAATATCATCTTGCTTACTTAAGGGCCAGCGCCCTGTTTCAGCATAAATCATGACTTCATATGCTCCCCTAGAAGATTCAAATGCTTTATCCATCAGTTCCTTATTGATAGGATAGCAAACTTCTGGACCCATGGCTCCTCCAATTTCTTTAAAGAAGCCAATTTCGTAATAACCATTTGTCTCATATACAACAAATCCATCGCCTTTATGTACAATCGTATCTGAATGATTATAATCATTTAACTCATCTGCCTTTGGCCAACGATGGTGTTCACAATAAAACATTACTTCTAAAGAATCTTGTTCTGATTTTGAAACACGTTCTGCTAATTCTTGGCTAATGGGATAGTTAAGCACTTCTTTCCCTCTACTCCAAAGGATCTGATAATCATTGTTGTTTTTTAATATCGTACAATTTTTGTATTGCTGAATTTCTATTGCCATACAAACACCTATTCAAATACCTTTCCTATTGTATAATCACCTGGTTTAAATTGATCTACAACTGCCTCTGGTATACCGCCCTTTGTAAAACCTCCTGGTTCCCAAAGACCTTGCCAAGCACCTGGTTCATTGCCTGACGGCATACGTAAATTTTTAGGATTTTTAACATTAATAGTAAGAGGTGAATCACCTAAATACCCTCTATCAAAGCCCAATAGTTCCTCTAATACTCTCGGATTCCCATCTGATGCCAATACAGCTTTATCATATATAAATTTTGGCATTGCATAATGTCCCTTTTCTGGTCCAATATTCCCACCAAATTTCATCACAGATTTATTAAATCCTTCTTCACTGATAACCTTCACAACTCCATCCTTAAACATATTTAGATGTGTCTCTATCTCTTGGTGTGAAATATATCTGGAAGGATCTAAACGTTCACCGTTTTCTGTACTAATCAAACCGTCAATGATTTTTCTAGATATATCTGGCCGCTTTAGTTTTTCCAGCTCCATCTTGAAGTTTTCTATTTTTTGGTTGCTACTACTAATTACATCAATCCTAGTTCCCTTCGGAATTTCTACACCACCAACAAATTCGCCTTTCCCCTTACCAACAATGACTCCGCCATTTCTTTCGATATTATCAAGGATTGCTTGGCGTTTGGAAGAAATATTGCTAGATGCAGTATAGTCTTGAATCCGAATCTTACCATTACTATCAAAACCAATTGCATCGACTTGTACTTTTTTAACTTGACCATCTATGGTAGTAGCTATCGTGATTCTATTCTCAACATGGCTAGCAATCTGTTTAAAGTTTTCAGTTTGAGCTACCTTAAACTCTTTACCTGCAGTTTGATTCTGCTTCAGGTTATTAACCTTTAGCTTCCAATCTGACATAGAGAGCGGTTGTTCTCCCAAGCTCGTCTTTTGAGCGACATAATTATTATAATCAGCCCTAATCTGCTTGACTTTCGGTACATCCACGCTGACTGTTGGATGGGTTTTCAGCTTAGCCAGGGTTCCATCAGCTGGGCTGGCTTTCAGATGCAGGTCTGGCCTACTACTCAAACGTACATTAGCTGGATCCAGCTTGGGTATTTGCTTACCTTGAAGTGGGATATCCAGATGAGATGTTTTGGTGCTTGGCACATCTACGGCTGGTGCACCAAACTTTTTACCAATATAATTCCCTGCCGACTTCATTCCAAGGCCCATCACTTGACCAAGCACTAAATTCTGAAGCGCTGCGTTCGGATCTTTATCTGTCGCAAAGGAGTAGATCACCTTTGAAACATCGTTTACATCATCCGCATGTTTCCCTGCCGTTGCTAGCCCTTTCAATACAGTAGAGCCGTTTTTTCCACTCTTAGCTAGTTTCGCCAGATACCCTGCCGAACCCATACTCATAAGAGTGACTGCTGCATCAATACCAGCCCATACTCGATCCTCTGTCGATAACTGATTTCCGGTAATCATCGTATGGCCATTAAAGGCCGAATAAGCACTATCAGCTGCTAAGTAGGCCATACTAGCATAGCTGACTGTTAGCGATGTCCCTCCTGTCGCAGGAGCTAAGATTGCTCCTCCTGCCATACCTAAAAAGGCGACAACTTTGAGGGCCATATCCACATACTGAAGACTTTCCTTATTTTCTTCGTAGTAGCGACTGGCTTTGAGTCTCTGATAGTCTGGCAGTTGTCCAGGATAGCGAACAGCTACAATTTCCTCTGCACTTTTACCCTCCAAGGCCTTGATTTGCTCATCGGATAACTGATCCTTTTTAGCCAGCATCTCCTTAACAGCTTTTATACGACTATCATAGACATCCTTAGCAGCTTGAATGGGACTTGCCTTGCCATCTAGAATCTCTACTAGATTATAGGACTTCTGTTCGGTGGTGTCTATATTACATTATACCACAAAAAGAGAGCGTTTCCGCTCTCTTTATCACTCCGGTAATTCTACCTTCAGGCTCATATCTGTAGGTTGTAACACCTTCTGAACCGCTGCAAGAAAGGCTAAACCGTTATCAGATGGAGAATACTGGAATGTGATATGGATGACTTTTTTGTCAAACTTATCACCGTATCGTTCCACATACTGCTTGCTTTCAAGGAAGTAGATATAGTTATTGAGTTTTTCTTGAAGTTTCAAGAGATGCTCCTCTTCTAATGACTCTATCCATTTGTTTTCATCAATCAACAACAACTCTAGATGGTCATCTGAAACACCCATCGCATCGATACTTGTAACATCTAGTTCAACTTTCTCAACTGTTTTAATGGTTTCTACTACCTTAGGGGGATTGTAGTATTTTTCCTTGAATTCCTTAAGAATCTTCTCTACCTTTTTCACCTCATAAGACTTGAAAGAAGGAATTGATTTAATATTTCCAATTAATCGACTGTAATATCCACTAGTTTTTAACTCATTAGGAAGTTTTTCTATTGTATCAAGTATAAGAGGAACTAATTTTCTTGTATCAATTTCAAAAGGAAGGGGTTTATATTCCGCCAGAATGAAATCTTGAAGCAATAAATATTCCGTAACTTGCCATATTTTCTTTTCATCAATACTTAAAGAAAACTCTTTTAATATCTCAAATGTCCTTCTCTCTATATCCCTATCACCTTCTATATATAGAGGGAATAAACAATATTCCAGCAACACCTGAATATCAGTGTATTCTGTTATCATTGAGTTTCGTTGTTGAAAACGATACCTAATGTCCTCTCCAAGAAAAGCTTCTGCTTCTTTTCCTTCTCTCATCACTTCCAGATAATGTTTGACAAAGTGTTTATAATTTTCTTTATTTTTTAGTTTGTATGTCTGCATTTATTTACTCCATTGATTTATTCTGAAAATCCCTTCAACTTGCTCAATTTCATTAGTGCCTGGTTTATAGACACGTGGATTTTTGATTTCATAGTATCCTTGACGTTCAATCGCAGATAGAAAATCATCATAAGAATGTCCTTGCATGTCAATCGTCGGCATAAGCAATTCGCTCTCAGACATATTAATGTTAGAACCGGCCCACGTTTTGGCTCCCGGGATATTTAAGGATGAGGAACCTGGCGTATCACCATTTGGAAATTGTATCCAACCTTCTTTATCCATATTTCTAACTAACTCGGGACTATACTCATATTGATACATTCCTGTATTGTAAGCATCCTCTGATAATCCTTTTACCGTTGCTACTTCTGAACCTGATTTCAGGTTTCCACTCTTATCATACAAAAGGGCAGAATCTTCCACAATACTCGTCGCAAACGTACCCTGACCAACCCCTGTTTTTATGTCTCTTCTTCCAATCACTGGGTTATCACCACTAAAAGCAAATCTCTTCATATTAGCACCATCAACAACAGAAGAAGCCCCCCCTTTTAAATAAGGCTGCTTAATGGCATCTTTGTATACATCTGGATAATCGTACTGTCTAGCCTCATACATCTTATAAAAGACTTCTTTATTTGGAACTGCCCCTTCTCTAACAGCACGTTCCGCATACGTATCAAAAGTTTCCTTAAATGCCGCTTGTTTCTCTGGTGTATTCCAGTCTATTTCTTTACTTGCAAGTTCATCGAATTTTGCAAATGTCGCCTTTTTGATTTCTGGTGACACATGCTCAATTGAAATATCCGATGTTTTGTGAGAAATAATCTCAATTCGAGTTCCTGGTTCAATTTTAGTACCACCCGTAAAGCGACCTTTTCCTTCGCCTACGACAGTACCGCCATATTTCGATAGATTATCCAGAATATCTTGGCGTTTAATGGACAAACCATCTTTCGCAGTTGTATAATCTTGAATGCGAATTTTTCCAGTTTCATCTACACCGACTGCTTTTAATTGGATACGCTGAATTTCACCTGCTGCATTACGTGTCTCAACGGTTATCCTAGTCTCGACATCTTTGAAATTTTTCTTGAAGTCATCAATCTTTGTAGTTGAAAACTCTCTGTAGTTAGCAAAATTTTGTTCAGATACGTTATTTTTCAGTTTCCAATCTGACATAGAGAGTGGTTTTTCTCCCACGCTCGTCTTGTGAGCGACATAATTATTATAATCAACCCTAATTTGCTTCATCTTCGGCAAATCCGCACTAACTGTTGGATGGGTTTTCAGCTTAGCCAAGGTTCCATCAGCTGGGCTGGCTTTCAGATGCAGGTCTGGCCTACTACTCAAACGTACATTAGCTGGATCCAGCTTAGGTATTTGCTTGCCTTGAAGTGGGATATCCAGATGTGATGTTTTGGTGCTTGGCACATCTACGGCTGGTACACCAAACTTTTTACCAATATAATTCCCTGCCGAGTTCATTCCAAGGCCCATCACTTGACCAAGCACTAAATTCTGAAGTGCTGCGTTCGGATCTTGATCTGTCGCAAAGGAGTAGATCACCTTAGAAACATCGTTTACATCATCCGCATGTTTCCCTGCCGTTGCTAGCCCTTTCAATACCGTAGAGCCATTCTTTCCACTCTTAGCTAGTTTGGCCAGATAACCTACCGAACCCATACTCACAAGAGTGACTGCCGCATCAATACCAGCCCATACTCGATCCTCTGTCGATAACTGATTTCCGGTAATCATCGTATGGCCATTAAAGGCCGAATAAGCACTATCAGCCGCTAAGTAGGCCATACTAGCATAGCTGACTGTTAGCGAGGTTCCTCCTGTCGCAGGAGCTAAGATTGCTCCTCCTGCCATACCTAAAAAGGCTACAACTTTGAGGGCCATATCCACATACTGGAGACTTTCCTTATTCTCTTCGTAGTAGCGACTGGCTTTGAGTCGTTGATAGTCTGGTAGTTGTCCAGGATAGCGAACAGCTACGATTTCCTCTGCACTCTTACCTTCTAAGGCCTTGATTTGTTCATCTGATAGCTGATCCTTTTTAGCCATCATCTCCTTAACAGCTTTTATACGATCATCATAGACATCCTTAGCGGCTTGAATGGGACTTGCCTTGCCATCTAGGATTTCTGACAGAGTATAGGACTTCTGTTCGGTGGTGTCAATATAGACAGAAGTACCGTCAGCCTTATATCCGGCTAAGACTTTCTTTGGCACTGTTTGTTTCGTATACTTGCTCTTATAGGGTTTATTGGCTCCATTAACATCATTTAATGTCACGAAGGCTGCATCCATCCCCTTGGTGAACTTGCTATCTATATTCTGCATGATGTCTGAATGAATCTTCTTCGTCTTCGAGACCATCTTGAATATTCGCTTCAGAGATTTGTCAAATGTTGTACTATCCTTCGTCGTCCCTAATGAAGCTTTCCCATTTTGAACATAGAGATCTTCAACTCCCTCGTCTGTTACAACCTTACCCGCCAAGGCCTTGATTTGTTCAACGGAACCTTTGGAAACTACTTTATTACATTATATCATAAAAAAGAGAGCGTCATTCGCTCTCTTTATCACTCTGGTAATTCCACCTTCAAGCTCATATCCGTCGGTTGTAATACCTTCTGAACCGCAGCGAGAAAGGCTAAGCCGTTATCCGATGGAGAATACTGGAAGGTGATATGGATGACTTTCTTGTCAAAGCTATCGCCATATCGTGCCACATACTGCTTGCTTTCGAGGAAGTGAATATAATTGTTAATTTTTTCCTGCAGAATTTCCAGATGAACTGCTTCTATCTCTTCCTGCCAGTCGACTGGATCCACCAGAAGAAGCTCTAAATGATTATCAACTGTGCCAATGGCGTCAAGTTCAGTTGGCTTGAGTTCTGAAGAGATGGCTTGAGTGACGATTTGTGTAAATTCTTCAGGAGAAAATATTTTTTTGTTATAAGATAAATCATTGAAAATTAAGTCAGGATTATTTTGTATAAAAATTTTATTCGACTCTTCTTGTGTATATTGTTTTTTAGATCTCCAAAAACCATATTGCGCATAATTCATCAACTCTTTGCCAGTATGTTCTCCCGACATATAACTATCTGCAGCTTCTTTGGGAATTTCTCTAATCACTTCTGGGCAGGTAATATTAAAAGTTGGATAACGCAAGAAATACTTTTCCCCATCTTGACAGATTTCCAACATGTCTTTTTGACTTACATAAATTGATTCCATTTTTATCTCCTTTGTCTTTTACCAAATATCTACTAATGTTACCTTATCTTTTGGAACTGGGTCAATTACTGCTTCTGGAACTCCTCCAGGGTATGTTTTCCCTCCTGGTCGCCACTGCGAATTATCACGTGAACCTCCCTCATTTCCATCAGGAATTCTGTAGTTATGAATCTCCTGTGGAAGCACCATTTTAGGAGTGTCTCCTAGACTTCCCTCATCCAGTCCCAATAAAGCCTCTAATTTTCTCGGATTCCCGTCCGCCTCTTTAATCATGGCCTTTGCTACATCTTTAGGAAAAACAAAAGCCCCATCCTCTCGACCAAAGTTACCAAATTTCTGGATAAAGAAATCATCTTTCACAAATGCAGCAACTCCATCATCGAATAATTCCTTGTGTGCCTGTCTATATTCTTTAGGAAGATATTCTTGAGGTTCAGGTCTAAATATACCACTATCAGGATTAGGCTGTATTTTAAGAATCTCATCCACTTTGTTTTTATCCACTTGAACTTTTGGAAATTCATTTAAGTACATCTGCCACTCTGGTGAGAACTGTGACCCTCCTTTGATTACATCAATCCGAGTTCCTTTCGGAATTTCTACACCGCCAACAAATTTGCCTTTCCCCTTACCAACAATGACTCCGCCATTTCTTTCGATATTATCAAGGATTGCTTGGCGTTTGGAAGAAATATTGCTAGATGCAGTATAGTCTTGAATCCGAATCTTACCATTACTATCAAAACCAATTGCATCGACTTGTACTTTTTTAACTTGACCATCTATGGTAGTAGCTATCGTGATTCTATTCTCAACATGGCTAGCAATCTGTTTGAAGTTTTCAGTTTGAGCTACCTTAAACTCTTTCCCTACAGTTTGATTCTGCTTCAGGTTATTAACCTTCAGCTTCCAATCTGACATAGAGAGTGGGTTTTCTCCCACGCTCGTCTTGTGAGCGACATAATCATTATAATCAGCCCTAATCTGCTTCATCTTCGGCAAATCCACGCTGACTGGTGGATGGGTTTTCAGCTTAGCTAGGGTCCCATCAGCTGGGCTGGCTTTTAGATGCAGGTCTGGCCTACTACTCAAACGTACATTAGCTGGATCCAGCTTGGGTATTTGCTTGCCTTGAAGTGGGATATCCAGATGTGATGTTTTGGTGCTTGGCACATCTACGGCTGGTACACCAAACTTTTTACCAATATAATTCCCTGCCGAGTTCATTCCAAGGCCCATCACTTGACCAAGCACTAAATTCTGAAGTGCTGCGTTCGGATCTTGATCTGTCGCAAAGGAGTAGATCACCTTAGAAACATCGTTTACATCATCCGCATGTTTCCCTGCCGTTGCTAGCCCTTTCAATACCGTAGAGCCATTCTTTCCACTCTTAGCTAGTTTGGCCAGATAACCTACCGAACCCATACTCACAAGAGTGACTGCCGCATCAATACCAGCCCATACTCGATCCTCTGTCGATAACTGATTTCCGGTAATCATCGTATGGCCATTAAAGGCCGAATAAGCACTATCAGCCGCTAAGTAGGCCATACTAGCATAGCTGACTGTTAGCGAGGTTCCTCCTGTCGCAGGAGCTAAGATTGCTCCTCCTGCCATACCTAAAAAGGCTACAACTTTGAGGGCCATATCCACATACTGGAGACTTTCCTTATTCTCTTCGTAGTAGCGACTGGCTTTGAGTCGTTGATAGTCTGGTAGTTGTCCAGGATAGCGAACAGCTACGATTTCCTCTGCACTCTTACCTTCTAAGGCCTTGATTTGTTCATCTGATAGCTGATCCTTTTTAGCCATCATCTCCTTAACAGCTTTTATACGATCATCATAGACATCCTTAGCGGCTTGAATGGGACTTGCCTTGCCATCTAGGATTTCTGACAGAGTATAGGACTTCTGTTCGGTGGTGTCAATATAGACAGAAGTACCGTCAGCCTTATATCCGGCTAAGACTTTCTTTGGCACTGTTTGTTTCGTATACTTGCTCTTATAGGGTTTATTGGCTCCATTAACATCATTTAATGTCACGAAGGCCGCATCCATCCCCTTGGTGAACTTGCTATCTATATTCTGCATGATGTCTGAATGAATCTTCTTGGCACTCGTTAACATGCTATAAATACGCTTCATTGATTTGTCGAAAATAGCACTGTCTTTGGTCGTCCCTAATGAAGCTTCCCCATTTTGAACATAGAGATCTTCAACTCCCTCGTCTGTTACAACCTTACCCGCCGCTTCGATATCATCCATGATATCACTCATTGACTTGAAATAACTACTGGACGAAATCAGAGGATAGGCTGGATCACCGGGAAAGTCGGGTTTATTACTATAATACTTCGTCATTGGGCCCCACTTTCTTTTGCATCTGCTTGACGGTTTCGCATGATTTGTTCAACTGAGCCTTTGGGGTCTTTTCTAATGGCTTCTTTATCTTCGGCACTTGTGGTTGGTTCTTCTAACAAAAAGTTGGCAATCGATGTAGCTAAAACCTTATCTGTATTTACCATTTGATTATAAGTATTTTGCGCATGTCTATAGAGCACCTCGCTGAGTGTCTCAAACTCCTGTGCTTTCAGATAATACGAACCTAGACCCCCATTAGTCTTACTGTTACTAATCAAATCATGATAGGCTCCCTCAGAGGATAGGTCGGGAAGTGTTGAAATGACATGTTGAATCTTGGTCGAAACTTGATTCGTAAGTGTGACTATATTAAGACAGTGGTAAATGAGTTGTTCTTGATCATTTAAAACGAGTTTGAAATCTACCCCCATATCACATCCTCACTTTCAATTTTTTTATTAGTTGTGTTTTTAGCTGTTCACTATCAATCGAACGGCGCATTTGCTTCGATACATCATATTCATATAAATGATGATCACTTGTTAGATAGATAATGTCTTGTGTATCTTTGGAAAACTCATTGATTCGGATACGAAGGGCCTCTTCATTCCCATGGTGGACTATCAAGCGCATAAATGCTTCCTCTTCCCATTGCGAATGAATATAATCTTTGATAGTATCATCAACTTCTTGTAAGACAGGGTGCATCTCCATCAAAAAGGCTAGGAAAACAGCACTACCTGCTCGGTCTAGTTGAAATTGATTGTCACCGACTTCCATGATAATAACAGCCATTCGTTTGAATTCATCTACTCCAGGCGCATAGGATAGGAGCTGATCAATCTGACAATGATAGTTAGCTTCGTGATACTCCTTCAAATACGCTCCATATTGAACACATTCTTCTGTAGGCCGATTATCAACGATAAGCCCCATCTCCTTTAAATCTTCAAAACCTTTCTCAATTACCCACAAAAGGTTGTCTTTTCTATTTTCATTCCCTTCAATAGCAGTTGGAAGTGGAAGGAATGCCAAATCATCTGAGTAATCATTAAATATATGTAGTGTGTATAAGGCTTCTAATGTAAATATCATGCGTTATCAATCTCCTTTATGACATTTGAAGTGGAGATAGAACCGAGTAATGTTTTTAAACCTGATACCACTTTCCTAAGTTCTTCTATACTCTTACCATAGTCCGAATGATAGGATTTTAGAAATATCTTTAGGTCTAAGTATTGATTCTTGCTTTCTCCCTTCCATTCCGTATCATTTGAGTCCAAACCAGATATCTCAGTATCTATACTAGAAAGAAGATTCACGATTTCATTCAATTCATTGATAACTGTGTCAATCTGACTATCATCATATGTTACTACATCACTTGTATAACTACTATCAATAGTATTAATATTTGTATCCATAGACACCTCCTTTTACCACCAAAGTTGTTCCCACCATGGTTTCCCTTTATTATATGCTGCTCTATTACTAGCTATGGCATTATCTAAATCTGATATTTTTTCCCCAAGAGTTACATATAAATCTTTAAACGACGAGTTAGCATCCTTGACAAAGTCAATGTACTCCTTAAGCGTCTTTTTATCAGATTCCAGTTTTGACTTTAAGGTTGAAAGATAATGATACCCCTCATTACTATCGATTTTCGTAATAGTTTTATCACAAAGTTCAACATAGCTTTCAAAACGAGTAAGGTCAACATCTGAATCCAAGCCATGTGATTGGATAGAATTTCGTACTCTCTTATACTTTTCTTTTTGGGCTTTATCACTATCAATTTGCGCTCTTAAACTCGCATCACTCATTTTTATCCTCCGTATCTTCCGTAGACTGTTCCTTAGCATGTTTCTCACTAAAATCTTTTTTGGATTTATCAATGACTCTACGCAATTCCTCATCATCAACTCCGGGAAGATGGAAATCATAGTTATGTGTCTCATCTTTTGAAGATTCCGTTCCTGAACTTTTTGCCTTAGTGCTCTCTTCAGTAGAAGACGATGCCCCGGAATCTGAGGAGTTAACTCTTTCAGAACTAGAAGAGCTTGGTGTTTTAGGTGTTTTGCGGTCCAATTTTGGTATCTTATTGATTTCTTCAACACTAGGTATTGGCTTATTCACTTTAACTGGTCTGTAGAGCATCGCAAAAGAGAAGAATAAGGCCAGCACAGTTCCAATAAATGGAAGAATCTTTTTATCTGATTCAGATGAAGGAACCTTAACTCCACTAGTACTAAGGTTCTTCCATTCAGGATGCTCTTCTTCAATCGCTTTTTTCTCTTGCCAAACCGGGACCACTAGAAAGTAATTAAAGGGTATAACCGTCCCCATAACTGTTGCTATAAATGGGATATGTCTAGAAAAACTTAGAACTATAAGCAAATATAGTATAAAAGAAAGGACTAAAAGAAAAATTACTAATACTAGTCGAATTTTATATTCTTTTTTGATCTGGAGATATCGCTCTTGTGACATTATATGGATTACCTCATCTCTCTATTTTTTGTAATCTTCAATTTTGTTTGAACATTTTGATAATGAAGATAAATTTGATCATCTAGCAACGGTTCTTCACGTCCTGTAGTAGAACGAGTATAGATTGATTGCTCAGACATCTTCATTGCTATGATAGCAGTATCTAACTGAGTTTTCATGTATTTAGGTATGTCTGTATAACCCGATAGATACGATTTGTGAGTAGCAAAGATTAAATGCAGACCTACTCTCTGCCCTTCTTCCATCAACAGTGCAAGTTCATTTGGTTCAATATTACTTTCCGTCACAAATTGCCCAACATCTGTTATAACAACAAAATGTTCTAACATTCTACGCTGTTTTCTAGCAATAAGAACCTGTTCTTTCAAAGAATCAAGTATAGATCGGTAAGACATACCACTTCCTATGTAATGCTCAACCCTATCTGAAACTGAACGATATTCATCAATAGGATCGAAAATCGTAATAACTTCCTTATCAAATAAATGTAGAAGCAATTTGATTATATGATTTGTCGCAGCGTTCATAGCAGTATCCTTGTCTGACAAGACAAGTAAGTGCTTAAACCTGTCAATCGGTAAACTTGTTGTTTGTACTTCCTCAAACTCCAGACCAATCGGCAATTCATGGTTTTGAATCGCTTCTTGAGTTGTAGGCAGATTGAGAAATACATCCATCGTCAACTCCTCTGGCACCATCGGGATGGCACTTGGGCGCTGTCCGGTCCAGGCTTCTTGGAGGGAAGCGACTGCTTGGCGCAGGTTGTTAAGGACTTGGGTGTCATTGGATCCATAAACCGGGAGTGCCAGCTGGATGACATCCACTTCTTCACGTTTCATGAGAGCCCGTCCCTTGATATCTTCCATAGTCATAGCAAGTGGGGTAGAGCCCACGATGGCTCGCACTTCACCTGCCTCATTTTGTGGCAGGCTCAACTGGTGCTTGAAGTTCGAGTAGAGTTGAGCACGAAGGTTGGTCTGGCGACCAGCTGTCACCAAGAGGTGAACCCCGATACTGAGACCTTCACGAGAGATACGCACCAAGAGCTTGAAGAGTTCCGCCTCATAGGCTTCTTCCTTGAAGGCCTCATAGCTATCTAAGAGGATGACAATAGCCGGCTCTTCCTGACCACTGGCCTGACGGTAGAGTTCTAGGGTCCCAACTCCATAATCCGCAAGCAGTTTCTTACGGCGGTTGAGTTCTTTCTCCATGATTCGTACAAACTTAGAAATCTTCTCCGTTTGGTCCAGAAGCATAGTATCCGCCACCTGCGGAAGTTTAGACAATGGAGCCAAACCATTGGTCCCAAAGTCCATCAAGTACATGGTAAGGGCCTTTGGACTATGCTTTCTCGCCAAGTCCATGGCTGCGGTTTGCAAGAAGGTTGTCTTTCCTGTACCCGGACTTCCGTAGAGGAGGATATGACCATCCTTGGAGAGATTGATAGAGACGGCTTCCTGCTTCTGAGCCTGCGGGATATCCGCCATCCCAAGTAGGACAGAGAGTGGTTTCGCTTGTCCCCAGGCTACTGCTGGTTGCACTTCTTCCAGCTCCTCTAGCGCGATGCGCTCCTTAAGTGGTGGCAACCATGGCTGTGGTACTGGAGGAATCTCTTGTTCCTCACACAAGAGCTGGATATTGTGTACTATCGCATCCAACTCTGTTGGAACTTCCTTGATCTCATCCACATCTTCTAAGCCTGATAGGTCTTCATTCAAGATCTCATATTGTCCCAATTCATTGATCAGGTAGATGGTATGGTCCTCGATCCCCATATCGTCCTTGTCCGGCTGGTAATCCGCGCCTGACCAGGCTGACTGGAAGAGTTCATAGACTTCGTTGTTTCCGACTTGCAAATAGGCACGCCCCGTCTGGGTGATCTCTGCCGCATCCGGTGTATGAAGCATTTCATTGGAGTCCGAACGATCCGCAACTTTAAGGGCAATCTTAAAGCGAGAGTTGGACCAGATCTGGTCATCGACCACACCTGATGGCTTTTGAGTTGCTAGGATCAAGTGGACACCGAGGGAACGTCCGACACGCGCGATAGATACCAACTCCTTGATAAAGTCGGGCTGGTTGACCTTGAGCTCTGCGAACTCATCTGAGATAAGGAAGAGATGAGGGAGCGGTTCTGTCGCTTCTCCGTTTTTAAATTTTTTCTGGTATTGATTGATATGGTTGACTTCGAACTCTCCAAAGAGTCGTTCACGACGATGGATCTCCGCATTGATCGAAGCCAAGGCCCGCATAGATTGGGCACCATCCAAGTTGGTAATCGTCCCCAAGAGATGGGGAAGGTTTTTAAAGAGATTGGCCATCCCACCACCCTTATAGTCAATCAGCAAGAAAGCCACATCATGAGGGTGGAAGTTAACAGCGAGGGATAAGATATAGGATTGGATGGTTTCTGACTTCCCTGAACCAGTCGTCCCTGCGATCAAACCATGTGGTCCATGGGCTTTTTCATGCAGATTGAGCTGAACCAGGTCATCCTGACCACGCAGACCAATCGGCACAGCCAAACTCTTGTAAGGTGCGTTCTTTTTCCAACGGCTCGATACCTGCAAATCCTCAAAGGTTTCCGCCCCATACATTTCCATAAAGGTCACAGAATCTGGGATCGAACTCTTCAGGTTTTGGAGGTGATTGAGCGGTGCCAAGGTACGGGCGATCCGCTCCTTATCATAATCTGCTGGGAAATGGTCCAAACGGAAGTCCGTCTCTTTCAAAACTCCTTCTTCCATGACCAGTTGGCCCGTATTGCGGTCCTTAATATTGATCACTGTTTGGATGTTCTCAGACAAGGAACTCATGACATCCTCTACAAAGATGAGAGAACAGCCTAATTCCGTTGGATCTTCGGTAAAGAACTCCATGATGATATGATCCAAAATCAGCTTCTCATCGGTCACTAAAACCACGTAATGAGGATGGAAGAGGGTGCTCTCCTTGTGGGATGCTTCTTCCTTTTGACTACGACGTAGTTTCAAGATCTGGTTCAAACTATTCAGAACTTGGTCCCGTGTTCGTTGATTGTAGACAAAACCGCGGACATTGAGTTCTTGCAGTTTGGCATGAGGAAGCCAACGCATCCAAGACCATTGCTCTTTTTCCTCTTCAGGTAAGATCGTAATAAACTGCACATCATGATAAGAATGGAAAGTCGCTAGCTGCATCACCAAAAGCTGCAGTTGCTCTAGGACGAGATTTCTAGGTCCAATATAACCCACCGGTCCATGGCTGAGGTTTGCCGGGATTGGCATATCTGGGATTTTTTTGTGACGACTATAGAGAGCGTAACCCTCTTCTTCTAGAGCATCCTTCTTACCGCTACGCTCCTGTTGACCGTATTTCAAGTCATAGCTAGTCGGCATTTTCCCGAGTCCCAAACGATAGTATAAAAAGTCAAAATGCAAGGGAGTCTTTTCATAAATCCGGTGATTGTAACTCTCAACCAAGTCCGTCAATTCTAAAATCGTTGGAAAATGATAGTGCATCCCTTCTTTTTGTTCTCGCTCCAGACGAGTCAATTCCTTGACCTTATCTTTCAGGTAAAGGCGATAGAGATCGACCCGTTCCTTCTTATCAGCCTTGTACTTTTTACGATTTTTGATAAAACCACGGATAGAAAAAATCATTGTGGTTATGGACATCCCTACTGTCGCAAGAATATAGATCCCTCGAGGTTGAATCAAGGTGATCAAGACAGTTACCCCGACCATCATTAAAGGAGGAACGATCAGCTTTAACAGTTCATCGCTCGGCTTAACCGGCTCCTGGCCTGGGGGATTGATCAAGATTTTATCTTCGCTACCACGATAGATGATCCGTGGAGAACGATGATAATCTGGATAATCTTCATAAAAACCATATCGAGATGGTTCTCTCAGAGTCAGTTGTGGCCCAACTTGGGCAGGACCCTGAACCCATACTTCATCAGGATAGAACTTGATCGTCACCGCCCCTAGACTCAACTCATCTCCAAAACCAATCAATTGCTGGTCCATTTGTTCCAGATGATTGTTTCGATAAAATGCGCCTTTTAGTCGAGTTAGCTTCCATTGATTTTGGGATTTTTGGAGTAAGAGTTCAACATCTCCATCTAGTGTGATCAATGCACCTTTTTGAGAGCCAATCTGAAACTCTGATAAATCCAAAAGGTCATAAACCCTTGGCTCCCCTTCTCGGAGATAAAAGACGACCTCACCCAAACGCAGACCATCTTTCAAGAGTCCCACTTCATCGTCGTACTGATAAAAGACCTCGTCACCATCGACCTTGAGCTGAATCGGTCTTTCCTGTTGAGAAAGGTAGACTTGGGCCTTTTCAGTCGCCCCGACCAAGACCGTCTTATCTGCACTCAGTTCTACTTCATAACGCAGACTTTGGCTGTAGAAAATGATTTGTTTTTTCATAATTTCTCTCCTTGGTCTACTTTAATTGCTAGAGGAGCTACTTGGAACAGGTTTCTTCTCAGATGACGGTTTGGTTTCAGAAGCCTTGTCTTGAGGGTTAGGAGTTGTAGAAGCATTGGAGCTTGATTCACTCGTTAGTAGCTCACTTCGACTATCCCAGTATTTCTTATACTCGCTTTCCAAAGTATTCAACTTACTTTCACGGTCTTTCCCTGACAAGTTGCCATCTTCTCGAACCTGCTTGATTTCCTGAGTCAAAGCATAGAGAATCAAGTCACTGTCGTTAATCCGTTTGGCAATATCAAGAGCCTCTTCAAAGCGATTGCGCCCAACCTGGATCCAGTAAGTCAAATAAAGCTCATCTGACTTGAGTGTTACGTTGTTCAAGATGACTTTCTTTTGTTCAGAAGAAAATTCCAACCCCTGAATATAAGAGTAAGCCAACTCATACTTTTGCGTATTCGGCAAGCTAGCTGGATCAATTCTCTCTAATTCTGTAATAACACCACTATAATCAACTTTAATAAAGGCAGTATCTGCCTGCAACATCTTTTCTTTGAAAGGATTTTGCACAAAAATCAGATAGATCAGTGGAACGATCAACAAGACAACGCTGGCTGTTAACCAAATCGTTGCCAGTTTAAAGACACGATGGCGTCTACTTGGAACCAAGACCAAATCTGCCCGTTCTTTCGCAGCCTTCTCCGTGTAGTACTTCTCCAAAACAGCTACTGCAGCCTCTATATCATCTGCCTGACATAGGTCATTTAAGAAGTCGGGCAAGGTCTCTAATTCCAAGGAACCATTATAAAGATCCATGAAATCCAAATCGCTAAATAGTGTTACTGTAAAACATTTAGCCTGGCGTAAAAAATCTTCTGAGGATATGGATTGAGGAACCATCAGACCAGGAATTCCACGATAAGCAATCTTAGCCTGAGCATCCTTGGTAATAAAGAGATTTACTGGGTGCAAAAGGAAAGTCACAGGTAACTCCAAGGCGCCCTCTAGACGAAAAACGTTTAGGGCCAAACGGATTCTTTCCGAAATGGTACGTTCCTTTATTTCCTCATAAGTCAGTCCATGAGCTTCGACTTGATAGGAGAAGGTGACACTATCCTCATCAGACACCATCGATTGCTCCAAAAAGAATGGATGATGCAAATCCAATAGTAAGAGTTCCCGTAAATCTTGACTCGCAACATCTGAACGTTTGAGTTTTAATTCCCAGTTTGTTTCATTTTTTTCATAGACAAACGACTGTCCACCAAATTCAAATTTTTCTTCAGCCACCTATATCTCCTCAATTTCTACTAAATCTCCTGTCGTCATAGGATAATCAGACAGATGTTTCCCTTCATCAATCAACAAACCTTTATTGACAATTCTTAATTGATATTTTTTTCGCTTGATACCTGGATTAAAAATCGTATCCACTTCTCGCACCAGCCGGCGCACTTCAATTCGCCGTGGAATGCGAATATCCACATCTCTTTCTCTCAAACGTAGGGTAATATTGATATGTTGCTCCACCTTTTTTCACGCCTCCTATGTCTGGTTTATCCTTTTCTAAGTTATTTAGACAGACTAGTTGTAAAATTAGTCCATCCCTTCTACCATCACACGATAACTCATTACTGCCGTTGCTCCAAAAAGCAAGAAAATCAACACCACATAGAATATCTCTGGAAGAAAGTCATTCAGACCACCTTTTTCTACATGGCCTATATTTGTTTGGAACTTGATTGTTTTTTGAGCATTGGGCTGAAACAACTGTTCTTCAGAAGATTTTTTCACTGGTCTCTGTATAGCAGAAAACAGTTGGCCCCTTTCTGTGATCAACTGTTCCTCTTGATGCTGTTGCATGTCCTGCAACCTCTTTTGAGTTGCTTCATTAAAAAGCTCCTTGGTTTGTTCAGACTGTAGACCAAATTTCAATCCCTCTTTCTTTTCAAGTCGGGAATCATCAATCTGCAGACTGTTATCCTTCAAATCATCTGCAGCAGCCCCAGAGACTGCTGCACATGTTACTAAGGTAAGAAGGAAAAGAATGATTTTCTTCATATTTCTAATTTCTATTCTTTCTCAGCTTGGCTTGTTTGAAACCACAAACTACTTTCTCTGATAAAAACATTTATAACAAGTAAAACAGCTATGACAACAATCGTTGCAACAAAAGCGATAATTGCTGCTGGATGTCCATCAAAGTATCCTGAGAGCAAACCTTCTAATATCGATAACGCATTGAGATTTTTGATAAATGCTGGGAAACCAGTTAGACTTGCTGTTGTCCCAATAGCATTTGATAGGTAGACAAAGCTAATCATCATAAAGAAGGCGAGACCCATACCAATCACTCGGAAATGTTTAAGCAATAGATATTGTCCTTGAATCAGTACAAATGCGGCTAAAACAATTAATAGAACCCAAGATGGTTGATACTCACGACCAACCTGTAGCTGAACACTTGATACAACACCAACTACCAATCCGACAACGAGACTTAAAGCAGACAGGATGGTTACCGTCATCAAGTCTGTATCATGTAACTTATCAAGTTTGAACTTATCTTTGACTTTGCGAATAACGTTTTGAGTTGCAAACAGATAGGCTGTAAAGAGGCTAACAATCTCCAATAGTAAAATCCATGTAAATGGACGGTAAACATTGACAGTCGCTTTCACTGAAGTAGCATTTTGTGTAACAGGGTTGGATAAGAAGTTCAACAATACTTCGTTTGGTACCCCATTTTGATAGGCATTATTCAGAACCTTCACAAAGGATTCTACAAAGTTTCCATTGTTAGTCAATTCTTCGTTAAACTGCGTCATCAAGGAGTCAGCATCTTGTGACAACTTTTCAGTACTTGTTTGAGCGTTTGACAATTCACGATTGAAATTACCTAAAGTTTCATTCACAGACTCTGCAGCTTTGACATTACTTTGAGAAGATTCCTTCACACCCGTAGTTTCTGATAAGAGAGTTGCATAATCCGAATTTAGGGTGGCCAATTGTTTATCAGTATCTTTAAAGGCTTCATTTCCTCCGTCTTGTGCTTTTTCTAAATCCTTTAGTTTCTGTTCTAACGTTTCGTACAACTCTAACTGTTTCTTGATTTTTGTATCCAATTCTTGGTTGGTAGTCAAAACATCCTGCACATTTTTTTCTAGAACAGGCTTCAGTTTAGTCAGTGCTGACAAGGCTTTATCTACTTTCCCTTTGACACCATCAGTTTCTTTATCGCTAGCAGGTGTAGTTAAGCTGTCTTCATATTTCTTCAGATTTGAACTAATAGCTTCAAGCCAAATATTTGACAAAGCATCTGTTACATCACTATCTCGTAACTCTTTGACAGCATTGTATGCTTGTCTGAGTGCTTCCACCTTTTGGTAGTCAGAAGCTATTTTCTGAACCTTTTGTCCATAACTCACTGCTGCTTGCTGAACACGTAACACATCTACTGGAGCACTGGCTGCTTGGACATCATTCAAGGAAATATTAATTGATTTTAGCTCTGCTTTTGGAGCTGGGATTGGAGTCCCAGTTGAACCTGTAGTTGGAGTCGGAGCTGCCTCTGCAACACTATAGGCTACTTTAAAAGTCCCACCCGTCTTCAAATCAATTTCTTGACCAAACTCAACTGGTGTACCATCATAAGTGACTGAGTGAACTGTCACTCCTGATTCAGCTTTCCATGATACCTTAGCCTTTGTTCCTGTTCGTCCAACAGCACTCGTACTCGTGATTGCCAGATCTTCCAAATTCTTCAAATCAGTCGAATTGATTTCGTCACTAGGCTCTTTGATTGTTTTTAATTCAGTATAGTTTACAGAAGGAATTGTGATTGGTGTCATACCAAAACCACTAAATTCTTTTCCACTAAAGTCTTCTTTGGGTAATTCTGAGATTGCAGAAGCCAACTGCTCTTTGAGAGATTCTACAGCCTTCTCTAGGTCTTTGTTTGCAGCTGTATCCAAAAATTGCTTAAGAGTGATTTTGCTCTTCTCACTTGTCCCATAGTAAGTGGCTAATTTCTCATCGACAAAGTTACGAATATCTTTTTTATGATTCTCAAACTTGGTTCTTTCATCTGTTAGATTGGTCTCTAAAGTAGCAATCTCTGCGCTGATATTATCTGCTACTTTTTTATAGTAAGCCTCAACTTCAGATGACGTACCATCAGAGGATGCTGCTGTTCCGTCTATATTAGAAGTCAGATTACCTTGAGCTTTAATTAATTCCTTATAGGTTTCAATTTGTCCCTTAACGTCTTCCCGACTCTGAGAAATGAGCCCAGTGATAACATCCGCATGATTTTTCTTCTCAGTGACCCTATCCTGAAGCAGAGTGTCAAGCTTTTTACCATAGGCAATCTGTGAAACGTCATAACGACCAAAAATCTGAGAATAACTATCCAAACCTGTCTTTAAAGCACTGTTGGCGTCAACAGAAGAACTAGACATACTATAGAGAGTTGGGAAAAGATTTTTAGAGTTGATAGCTGTATTATATAAATTCGTACGATAGTTTCCGATATTCGTCGCTTGTATCTGTGAGCTAGCTTGAACATTCTTTTGTGCTGTATAAAGGTTGTTCAAAATACTAGCCATATACATATCGACTAACTGACCATTCAAATCAGCAACAATATCTTTCGCTAGTTTATTTGCATCATTTTCTACTTGCAAATTTCCTTGCGCATTCACCTTATAATTGATGGTTGTCTTATCAACATTGATGCTGTTAATATCGAGTATTTTTTCAGAAAAGTCACTAGGAATTGTTAAAACGAGTTGGTATTTCCCACTTTCTAACCCAGAATCAGCTGCTCCACGAGGGACAACAGACCAGTTTTGTGAATTATCACGCTCGATATTTTTTACATAACTAGCACCTAGATTGTATTCTTTTGTATCTACGTAGACAGGCTTATCTTCATTTACGATAGCTACATTTAATTTTGTCTGCTGATTAGCCTTTGCATTATTTTCATTGCTAATCGTTGTATTTTTTTGAACAGATAGATTCAAAAAAATAATCAATGCAAGCAATCCTAATGCCAGCAGACTACTTCCTATATATTTAAAAATTCTATTCTTCTTCATATTACTTTAAATCTTCTCCGTCATAAAAAATAGGAAGGCTCTCGCCCTCCTAAAGCCACTTATATAACAAATTAAATTTGTGATGCAAGATCTTGGTCGTTTTGTTCAACAATTTCAGCAACCTTGTTCAACTGTGCATTGATTTCATCAAGCAAAGTTGCAAACTCCTCAATTTTTGGAGACAATTCTGTGAATTGGCGATCAAAGCTCTCAAAAGCAGCACCTTTCCAGTTGTCTCGGATAGTATTTTGCTCTTGAGTCAATGTACGAAGTACTTGTCTTACTTCCTCAGAACCTTGAGTGTACTTTTGAGCAGAGGTGCGCAATTCTTCTGTTGTTAATTGAATTAAAGCCATGTGAAACTCCTTTATATTAATTTATGCCCTCATTATATCAATAATTTGCCTCAATTGCAAGTTTAAAATTCATTTTTTATTCTATTTATAAAAAATAAGAGCTGTTTCCATCTAAAAACTAGTAAGAAGGATTAAAATATCTACTTTTCTTGTATAATTACTTCTTTTTTTATTTATAATAACAAACTATAACAAACTCATATCATCCTTCTTTTATAAGGTATATTTGTTAAACGTTCTTTTCTTCTAACTTTCTATGAAAGTTTTTATTCTCTTGATGACGAGCTTCCAACACATTCTCTATACGACTCTTGTAAAGTTGATGATAGTTATCCAAATTGTTCTCTATCTCAAAGATATATGGTTGAATTTCAGCAAAACTACTGTCTCTGCATGCATAGGAAAGCGCCTCTAGGAGATGATCCGTCTCCCTACTAAACTTGTGGAAATCATCATCCAAATCCATCTCCAAACGCTCTAAGTCTCGTAATTTACGATTATGCTCATCCTCTAGTTTCTGAAGTTCCTTTTTATCCATGACGAGTTTTCTCCTAGTTTTTGATCGGACTTTGTAAAGTAGGGGTTTGCATGGTCTGGGTCAAGTAAGTTTCGGCAGCATCAGCGGCCTTGCCCTCAAATCCACCCTTAATATTGTTTACATAAGTCTTAGAAGCGTACTCTTGCATATCTGAAGCTGCTTCTTGTAACTTTTTAGCTAACTCCACTCCTTTAGCAAGGATTGACAGTTCTTTTGCAGTTACTAAGGCCCTGACTGCTTGGCGTTCTTGTTCCTTCATTCTTTCTTTGAAGCCACTGTCGAGTTGCTCTCTTGTAATTAAAGTATCCTCATCCGTTAGGACTAACATTTTTTCCCCTCCATGTTTGTTTTACATCCGCCAATAGATTGTTAAAATCTTCAGCACTATCTGTATCTATGGTTTCAAAGGAACCACTAGCTTTAACCAAGCTCTCCCCTAGTTGCTCGATTTGTGTCAGGAAGGATGCTGCTGCTGTCTTCGTGTCACTTGCAACGCCTTCATCCCAAAAGCTTGTTGTATCAAAACCAGAAAGTAGATTTGTAACTTCTGAACTTGACAAATATCCAACCATGTCAAAGGCTGTCTGTCTTGTCTCTTTTATCATGTTTTGAATATCTTCCTTAGCATCTGAAAGTAAGGTTTTCACAGATTTAACTTTGTCTTCCATGTCAAAATTTGCCAAATGGGCTGCTGTCTGAAGCAACTGAGCTCGGACCAAAATTCTCTTTTCTCCTGTAAGATTACCATTTCTCAGTTGTTCCTGATAACGAGGAATAGCTTCTCGATCCCACTTTATAGATTCCTGACGAGCTTCTTCGACGATCTTACTATACTCTGTTTTAAAATTCTCATAAAAGCCATATCCGATAGATGCCTTATTTACGATTTCCCCCCTCATAATGGCATTTAAAACATTTGAGGCTGCATTTTCATCAACTCCTAAAGTTCTTAGAACACCCAAGGTTGTTGCAATTAATCGAGCCAGCTTTTCTCCAGCCCTGAGCAATTCTGGGTGAAAATCCTCAGAGGCAGTCAACAAATTTCCCTTTCCATCCGATTGGAAAACACCAAAGTCATGGGAGCTTTCCGGATCAGTAATCTGGGTATAATGAAGGGGGACAAGGACATTGACTTTACCGATGGGTTTCTTAAGTGGCTCATCGGAGTCCCCAGGTAATTTGGTAATGGTATGCTCACGATTAAGCATCCCCACGACATCAAAAGGATTGACATAGTACTCGATTTTTTCGCTAATCTTTTTGATTTTCTCATCGCTGAGACCCATTTTCTTTAAGCTCTTTGTCGTGTCTGGCCGTCAAAGAGGACGACTTTGCCGATTTTCTCCAGTTCTTGATCAGTAAGGCCAGCTACTCCTTGCGCAGAGACAATGGTCCCTAAGGAGTGACCTGTGATGTCCATCGTAGCATTTGGAGCCTTTTCGCGCATCTCAGCGATTTTAGCTTTCATTCCTACTGTCGCTAACTTGGCTTGTGGCGTATGAATATGGTTGAGCGCAAACTGAGCATCGTTGTCAACCCAGTCGTTCCAATTTTCATAACTGATGGCATCACTTCCACGGATGGTCATATAGGTTTTCTTGGTATCTTTAGTTAAGGTTGGCGTATCCGTTAAGTAGTAGGCATTAAAACCAGCTTCATCATCAGTTAAGAGTCCTTTTTGATAACGTTTGTAATGAATATCCTGCCTCATCCCATTCGCATCAGGAACTGGTATCGATGTAACTTTATAAGTATCTCGCAAATCAGGATCCGGCTGCAAGTAGACCTTACCGTCATGAGGAAGATGTTTACCTCCGGGAGTGATTTCCCATTCTTTTTTTTCTTTATTATAAAATTTATTATCTCTAGAGAAATCAAACAGCTGATAATCAAGAGCATTGTTATCTGGCGGAAAATTATTGGGACGATATGTATATGCGGATTGAGCTAAATCCGCATAAAAATTATCAAAGGTTTTTAAATTACTATTAGTCATAATAATACCATCCCCCGTCCCTATAAATTCTTATTGGTTGCATTTCATAAATTCCAAATTCCTTTGGTATGCCATTAGCATCATTGTCTAAAGAAAATCCAACCATAAATTTCGTTTTATCATTATTATTTACCTTTCCTCTAAGTGTCAACATATAGCCTCCACCTTGAGGAGTTCCATTTCCTACCTGACCAACCTTCATACTATCCCAATCAAACTGAACACTTTCAACTTTAGGACTTAAAGCTTTCACAAAATCAGCCATATCCTCTTCATGCTCCTTCAGATATGCCAACTGCTTAGCCCGTGGGCTCAGAGTTATTCCTCCAAATAGATTTGTTTTCTGTGCCATCCATGCGCCTCCTCCAAATACTACAAGAGCTAAAACTAGCCAAAGTAAAGTACGTTTTTTCATCTTTTTCCTCCTATATAGTGGAATCTAAGAATATTATATCATGAATGTAAAAAAAAATACTTTTAGCAAGTATTGTAAGTCAATAGGGAATGAATGCTGTTAAATTTGAGTAAAAATTATCAAAATTTTTTAAGTTGCTATTAGTCAAGAAGTTTACCCCCAATACGCAACGGACTACCAATTCCAATAGAATTAATTAAAATTTTTCCATCTGTAATCTTAATAATCACACTCCAGCTTGAGTTTGATATATTATTAAATCCTCCATAAACCTGAACAATATCGCCTCCTCCTCCTTGAGGTGTACCATTTCCTATCTTATCCCATTGTGTCTGTTTCCAATCTATTTGAACCGATTCGACTCTAGGATTTAAAGATTTTACAAACTCCTTAATATCCTCTTCATGCTCCTTTAGATAAGCCAACTGCTTGGCTCGTGGGCTTAGAAATAGATTTGTTTCTTGTGCTAACCATGCGCCACCTCCAAAGACCACAATGGACAAAACTAGCCAAAGCAAGGTACGTTTTTTCATAATGATGCTCCTTCAGATATATCATCTCCCTCTTACAATCCAAAACTCCTTAATTAAAAACAAATTACGGATCTATTGTTGCTTTAGAAATAGAAAATTGTCATTAAAACTAGTATAGCATAAAAGCCTCAAACAGCCTATTTCACCAATCCCTCATCTTGAAGATTTGTTAATAATTTGACCAGAAGAATTTGAGTTGGATGCAAAGAAACAATAGTGTGAATTGTGCTAAAAATCATCAAAAAACACCCCATGGTGTGAACCATGAAGTGTTGTAAATGCTGTATTGTAGCTGGTTCTTAACGTTTTGAGAACTGGCTAGCTTTACGAGCTTTCTTAAGACCTGGTTGGATACATTTATATTTGAATAAGTTTCAAAATCCCCTTTAAATCAGCGTTTCCCCGTTTTTTTAGAAAACTAATTTCATCTAATTTGAATAAGTTTCAATTAAATGGTGTGAATTTTACCCTAAAAATACACAAATTGAGCTAGATTTTACCAAAAAGTTCACACCATTTGAATTATTATTGTTTTGTACATTTGATATACGGAATACAATACAAATTATCGCAAATATCTTTCAATATACTCTATGAAGATACAAGGTTCTATACTGCTACAGCTTAACCAGTTATGCATCAGATAGATAGTCCAATTTCTGCAAAAAATTGATTCATAGAAATACATCTACCTACTATTTTAATATTTTATCAAATAAAAAATCGGTATTTTTTACCGATTAAAAGCTTTGTCTTCTAATAATTTTTGAAGATATTTCAACGGATTCTATATTTTCACCGTTAATGATTGCTAAAACACCTTCTATCATTTTTTGGGCTAACATAGCATAATTAGGAGAAATAGTAGACAGAGCTGGAGTATAATATTGCGAAATAGGAATATTATCGAATCCAATTATTGAAATATCATCAGGAATAGTAATCCCCTTCTCATAGCACGCACGAATCAGCCCTTGAACCTTCTCATCCCCAGAAACAAATATCATATCCGGATGATTTTGATTAGATAAATTATTTATAGCATATGAATAAACTGAATCAATTGTAGTTAAACCATAAATAACTTGCAAATCCATTAAATAATTTTTATCAGTCAAAAAAGTACGAATACCTTTTTCACGATCCTTATTAACAAGAGATTCCCCTCCCATAAGTAACAACATACTTTTAATATTCTCTTTTGTTACTAATTCCATCATATCATAAGTGGCTTGAAAATTGTTATTAGATACATAAACAACATCAGGTGTTCGAGATTCTCCAAAAACTATAAAAGGCATATTATTCTTCTGTAAATAATTAATCCGAATATCGTCTTTACTTTCATAAAATACTATTACTCCATCTATTAAGCTTCCTGTGCTTGAAATTATTGAATTCCTAATCGTATCTTCTTCACCAAAGTATTCAACAATAGCGTTTACACCAAACTCTTTACAAGTTTGTAGAACTCTATCTAGTAAAGTTTGAAACCAAATCAAGGGAAAAGAATCAATCTTTTTAACGGAAATCAAAATGTTTGTAGTTTCTTTCTTAGTCAAATTTTTTGCATATGCATTTGGAACATACGACAACTCATCAATGACTTTTTGAATAGCTCGATAAGTTTCTTCTTTTACCTTTTCACCACCGTTAATAACACGTGAAACAGTTTTTGGAGAAAAACCTGATAAATGCGCAATATCATAAATAGTTACCTTTTTATCGTTTAAATTTTTCACTTTAGTCCTCCATTTATGATTTATCTAATTTTATTATACAATATTTACTTTTTTTAACAAGAGAATTTAGAAAAATATTTTAATGTATCTTAACAAAAACTTTAATTTCAAAATTTTCTATTTTATACTCTATTCATCCGATTCAAAAAAATAACATTTACAATTAAAATTTTTATTCTTTACTATTTTTTCTACTTCACAACTGATAAACTTGTATGAAAATAACTTACCACGAAAATATAAAAAATCATTTTCGGTAAAATCCATTGAAACTATAAAAGTATCTAATAACATTTGGACATAGCAGTCTAAGATCGGAATAATCTTTTCCTTAACAATAACTTTTGATAGTATATCATCAGCAGGTAAAGAAGCCGAAAATACAATTTCACAAATATCATAAAAAGAATAAAATCTATATACTTGCACTAAAGAATTATATTCAAAATACGTTATTCTTCCACAGTCAAAATTAATATTATATACCTTCATTTATGTTTATCCTTATACTTTGCAAATAATTTTGAGTCAATTATCACCTAAAAAACAAAGGGACAAGAATAACTGCCCCTTTGTTTATTCTATATCAACTAACTTCTTCAACATAAATAACACCAACAATATTTGCTATTTCTTCCATCAGTTTAAGATGTTCAAACTTACCTGAAAGTTCTAGGGTCATAAATGATGCTATTCTTTTGTCTGGAACATCAAAATATTCAATTCTTTCAGAATTAACATCTCCAAAAGCAGTTCTTGAATCATTCAATCGAATTCCATTTTCTGCACAATAAACTAATACTCGATTATATGCCTCAGTAGATTTAACTACAATATATAATTCAATAACTTTTGAACGACTTTGAAGATATTTTTTTAAAGGCTGAAACATAGAAATCACACTCCAAACAGAAATAGCTACTAACAGAGCACCTTCATAAAAACCTACTCCAATAGCTAAACCTATTCCTGCTGAAGCCCAGATTCCTGCTGCAGTTGTCAGACCCGTAACCTTCTTTTTATCTGTGATTAGAATTGTTCCAGCTCCAAGAAAACCAACACCAGATATAACCTGAGCACCTAACCGTGTCGGATCTCCTGTTCCAAACTTATAAGATACGAATTCATTAGTCATCATAATTAAACAAGCAGCCATACAAACAATACTATGTGTACGAATACCTGCTGGTTGAGATTTACTTCCTCTTTCTAAGCCAATAATACTTCCAATGACCAAAGATAATACGACTCTAATTATAATTTCGATGTTCGATAGTCCTATGCTGGATGTTTGCATTACTATTTCCTTTTCTTACCGCGTGGTCTCTGTGTGAAGTATAACACAGTTCCAGAAATAATCATTAGAATAATTGTATAAACGAATACAAGAGCTTGTGCGTTAGATGTTGCTGTTTCATCACCTGCAGAACGAATCGTAATACCTAATGGTTGAGCCAATGGATGATAAAGGAATACAGATAAATCGAAATCGGTCAATAAAGAGTTAAAGTTCAGTGCGATAACAGAGAGAACAACCGGCAAGATGAAAGGAATAATAACCTTCATCATTGTGTAAAATGGTGAAGCCCCCATACTTCTAGCAGCATCCTCCATCTCATCATCAACACTAAATAAGATTGCACGTACCATTCTATAAGAGAATGGAATTTTTACAACAATATAAGCGATTAGCAAAATTACTAAACTACCAACTAGAATCTGGTTAAAGACTAAAAGTTGAGGTTGGTTGAAAGTGAATAATAAACTAACTGCTAGAAGTGTACTTGGTAATAGCCAAGGAAGAAGAGCTCCGTATTCGAACAAGAAATCAAATCGAGCTTTATGTTTACGAACTACTCGCGCAAACACAACAGCAAGAACTGTTGCAGTAGTTGCAGCAATAATAGAGTATATAAAGCTGACTAAGAATGGAGAGAACGCAACACTATTACTAAAGAATAACTTATAATTATCTAAAGTAAAGTTTGATAATGATAAGTTTCCTGTCTGTATTGCAACTGGGTCAGTAAATGAATACAATACAATGAAAATCAATGGTAACATGAAAACAGTGAACAAAGCATAAGCAACAATATGTGCAATGATATTCCATGGTTTAGATGTGATTTTTTGTTTTTTCAAAGGTGCTTTCGTTTTAGAAATAGAAATATAATTTCCGCCTTTTTCGATCTTGTTCATAATAGTAAGCAAAATCGTAGTGGCAACACCCAAAATAATTGCTAGAAAGGCGGCTAAGTCACGAGAATTTCCCATTCCAGCAAATGTTATAATCATTGGGTTAATAGTTTGGAATTCTTTCCCACCAACAATCATAGGTGCTGCTACTGCTGATAACCCACTTAGAAAAACCATAATTGTCAGAGCGAATAAAGTAGGAATAAGAGTTGGCAATACTACTTTTCTAAACACTGTAAATGGTTTTGCACCCATATTACGTGCAGCTTCAATAGTATGATAGTCTACACTACGAATTGTATTAGTTAGGAATAAGGTGTGATTAGCAGTACCAGAAAATGTCATAATAAATAGAACTGCACCATAACCAATAAACCAGTTAGGATCTAAAGATGGAATAATACCTTGTAAAAATTTGGTAATCATTCCATATGGTCCATAAACGAATTTATAACCAGTAGCCAAAACTACTCCACCGTAGATTAGTGACGTCATGTATCCTAGTTTTAATATTTTAGCTCCTTTAATATCAAAATATTCTGTAAACAATACACAAAGTACACCAACAACATTAACAGTTATAATTAGTGAGAATGCTAACTTAAAACTGTTCATAATACTCTGAATCGCACGTTGAGATTTAAGAGCTCGTTGTACGACATCAAGTGAAAACTCCCCACCTTTCACAAATACATTAACTACTAAATCAAAGTTTGGATAAATGATGAAAGTTACCAAGAACCAGATTAAGCCTAAACGAATGAGCCAATCTTTCCAATTTAATTTATGACGCATACTGCACCTCCTTAAAATTGCAGAACGTCTGATGGTGTGATAAATAATTCCACACTTTCTCCGACAGATCTAATAGCTGACTGACTATCGATACTTGTTACATTAAGAATTTGATTTTCAGATACCTGAACAGTATAGTGAATTGTAACTCCTGAAAATTCCACATCAATAATTGAACCTTTTAAGACAAAATCCTGATCCGTTTCACGTTTGAAGCGAACTTTTTCTAAACGAATGTAACCTTTTTTATCTTCCAAAAGAACATGAGCATTATTTAGAAGAATTCCGTGAACAGTTTCATCTGTAAGTACGTTAATGTCTCCAATGAAATCACATACAAATTCTGTTTGAGAATTATGATAAATTTCTACTGGTGTTCCCACTTGTTCAATAAAACCATTATTAAAAACAGCAATCCTATCAGATAGCGTTAACGCTTCCTCTTGGTCATGTGTAACATATAGAGTCGTAATTCCCAATTCTTTTTGAAGACGTTTCAACTCTTTTCTCAAATCCACACGTAATTTTGCATCTAGGTTTGACAAGGGTTCATCCAAACATAGGATTTTAGGTTCCAGAACAAGAGCACGAGCTAAAGCTACACGCTGCTGTTGTCCTCCAGATAATTCTGAAACGTTACGTTGCAATTGTTGATCTGAAATCTTAATTTTAGCAGCCACTGCAGAAACCTTGGCTTTAATAACATCTGGAGCAACTTTTTTAACCTTTAGACCGAATGCAATATTATCAAAAACTGTCATTGTTGGAAATAGTGCGTAAGATTGGAATACGATCCCGATTCCACGTTTTTCTGGCTCCATATGAGTAACATCTTTCCCATTAACCTCAATGCTTCCAGATGAAGGGTCTAAAAAACCTACCAAAGCTCTCAAAGTTGTTGATTTACCGCATCCAGATGGTCCAAGAAACGTAAAGAATTCTCCTTCCTTAATATCTAAATTTAGATTATCAATCGCGATAAAATCACCGTATTTAATTTGAATGTTATCAAATTTAATCATATTACTAACTTCCTTTACTTATAAATGAAAAGTCTCTCTTAATTTCTCATGTAGGTTTAGAAACTTTAGAGAGACCTGGAATTTTAAAATTTACACTTATGTCCTATTTTACATATTCTAGTTCAGCTTTTTCAACCCATTCATCCAAATGTTTTCCAACAGCTTCCCAATCAATACTTTGCGGTTTCACTTGATCAACAAATTTCTTAGTAGCTTCTGGTAACTCTTTCACTGCCTCAGTATTTGCAGGAATAGAACCAAAGTTTTTGCTGTACTCTACTTGAATTTCTGTTTGACCAAACCAATCAATAAATTCTTTAGCTAAAGCTTGTTTCTTACTAGTATTCAAAATCATTGTTTGTTCAGTTACAAACGGAACACCAATTTCAGGAGACATTACTTTAAATACAACATTTTGTTCTTTTTGTCCAACTAATGCACCAGAACCCCACATCATACCGTACTGGATTGGGTCATCCTTATCTAACATTTTAACAATTGAACTTTCACCCTTTTGAAGAGTGTACGCATTTTCCAAATATTCTTTAGCTGCTTGCCAACCTTTTTCAGAAACGCCTAATTCTCCTTTATCATCGAGATAGCGAACAAGGATACTTGCCAAGATCGCACGCCCTGTTCCCCCTGAAAGTCCAGAAATTGAATATTTACCTTTATATTTGCTGCCTAACTCAGTCCAATCTTTAGGCATTTCAGTAACATCAGGAGCACCAATCAAGACCAATGGCTGAACAATTACAGGATTGTAGTAGTTATCTTTATCTGATAGAGATTGGTCAATTTTATCTAACCATTTAGGTTTGTACTGTACCAATAATTTTTGATCTCTAATTTTATTTGAATCAACAGCTCCAATACCAAATACCATATCAGCTACTGCATTATTTTTTTCAGCAATAACACGATCGGCCAACTGAGCACCTGGAATGTCAACCATTTTAATATTGAAACCAGCTTCTTTAGCCTTAGCAGTTAACCAATCCCCACGTCCGTTTGAAACAGAGTTAGAATAAATTACTAATTCTTGGCTCTTATCAGCTTTTTCTTCTGATTGAGGTGTATCGCTCGAAGAATTTGATGAATTAGTTGAACCACCTGAACATGCTGCCAATGTTGTAACCGCAACCCCTGCAGCTAAAAACGATAATAATTTAGATTTTTTCATATGAAATCTCCTTTTTATTTTTAATTATAATTTTATTTTAAAATTTTTCACAATATGGAACAAAACGTCTCATATCTTCAAATACTGTGTAATCGATACGATTTACTGTAATGACAGGAATCTTTTCAAGCAGAACTTCCGTTAATTCCTTTTTCACTTTAGTAAACTCTTCATTTTCTTCTTCAGTTAATGGAACTCGAAGATATCCAATTGAGATATGGAATTGATAGCGATCATGATTAGGGAATCGAACACCTGCTTTTTCAGAAACATATGTTCTAATTTCTTCTAATCGTTTAGCTGATTTCTCATCGGCTGGTTCTACTAAAATGTTTTGATTTCCCATTTCAGTCACACGCATATGAATATCTTCGTTTAGCAATGGGAAAATTTCTAGTTGTTTTGCAAAGTAATCATGAATTTCTTGTAATGGCGTATCCAATGGTAGATGGCTACTCCAAAATTCTGGCTCACGATTTTCATGGCAAAGCAATTCAATTACAGTCATATGAATAGAATCTCTTGGAGTTAATGTGAATTTATCTATAAATGGTAACTCTCTATAGCGTGATTGAATGATATCAACAACTTCCATCAAATCTGAATTAGTATAAAGATTTGCTACAACTGTATTCCCCGGGAAATGATTAAATTCCCCGTTCTCTTTGAACTTAATTTTTGTTAAGTTTTTCATAAAAAGACCTTCTTTTTTATTTTTTGACATCGGTGTCATTCATATTTATATTATACAATGTAATCGTTTACTTTGTCAAGCGCTTTCATTATTTTTTTTTAATTTTTTTAATATATACATATTACAAGACTACTCGAACTTTATTATTTATTGTATCCATTAGGATTTTTTGATTGCCAATTCCATGTATCTCTACACATGTCTTCGACCGTTTTTGTAGTCTTCCAATTTAATTCCTTATACGCCTTATCCGCATTTGCATAACAAGTCGCAACGTCTCCTGATCGTCTTGGAACAATTTTATAAGGAATTGGAACCTTATTGACACTTTCAAATGTATTTACAAGTTGTAATACACTTGTGCCTTCTCCTGAACCAAGGTTATAAATATAAACATCTGTTTTTTCAGATACTTTCTCTAAAGCTTTTATATGCCCTATCGCTAAATCCACTACATGGATATAATCGCGAACACCAGTACCATCTACCGTATCATAATCATCTCCAAAAACACTTAGCTCTGGTCGCTTACCTACCGCTACTTGTGCAATAAAAGGCATTAAGTTGTTAGGAATTCCTGATGGATCTTCTCCAATCAACCCCGACTCATGAGCACCAATCGGATTGAAATAACGAAGCAACGCAATACTCCACTCTGAATCTGCTACATGAACATCTTTTAAAATTTGTTCAAGCATCACTTTTGTGTACCCATACGGATTCGTTGCACTTGTCGGCATCGTCTCAATAAGGGGAGACTGATTGTGAACGCCGTATACAGTCGCACTCGATGAAAATACAATCTTTTTAACATTAAACTCTGACATCACTTCAACAAGAGCTAATGTGCTCATAATATTATTTTCGTAGTACATTACAGGCTTTTGCACGGATTCGCCGACAGCTTTGTATCCTGCAAAATGAATTGCAGCCTCAATAGATTCTTGTTCAAAAACTTTTCTCAATCCTTGTTTATCACAAACATCTAATTCGTAAAACGCAGGACGTTGCCCTGTAATTGCTTCAATACGATCTAATACTAAAATGCTTGAGTTTGAAAGGTTGTCGACAATAACGACTTCCTTACCTAAATTTAGTAATTCTACTACGGTATGGCTACCAATATAACCAGCTCCGCCTGTTACCAATATTGCCATTTTTACTTCCTCCTAATTAATTCCAACCGATTTAACAAATCTCATAAATGCTTCATGTCCGGTTTGAGTATTCTTATAAACACCTGCATCTTCGAGAACTCTCGCAAATACTTGCCCTACTTCATGTTGAACGACGCTATGAACCTCCTCCTCTTTAAGTCCAGGATATTTTTCTTTCAATTGAACGGCCCATTCTAAATGATAATCAGCAATTGCGTTATCTTTTCCTAAAAGATATTTCTCAACTTCTTCTAACTCTGTTTTCAAACGAGGTGGTAAAATCGCAAGTCCCATCACTTCGATTAACCCAATATTTTCCTTTTTAATATGTTGTACATCTTGATGAGGGTGGTAAACACCATCTGGGTATTGTTTAGTAGTATGGTTATCTCTCAGAACAATATCCAATTCATATCTTCCATCCACTTTACGAGCAATAGGAGTCACCGTATGGTGTGGAATATCTTCAGTCTTAGCAATGATGTCTACTTCTAAATCTGAATATTCTCTCCAGATATTTAGGATTTTAGTAGCTAATTCTACCAGACGATTTTTATTTTCACCTTGTAGCCTAATCACTGACATCGGCCATTTTACAATACCTGCTTTAACATCCTCAAAGTCTTTAAAAAGAAATTCTCTCTCAAATTTTGCTTTTTCCATTGGGAAAATATGTTTTCCTCCCTGGTAGTGATTATGACTAAGAATAGAACCTCCTGAGATAGGAAGATCAGAATTTGAACCAGCAAAGTACCCTGGTAAAATATCAACAATCTCCAATAATTGTTCAAATGTTTTGGACGTAATAGCCATTGGTACATGTTGACTATTCAAGAATATCGCATGCTCATTAAAATATGAGTATGGGGAATACTGGAAACCCCATACTTCGTCTCCCAGTTCCAACCGAATAATTCTATGATTTGCACGTGCTGGATAATTTATTCTCCCCTGATAACCTTCATTTTCCATACAAAGTAAACATTTTGGATAATTAGATGACTTTACCAATTTCTCTGCCGCGATTGTTTTCGGATCTTTTTCCGGTTTTGATAAATTGATTGTAATTTCAAGTGAACCATAATTAGTTTCAGTATGAAAAGCTATATTTTTAGCGATAGCTGACAATTTAATATAGTCGCTATCTTTACTTAACTGATAGAACTCTTCAACTGCTTCCTGTGGCGAAACATCATATGAACTCCAAAAAATATCATTAAGGCGACTTGGTAATGGAACGATAAAATTCATCAGCTCTGCACCTAAACATTCCTTTGTCTCAGCTAAATCAGCAATTTTACCATTCTTTAAAGCTATTTCTACTAAATTGTCTTTTAATTTTTTAAGATCACTCTCATTTGAAATCTTATCAGTTCCTTCTTCACCGATTAAAGCCAATATTCTATTTTTTATATATATTTGGTCCATCGATTTATAAATTCCATATTCAATAATTTTATTAGCAAAATTATCTACTATTGTCTGCATATATACTCCTCTTTAACTATAATACTCCAATTTCCTGATAATCTAACCATTTATAAATAGATTGTGTTGTATGGGATATCTTATCAAGAATATTAATAACTTCTAAAAATACAATAGCTTCATCAACATTTGAGAATTCAATAAGAAAGTTCTCTACTACTTTGTCTCCTAGTTTTTGACATAGACCAGATATCAACTTACATTTTTTATTATAGTCATATACGTCAGGTTCATAGTTTCTATTCTTATACCATGTTAGAGTTTTCTTTAAGTGATCCCCTATAATAAAATGTATTTTTAGCATTTCATAAAATAATGGTCCCCATTCATGCATTGTATGAATATTTTTTAAATTCTTAACTATTTCAATGATTCGATCACCAATACGTTCAATATCTGTGGATAATTTTACTATAGTTATAATTCTTCTCAAATCAACAGAAACAGGATGTTGTAAACAGATGAGTTCAATACCTTTCATATCTATTGTAACAACTGCTTCATTAATAACTAAATCATTATCTATAATACTTTGTTTTTGAACTTCGGTTAAGTCATCAAATATAATTTCATATTTTTTTATTATAGAAATCCATATATCTTCTAGATTATTAGACAACTCAATAATTTCATTGTCAAAATGCTTTCTCAACATTATCTAACCTCAATAATCAATTGCACTATAAAGAACTCGTATAGATAACTGTCTTTATAGTTCATCATATGATGAAATTATTTTAAACATCAATTATCAAAATACTTGCATCATCTTTTTTACCATAAATAGGATCAATATTTGTAGATTCTTTTCTCATTTCAATTAACTCTCCAAAATTGTAGCCTGAATTTTGAGTATAAAAATCATAAAAACCATCAGTCATTAAAACAATATGATTACTAGTTACTTCCAAACTACCATTGATAACATGATTTATACTACTTTTGTCTAGTGAACCTATCCAATATCCATCTGGTTTATTAGCTAGCTTCCTAATATTTTGTAATATAGTCTTTTTATCAGCTTCATCATTAGAAATGATTGCAAATTTTCCTTGCTCAAAAAGACAATCTACTCTATGATCTGTAATCACTTGATTGTTGACTATCATAACACAATCGCCAATCATTATGTATTCTAATTTTAAACCAGATAATTTCGCAAAAATAAAGGCAAAAGTTGGTAACTGGTAATAATCATCAAACTCACACTTATCTATCTCTATTATTTTTCTAACGTCATCTAAAGCAAGCTCGAAAATTTTCTTCAATGATAAAGAATCGTTACAATACTGCTTGAGACACTCAGAAATAAGATGAGATACTTCCGAAACTGAATAACCTATAGAGTCTTTTGAATTAAATAAATCTGTTGCTCCATCTATAATCCAGAAATATTGATTTTTGTAATCTACGCTATCTTCGTTCTCTTTAGCACTACCTTGTATTGAGCAAATTCTATCTATCTTCATAACGACGTTTTAAACTCCATTGTCCAAATAGAAGGCAAATTCCAATAATAGTTAAAAGCAACTCAACCATTTTATTTAATCCAGTTTTTGGTAATGCATGTTGATTATTTTTTGTCTTAACTACTTCACTAACATTAGTTACGTCATATTGTTTTTGTGAAATTTCTCCTGTTACTACATTACCTGAATCATGATTTGATTTTTCAATTTTATCATCTACACTATTTACTGAGTAATTATTAGCTAAATTATTTTTGTTTTCAGCTACAGGTTTTATTTCCTCTACATGCTTATCTGAGTGGTTGTCTGAGTGATTACCTGAATTTTGCGAAAAGATTTTATAACTTTCATTCTCAGTTATAATATTAAAATCACCGACACTATTATTTGTGTCTGAGCTGGTCCCATTAAAATCAGTTTTAAGTAAAGAAACATGATTTCCTGTTAAATTGGAAAGTCGATTATTTAGGACAGTGATAGTTCCAGCGGATTCTTCAATTACGATTCCGTCTTTACCTCCCGAGATGATATTATCAGATACTACCAAATTGTTGCTGACTCTTAATAATTCAATATTTGGCTGTTCAGTATTTTGCGAATTATTATGAATGATATTCTTTGTTACAGTAATATCAGTTACTTTTCCAAGATAATCTGCACTATCTTTTGCAACACGTATTGCTTTTGTTTTAGCATCAGCAATATTAAATACATTTTCAGTAATAGTCACATGTTTATTCAGATCTAATACGTCTTTAACATTTTTATAACTATAAGCATTAACTAAAGCAGCACCATTTTCACGATAGTGTTCACTTTCCTCTTTAGTTTTCTTATCAAACCTATTTCCTTTTATTAAAATATCAGTAAATCCTGTAAAGCGAACGCCCGCATACATCATATTATCAAAATGATTATTTAGAATTTTAATATTTGAAGGATTTTCAGTTGTTGCAGTTTGATAATGTGTCCCAATTGCAGTTACTAATTCACCTGATTTTTCACTTTTACCAAAATATGAATTTTGAATAGTAACATTTTCAGATTTTTTCCCATCATCATTCAAAGCATAAGGAAAACCTTTTCTAGTTAATGGTTCAATCTGAATACTCTCCTTACTTATAATTTGCCCATCTTTCATAGTTTTAGGTAAAGCTTGACCAAGAAAACGAGAATTATCGACTAATACATTTTTCGAACCTGCAATTTGAATAGCATGCCCTTGATAACTATCCTTGAATGTTACATTTTTTATAGTTACGTTATTTGAATTCCCAATAGCAAATGCACCTGAAGAATTTATAAGTGGTAGATTTTTTGCTTTAGTTCCTTCTTCATTCAAAGCACCGTTCATATCAATAGTACCACCAGAATAACTAATATCTTCTGTTGGGGCCCATTCTACTTGCGCACCATCATCCGTAAATAAACCTGTCATGAATACAATAGAAGGATGATTTTTGATATTGATACCATTTAATATGGTAGCTTTTTCATGTACTTCTAGGTGTGTATGACTTCTCAAAAAGACAATCTCTTTAACTAAATAAGTCCCCTCAGGAAAATATACTTTCCCTCCACCTAATCCTTTAGCAGCTGCATCTATTGTATCCTGAATTGCTTGTCGGTCATCATTAACCCCATCGCCTACTGCACCATAATCTTTTACATTTAAAGCCGAAATTTCAGTCCCTTTTTCTAAAGCAGTGTTACTATCTCCCACTTCATTCCTATTAGAAGTATCTGCAACTTCGTTCTCAGAACTAACTGACTTTGAATAAGTAGTAATAAAATCAGTCAAACTGTCATGATTACTAGTTAAGGAACCTTCTAAACTTTTGATAGTTGAATTAGAAAGGGCACTATTAGAAACTAGCGGAGAATCTTTCATTTCATCTTCAAAAGATCCAGTATTTACCCCATCTTCTTTATATTCCTTATTAGATATCAAAGGAGAATCAACTTTACTATCGGTTAATTGTGAGGTAGAAGAGTCAATCCCAGTAGGATTGTCATGATTACTAGTTGAAGAACCTTCTATACTATTGATGGTCGAAGTATAAAGCTCATTCATAGATATTTGAGGAGCACTTGTAACTACTTCATCAGCAAAAACACTTTGCACCCCCAAGAATGAAACCGCTACCAAAACAGAGCACAATCCAACCTTAAGTTTCCGAATACTAAAAACCTCATTGTGAACAAAATGCTTCATAAAACACCTCCAAATTTTTTATTGTTTTTTTACTATCTATCACTAAATTTTTTTATATCAGACAAAATGACACCGCTGTCATTATCCTTATCATATATTTTCTAAATAAAATTGTCAAGGGATAACACAATAAAATACAACATTTTTTAAAGCGTAATCATATTTAAAACTTTATATCTGTTCTATAAACCAAAAATACTATTAAATCTCTTCCAACATTTTTAAATGGACAGAACAATTTCATAGTGAAAATGATAGAATATTTTTTAATAACTCTGAATACTGTTTCACAAAAAATAGACCAATTTCTTGATCTACTTTACTTTATATTAATTTCTAAAAATTTAATTTTGGTCATGATTTGGTCATGATTTGGTCAAAAAAACAAAAAATACTAAATTATTTTTAAAAATTAACTTGTGATAATTGCCTTAAAACAAACACTTTGCATATTCTTTGCTTTTCTTTACATTACTTAAAATGCCCCTATTCATAATCTCTTAAATTCCCTGTTTTATACTGTTCAACCAATTCCCATAGATTATGAGTAGTTAAATCTGGTACAAAAATAAATTACTTTTTTAAATGTACTCATAAATTATCCCTTCGTCACTTATCAATTTCCCCCAACTCTCTCAACCGTTCCTGCTCTATCTTCAACATCTCTTTTTCCACCTTGTTCCATTTTCCAAATAGGCATTCGTGTAGAACTTCTGCTGCTGAGATTTGATCTACTTCCGAATTATAAACACACGATTGATCTCTTTGATAAATTTGAATTTGTCTAAAAAGTTTAGCCGTTTCCAACTCTCGTAAGTTATCAACTAAATGTTCTACAATTCCGTCATGGTGCTCTTTGGGAGTCGCTCTTGCTTGACTAGGGTCTATAGCATGGAGCTCCTCATAACGTATCAAGGTACTGAGATAAGACAATTCTGGCTTGGTCGCAATCAGTGCAAGTGAGACTTGATATCCTCTAGTTGCCAATAATTGGGCCGTTTTTCGGGGAACTTCTGTTGTTCTCAAGGTACCCTCGATTAATAAATGATAACCTTTTTTACTCAACTCATCTACAAGATATTCAACCATTTGTCCCGCGAATACTTTTGTATAATCCACACTATCTTTGCCATACTTTTCCTGTAGGCCAAGGTAGTTCGGATGAAAAGAGCGATAACTGTCCCCATCAATGATAATGATATTACCTTGAAATTCCCTTTGTTTAATACGATGAATCGTTGTTTTCCCAGCACCACTCTGCCCACCTAGCAAGATAGCCTTAGGCTGAGATGAGCTTGTTTTACCACGAGTTAAAGAACGGATAAGCCGTTTGGAGGCTTGTTCAAAATTATCTTGACTAAATTCTTCTAGTTTCATTAAGCCACCACTAGATGAGTAGCTTGTTCTAGCATACGTTCAATACCATCTAAATAGCCATTAAATCGCTCAATATCCTCAAAAGTTGAAACAAGATAAATCCTCGTGTTAATCAAATCAGACAAATCATCGCTCATTAGAACCCAAGGATTCGAAGTATCATCAAATGCAATTCCTTGTTCATCTTGAAAACGATAAAGTTGCGCTAAGATATTCGCCCCTCGTTCTTTAATCACTTCAATTTTCAGAGTTAACTGATAATCTTCTACTGGTGTGAGCATTTTTTCCTCCCCTACGATATCGACATACGAAACATTAAATTTATTGCAGATACGATCTATTAATTCTGTTGAAACTCGACTCGTCCCATTTTCATAACGACTCAAACTATTTCTAGAGATACCAACAATTTTTGCAAACTCAGGTTGCGTTAAATTCTGTGTTTTACGTAACGTTTTTATATTTTTTCCAATCATGTAACTCCTCCTTTTATTTATTTCTATTATAGCACAAAAAAGACAAACGCACCATTTTTGGTGCGTTTTTATCCAGCTCTAGCTGAATGAATAATTCATCTGTTACATTGTTGGCAAACCAATCATCTAATACAATGGCTTTATCAAATAATCTATCTTATCTATTTTAAAGACAAATTTACCACAAAAACACACTGAGATACTCGTCCCAGTATGTTTATTTCATTTTGGATAGCTTCATCAATAAACTTAAGCGTTCATCATTTTTGAGCTCTGATAACAAGCAAATCAACCGCTCATATCCAAGTTCTTTCTTCTGCTTGATTAATGAATTCATCACAGCCACCAAATCCTCTGGCGTAAAATTCCTTAAGTAAAGTGTAATATAACTTCCACTATTAGAAAATAGGCTAACATGAATTGCATTATGTTCTTTTTGCCTAATTTTCATTCCTCCTGTAGACTCCCTAATATAAAACTCATACACTGTCTTTTTCGGATAGCAATCAAATGAGTTTTCGAATTCTCTGCGATTTTTATAGAGAATATAGTTAATGAGTGAATAATATTTTAGAAACATAGTTGTTCCCTCCGTAATTGTTTTTATAATTATAGTATGCCTTTTTTTCCAAATTATAAAAATAAAAAATTAAAAAAAACTGATAAAGGTATTGTTTACTTCTCAATTTTTTTGTAGTTTTTCCTCTTTCTCTCATCTTTCTTTTTTTTGCGATTCTGATTTTTCTGTGTGTTTAGCGTTGACAGAAACGTATGTGTAAGTCACGCTAAACACACAGTACTAGGTAAAAGTGAATAACGTAAAAAAATCTTATCCTAATTTTTTTATTTTATGATTTATGGCATACTAATAATATATAAATAATTGATTGAGTAGAGACGTAACTAATATAGCTACGTTTTTTTATGTTTGAAAGGAGGTAGCTATCGTGGAAACAGTAGGTTTAAGCTGGGTTAGGAAAGAACCAGTTTTGTATTTCATTTACTAATAAAAAATAAATGTATAGATAATAAAAGAGATGTCAATAGCAGTTTAAAAAAAAATTTTTTGATCGTAACAAAGTAAAGAATAAAAGTAAAAAACGAAAGTAAATAACAGGAACCAATTTTTGTATTTCATTAACTAAAAAAGAAAAGTATAGATAATAAAATAAATGTCAATGCCAGTTTAAAAAAATCTTTTTTAGATCATAACAAAGTAAAAAATCAAAGTATAAAAACTAAAGTAAATAACAAAAGTCTAAAAATCAAATACAAAAACTAGCTTAGCTCAGTCGCTAAATTCAGAGCAATTAAACCTGAAAAAGACTAACAAGAAAAAACAACAGATTTTTATCTGCAAGATGGAACTCTACATTTTATTTGAATTGAGTCAACTTGTCATGTTGTAAAATGACTTGGTTATCTTCTTAGCCATCAATTAAGAAGCGCCCTAAGCAAAGGGAAGATACTACATCAGTGAATATAAGCTTAAGTCACTGCACTACTTCAACTTGAATAAAAAAGACCTTAAGATTTTTCTTAAGATCTTCTTTAAAAGCACATTATCTACTATAGAAAGGAAAGAACTATGGCAAAGAAGAGACGTAGTCGTGCTGATCGACGAAAAGCTAAAGAGAAAGCTAAGAAACAACAGATGGATTCTCTAACTACTTTCGAAGGCCGTAAACAATTCGTCCAATCTAAAGGACTAACTAATCTAGTCACGCGCTTTAAAAAAGGAAAGGGTATCAAGCGAAATGAATCCAAAAAAACGGGAGAGGACATTCATTTAATCCATACCGACCGAACTCTTCATAACTACGCTGGGTCCTGGAGCAGATTTGCTTCCTTTGTTGCCTCAATAACTACTGCCGAAGATTTAGAAGCTCTTGAAAAATCTAACAATATTGAGGGATGGATTGACTTAGTAAATCAATACTTAGAACATTGTAAGAAATTAGGACTTTCTGCTCCAACCCAGTCAACCTATAAAGCAGCATTAGCCAAAGTTTTAGGAGTACCTTCTACCGCTTTTATTGCAACGGATATTCGATATCGAGCCGACAAAAAGAATAATCGTTTGAAGTCTAATGACGACAGGATGTCTGAAGAAACAAATAATCGCTGGTTCTCAATCGTATCTGCCACTGGACTACGAAAAAATGAATTAAAAGCTATTACTGGAGACTCCCTCTACCAACGTGAGGATGGCCAATATTATCTTAAAATTATTGGTAAAAAACATAAATCAAAAGGAGCACGAGATCGTTGGGTTCCGATTATTACGCGAGACAAAGAAGAATTAGAAAGGCTTGTTGAAGAATTTAAACTAGCTGGTAAAAAACGTGTGTTTCAAGTTCCAACTGCTTTAAAACCTCATAAATATCGTGCTGAATACGCAAAACGTCTTTATCTTCTTGTCGCGCGAGATCCCAAAGATATCAAAGATAAAAAAGAAAAAATTTATCTACGAGGCGAATTAAAAGGTGTTGCCCTTGATCGAAAGGCTTGTTTAATTGTATCACGTGCTCTCGGACACAATCGACCAGAAGAATTTCAAAAATCCTACGCCTATAAGTTAATCTCACAAGCAAACTAAGTAACTTTTTCCAAACATTATGATATATCTCTCATTAAAATAAAAAAGGTGGTTCAAATTATTGAACTACCTTTTTTTAAGACTATTTAGCTATTTTTGCTTTTCAAATGTTCCATCAATTATACGAAACTTACTTTGTAATGTTTTAAGTGTATTAAACTTAAAATCAATTTTTTCCACATCTTTAGCATTCTTATCTAAATGAAAAATAAAATAATTTTTATAAAAATCAAAAAATTTTTAAAAAAAATAAAAAAAAATAAAGTAGATAAAAACTTACTTTTTCCTTCAAAACCTTGTCACATCAATAAAATATCGTACTGAAAGTATTGATTTCTTTCTTAACATTCTTGTTCTAAACTAAAAAAATTAAAGTAGGTAAGAACCTACTTTTTTTCTTCAAAACCTTGTTACGACGCGTTTTTGAAGCACTCTTAATTGAGTGTTTTTTATTTTAAAAAATTTTTTTCACTAAAAAATAAAAAAACCACAGTTTTTAGTGAAGTTCCTGGCATACTAATTATATATGAAAAAAAAAGGGATAAATTGAATTACAAATGCGGTTAAAATAATTTAACTGTTTTTTTTCAATCTCTAATACTTCCTAGCATAATTCCTATCAAAAATAATAGTAGAAAGGAAACGTTAAATCATGAAAGGGCAGCCTAAAGTTTCTACTGAACAGAAACATTTAAATGAGAAAGAAATTCAATCTTGTTTTACTTTAATGAATTCCTTCTGGGGGTTTGATCGCATGGTTTTTAACTTAGGTGAAAATCTAATTGTTGACATTGAAAAACTGATAGAATTCAAAAAAAAGAATCCTCATGAAGTTAAAAAATTTACTCACAATTCAAATCAGATAGAAGATTTAATTATCCAATCAAGGGAATTCGGAAGACTTGAAATTGGAAAAATTTATAAAAAAGAAAGCGGAGACACTGTTAATTATTGCTTACTCCAGCTGAATCATGGAGGTCTAAATTTTGAAACTCTCTCTATTTCAGCAATACGAAAGAAACTAATAAACGTTATAACAGGAATCAAACAGCAAACTGGTATTTGGATTATCCCAACTATTATTAGGGTTCATGAAATGGAAATCGCATTTACATTTGCTACTGATGCGATTATTCATTTTCAAACAAGGAATTTATTATTGAGGAGCTTATCTAATACATCTCAAGTAAATAAAAAAGTTTATAGAAAATGTTCAACTCCTGAAGATCACCATATTCTTTCAAGTAAAAAAAATAAAAACCTGTTGCATGTTCTTTATGATAAAACAGCAAAAGCTGAACATAATAAACAGATTGAATTAAACGCATCTCGTAAATATCGCGTCTATAGATACGAAATGACACTGAATGAAAAAAAAATTAAAAGTGAATTCCAGACTACTGACTTAGATAAACTACACAATGATCAGCTCTATTCATTTGTATATAGTGTAATTGAGAAAGGATTGTCCAACTTTAAGATATTTGTTCAAACTTCAGTTAGAGATACCCAAAATAAGTTAAAAGAATTGTATGAAGAAAAAGGTAAAGATGAATATATAAAAACTTTTTTTGACACTCAATTAAATCATGCTATGAATTATTTATATCCAATAACATTTGATGAATCTATTTTCTTATTTATTGATGTATCTAAATTTATAAAGCCAAAAAACTGTGCAAGAACTAAAAGAAATCTGGTTAAAAGAAGTAGAAAGAATGATTTAAAGAAAGAGAGTTATTTTCTTTCTATTATGATTACATGGCAAGTACTATATCTCTTTTGCTTAATGCTAAATACTCTATATCTTGTTCCTTTCCTTGATTTTGGTTGCTACAAGGATAATCAAAATAATGAACTCCTTTCTTTTAAAATCCCTAGTTTTACAAATGAAGAAAAAGATTCATTTTTTAATGAAATTATTCAAAGCAAGGATAAAGACATAGGTTCATTCCTGGATTCTTTTTTTAATAGAAATTGGAAAAATATTTATACCATTTTAATATAAATTCTGATTAAAAAATTGAAAAAGAATTAATACAGCAACGTTTTCCTGTTTTTTAAGTCTTCAACCCTTGAAGACTTAAAAAACAAAATCCAAACTAATAAAATTTAAATCTAAAAGAAAGAAACGGTACTATTTATGAATTTATTTATTCCAGACGAAGTAATTCGGCAATTTAAATTACTAATATCAGATACTGTTAAGAAAGAACTGGATAAATTTTTGGATATTAATGAAAATACCAACCAATTTTTAAATAAAAAGCAGACTTGTGAATATTTGAATATATCCAACAATACTTTAGACAACTGGATTAAGCAAGGCTTACCTTGCATTAAGGTTGGAAAAACTGTTCGCTTTAGCAAAACAGAAATCAATCGCTGGTTACAAAAGCAGTAGAAATTCTATGGTCATTTGTTATAATGTAACCATGATATTTTCTAGCTCAATTCAAAAGGAGAATACTATGTCTATTACAGAAACTAAAAACGGAACCTATCGCTTACGTGTCTATATTCCTGAGGAAGTGAAGTCTTCACTAGGTGTTGATAAGAAAGTGATTGAAAAACGATTCAAAACAAGGATTGAAGCAAAAAAATATGAACTAGAACTTAAAAATAAGATTGATAAAATTCATAGTGGAGATTCCGTCTCATTAGAAAATAGTGGTTCTATCCTTTTTTCAGATTTCTATCAAAACGTTTGGTGGGAATCCTACAAAGCAGGGCAAACAACTTCAACCTTAAAACCACCCTCACAAGCTACTATTGACGGTACAGAAGTTGTCTTTAGAAAGCACATTCTACCCATGCTAGGGAATTACTCGATTGACTTTCTTAACCAAAATAAGCAGGTTATTTTAAACCTTCTCACTCAAAAGGCAGAAGAATATGCCAACTTCAAAGTCATCAGAAGTTACGTTAATTCTATCTTTAACTGGGCAGAAGAATTGGAATACATCGAAACTAATCGTATTTCAAAAACTATTAGACGAATCAAAGCAACTAAGAAAATCAAGTTACAAGAAGCTAAAAACGATGAAGATTTATACCTATCTCAAGAAGAACTTCAAGCATGGTTTACAGCTTTTGAAAAGGATTTAGAGACTGAAAAAATTCTATTCAAAGACTATGTTTTGTTCTATACTACCTTCTTTTTAGGAGATAGAAAGTCAGAGAGCTACGCTTTGCAATGGAAACATATTGATTTCAAAAATCAACAAATTAAATTGGTTCAAGCCTTAGATCGATATAAAAATCAAAAGTCAACTAAAGGGAATAAAAAGACGATTTTTTCGATTCCACAAGAACTTACCGACTTGTTAAATTCTTGGAAGAAGCAACAAAAATCTGAACTGGCTTCATTTAACATCATGCAAACTCCTGAACAGTATGTTTTTACGTATATTGATACAAAGGGAAATGTAAATAGTTGTCTCCATGATGATTATCTTAACAACAAGATGAAATCTGTTAAGCGTCGTCATCCAGAACTCGCACATGCAACCCCTCATAAATTACGACATACAGGAGCTACACTCGCTAAACAGGCTGGAACCTCTATGGAAGCTATTTCTGAAGCACTCACTCACAGTGATACGATTACAACTAAGACTTATGTGAACACTTCAAACGTAATCCCAATGGCTGTTGGAGAAATTGCCTTTCGTAATCTTAAAAAGTAATGGTGTGAAAAGTGGTGTGAATTTTGCTAAAAATCATCAAAAAAACACTCCATGGTGTGAACCATGAAGTGTTTCGAAACGTTGATATAATCGTATTGATTAACGTTTTGAGAATTGTGATGCTTTACGAGCTTTCTTAAGACTTGGTTGGGGCACCACTTATTTCATCTAATTTCAAAGTTCTTTAAAATCAACGTTTTCATAAGTTTTCAAAAAATAAAATTTCAACTAATTTCAATCAGTTTGATTAAAATAAGGTAAACTTTCATAAAAAATAAGCAAAAATCGAACCAGAATATCAAAAGTTAACCTTATTTAATTTTCACAAAAATGAAATGATGAAACTCCTTTCTATAATATTCTCATCCCTAAAAATACTAGAAATAGTATAATCTTTTCTAGTTTTTGTGGAATACAAAACGCAGGATTACCAATCCTGCTTTTTTAATTATTTATTCCGAACAAATGCAAAAGTACTAATTCATCAAATGAAATAAACTCTATTTGCTGATAGATTCCTATATGATTTTTAACTTCCTCTGCTTTAGCTAATCCGACTGGTATATAATCCTCCATATCGATAAAACAGAGAATTTTAGATAAAACAAACTGTTTAATATTTAAATCAGTGAGGAGTAAAAAATCAGTTTTCACTTTCAACAATAGTTCATCTATTGATTTAGACCAGTTTTTAAAATAATCTACTATTGAAATTTCTTCCTCATTTAGGCTCTTAAGATACATTTTATTCTGTGTATTACTAGTCACATTTTTCCTTAATTCTGAAACTGAAATGAGCGGTTCAATACCTGTAGTTTTCTCTTGACTAGGACTATAGCTAGTTCTCAAATTACTAAAAGGTAAGGAGAAATGTTGACCATAATCCCTCAATAATTTTAACATTTTTATTTCATCTAATTTTTCAAAATTTAAAACTTCTTTCTTTAAATCAAAGCGGTTTTCCTGATTACAATACGATTTAATATTGTCAATAAATATCCTTCCAAACATAATATTTTGCATAAATAGATACTTGCAATCTCGATATATATCATTTAATTTTTGAGTGTCATAATCGTCAATATTCTCAATGTATTCTTTTATCAATTCTTCTGACTTCTTATAATTTCGATAACAATCAAAAACATTAGTATATTTTTTTAAAGAGATATTGTATTCCTTAAAATCTTGAAATTCATTCTCATTAATTTTCAATAAAAAATTTCTATCATAATTTGAAACAAAATAACTATACAACTTAACCCTCAATTATTTTCAGTCTCTCGATCCCATAAAGCGGTCACCATTTAAATGTATCACATACTATGGCAATTCAGATAACCAAACCTTTGTTTTCCAAGCAATATTTCCAAAGGATTTTAAAACTCGAAACTTCTCGGTAATCAGTTCCTTATAAAAAATAAGATATTCTTCCATAGACACCCTATTCTCATACTCTATTCCTAAAAATATATAATCTAAATCATAAGTACCGATCAGTTAAGAATTGTACTTTTTAACTCTGCTGATATGTCAAATGAAATTCCCGTGGTAGTAAATATAGAATCTAATAATATAGACTTCAACCATTCACTATGAAATATCTTGTTTAATTCTTTATCAAGTTTAAGATTTAATTCTTCAATTTTTCTTTTTAATTCAAAATAGTTGTATTCCGATTTTCCTTTAAACAATGGCTCACTATTGTATCCCGTTATTTTTTTTACATTATGAATATCACTAAATAGATGAACTCTCAAAGAGGCATAATATCCTAACCAATACGTGTACAATCCTTTGTAACTATTAGGATTGCTAGCTATAGCTTCCGAAAGATATCTCTTCTGTGGTTCTATAAAATTTATTTCATGAAAGTAATCTTCAAAAAAAGTATCTTCGTTAACTAGTTTTAATGCTCCATTCTTGTATAGAAAGTACTTTATAATAGCTTTTTCAATCTTCAACATTTTTTTACTTTCAAAAATAACGCTAAATCTAGCCTTTTCTTCTTTTCGATTATTTGAATAGGTTGTTTGTTTTTCTAGATACTTTTTTAATAGTATAACTCCACGATCAATGATCAAATAGTCGTCATTGTTATGTAATTCTCCATACAAAAGTTCAAGTTCCGCAATTTTATTTTCTTCTCTTAAATCAAAAAAATTTTTCATACTTAAATGACTACTCTTATTCTCTAAATAAAATTTATAGAGTATCCACTTATAGAAAGCTGGAATATCTGTGTCAGAAACTTTATTTGCCGCTATTAACGACTTTTTCAAATTTAATAAAAATTTATATTCAACAAAAGCTTCCGTATACTTTCGAAGATATAAAACTTCTCTTTTAATATCTTTGAAACTTCTCTTATCACAATCATTTTGAAATGAATTCTCAGAATCTAAAAAAAATTTTAAAAAACTTGTCATAATCACTTTCCTATAGAATATCCTAATTTATCTTCTAGTATGGGATATATAAAGCAATACATAAATAAAATAGTGTTATTTCGGAAAACTGATTATACACCCCTGTGTTTTAATTATATCATAAAACAAAGATACTGCAGTTCGATGTTTTTTAACTAAAGATGCTATGTCTTCACTCAATCAATATCATAGCAGACTCATTTGTCTATATTGATGCTTATAGAAGCCATGGAGGAAATAATATGGCAAAAATATCAAATCACGAAGAAGTTCTACAAGAAGCAGAGTATAATGAGAATCAAGTAGTTACAAATGTCCGTCAAGGTTACTATAAAAGTAAAGATGGCATTGACCATCTTTGGGTCATTCTCGAGTGTATAGATGAACTCATCTATGCTAACGCAGAAAAACTAGGTATAGATATATACGAGATACGCACTATCTCAGTCAAAGTTAGGAATCCTGATTCCCGAAACTGGCTCTCACTTACAGAAAAAACTATTGATGTTAGCTCCGCCACTGTCGTACCTATCATCAAAAATGACCAGCTTAAAGGTCTAGCTCTAAGCATTGAAAACTCGCAAATTCAAATGAGGTAAAACACATGAACATTTTATCGTTTTATGATCAAGACCAGATTTTTAATGAAATCTACTCTAAAGAGATAGATAACCTTCTCCTCAATGGAGAAGAATCACTCAGAGGAACAGAAGCTACAACTGAACAATATAGCATAGAAGATTACTTTTTAGCGGTCAAATGGCACATAACTTCTGTTCAGAAGATTAACGATGCTAAAATAGAAATTATAAAACAATCACTTTCATCCTGGTATGTATTATATTTTAAAAAAATATACCCATATCTAGTAAATGTTTACAGTTTAAGGATTATAGACATTTATAGCACTGGTACAAATACTATTGAATTAGTAATCGTTATCGATAGTTCAGAAGCCCGATTACGAAACATAATCTAGTAGTCTGTCAAGTAGTATAATCTATCTGAGATTATACTACTTATTTTTAAGGAGTTTAATTATGAAACTTATATTAAAAATGATTATTCTAGTCTCTCTTTGGTATTTAACTATTTTTATATTGTTGTTGCTAAAAAGAAAAGCTGATTTTTATAGCGGAAAAGTAGTAAAAACAAAGAAATTAAAGGTGGCTTCTTTACAAGTTCTACTATATCAGGTTGAAATGATTCTGCTATTGGCTAAATTTATATTTAATAAAGCCCAAATCTACTTCGAAGAGAAGAACACTCAAAATAGAAAAATGATAGTCCTCCAAAACGTAGTACATCATCTGAACCAGAATTTAAAAACCGAACTTGGTATCAAAATTGTCTCTCCTGCTACTAGTAACGGAATTGATATTTGGATTTATTTAGCAAATAATTTGAAAGATGCAGATAAAACTTTGTTAGAGGACTATTTTTCAGGAGTTTTATCAAAGTATACAGCTGAATTTGCTTTAGATATCCTCATCATAAAACAAAATGCAGGAGCTGGATGGATAGCTACTTTTGATATTAAGCCTGTTGCGGAAGCGACCTACAATCGAATGGCTCGAGCTTCTGAAGTAACCAATGAAGATAGGTATGATGAAGATATAGATATATGGTAGACAGTAAACCTTTACTTAAACGTGGGGGTGGAAAGATAGGATGGTCTATCCCAAGCCCCACCATAAATTTTTTAGTTCTAGGTAATGTTGGAAGTGGCAAATCTGTGGTAGCTAAAATGCTAATTACAAATATATTTATGGAAAATCTCAAGAAACCGAAGCAACTTTCACCAATGTTAATTGTTTCTGAAATAAAGCAAGAGGATTGGCTTGATTTTGAAGAATCATCAAATGTATTTTTAGGTTGGCAAGCTCATAAGGCAATTGAGCTTACCTATAATGAAATGATGTACCGGCAAGAAAATAAAACCAGAAAAAGAACACCTCTTATCCTACTTATTGAAGAAGTTACAGTACTCATGAGTTCGCTCGAAGGAAAACAGAAAAGTAAAATTCAAAAGATGCTTAAGTCTATCATCCTCAGTGGTCGAAGTCGCTCTATTTTCTGTTGTTTTGTTTCCCAAGATTTACTATCACATGACGGTATTGATACAAATCTCAGAAATCAATTTGGAGCTGTTCTAGATTTAGGAAATATGGTATCTAGATCAGCAATTTCCAGTAGTATATTTGACTTGGAACTGGGTCAGAAACTATCCACGTTACCAAAAAAGCATGGCTGGTATCAAGTTTTTGATGGAAGTCCACCAATCAAGGTTAAAGTAGCTAATATCAGGGATATTGATAAAGTTCAGGAAGTATTGCTAGAAATGTTAAACAGATACCAACCTACAGAGCAAGTCAGATAGATTGGGCAGGCTGGGGCGACCCGAAGAGGTCGTTCATTTTACCCCAGCATGGACTAGCTAGATGGCTTGTCCACCTGCGGTAGGCAAAATATTGCTATGTATTTAACTTTAACTATTCTACGTGCGGTTAGACTGGGCTTGTCAACTGTGTCTAACACTAGAATAGTTAAGAGAATAATTAGAAAATGGAGTTTAATTATGACAAATAAAAAACAGGCAAAACTGACTTGCGTAATGATTGCTCAACAGTTTGATTCTCAATTTTGGATTGGCTGGGATAAAGATTTGATTCTTAGCAAATCTATAAAAGGCATTTTAACTGAAATGGTTAATCGTGCTAATACTGTCGCAACTGTTTCAGAAGCATATGGGATAAAGCATGATAAAGATACTTTAGAACTATATACTGGATTTGAAACTTATTTAAGCTATGATTTTGAAAACAACTTTGAAATAAATAAGAAAGATTTATTAGATTTCCTAGTTGCTCAAGTTAGTCTCAATAATAAGTGGGATCTAGATAAAATAAAAACCTCATCAGAAGATACTTTGGCGAGCAATTCTGATGAAGTAGGTGCAGAAGATTCTAAATCTCCTGATACTTCAATTGTAGCACAATAGCGAGGATTTTATGCAAGTAACCTTACCAGACGAACAAATTCGTCAAATTCAGTTATTGATTACTGATTTGATAAAAAAAGAAATCGAATATAGACTAGACAACAGCAATATAGAAAGCCCTTTTTTAAAAAAACAGCAGGCTTGCCACTATCTAGGCATCTCAAACAATACTCTAGATAGTTGGATTAAAAAAGGATTACCTCACATTAAAGTCGGAAAAACTATTCGCTTTGATAAAGCAGAAGTCAATCGCTGGTTACAAAATCAGTAGCATTTCTACCGTGGTTTGTTATAATGAAATCACGGTATTTTTCTAGCTCAATTCAAAAGGAGAATACTATGTCTATTACAAAAACTAAAAATGGAACCTATCGCTTACGTGTTTATATTCCTGAGGAGGTTAAATCTTCGCTAGGTATTGATAAGAAAGTGATTGAAAAACGGTTCAAATCAAGGAGTGAAGCAAAAAGATACGAACTAGAACTTCAAAATAAGATTGATAAAATTCTTAGTGGAGAATCTGCTTCATTAGAGAATAGCGGTTCTATTCTCTTTTCAGATTTCTACCAAAACGTTTGGTGGGAATCCTACAAAGCAGGTCAGACTACTTCTACTGCTAAACCACCTTCTCAAGCAACTATAGTTGGAACAGAAATTGCTTTTAGAAAACACATCTTACCCTTACTTGGAAATTATTCAATAGACTTTCTTAATCAAAATAAGCAAGTTGTACTAAATCTATTGACTCAAAAGGCTGAAGAATATGCAAATTTCAAAGTTATCAGGAGCTACGTTAATTCTATCTTTGACTGGGCAGAAGAATTAGAGTATATCGAAACTAATCGCCTATCAAAAACGATAAGCCGTATCAAAGCCACTAAAAAAATTAAGCTACAGGAATCTAAAAAAGATGAAGATTTATATCTATCTCAAGAAGAACTTCAAGCATGGTTTACAGCTTTTGAAAAAGATTTAGAAACTGAAAAAATTCTATTCAAAGACTATGTTTTGTTCTATACTACCTTTTTTTTGGGAGATAGAAAATCAGAGAGCTATGCTTTGCAATGGAAGCATATTAATACAAAGGAACAGGAAATTCAGTTAGTACAAACTTTAGATAAATACAAAAATCCAAAGTCTACCAAAGGAAACAAGAAAACAACTTTTCGAATTCCTAGTGAGTTAACTAACTTGCTTCAGGAATGGAAAAAACAACAAAAAATTGAACTGGCTAAATTCAATATTATCCAGACTCCAGAACAGTATGTGTTTACGTACATTGATACAAAGGGAAATGTAAACAGTTGTCTCCATGCTGATTATCTTAACAACAAGATGAAATCTGTTAAGCGTCGTCATCCAGAACTTGCACATGCAACACCTCATAAATTACGACATACAGGAGCCACACTCGCTAAACAGGCAGGAACCCCTATGGAAGATATTTCTGAAGCACTCACTCACAGTGATACAATTACAACTAAGACTTATGTCAACACTTCAAATGTAATTCCAATGGCTGTTGGAGAAATTGCCTTTCGTAATCTTAAAAAATAATGGTGTGAATTTGGTGTGAAAAGTGGTGTGAATTTTGCTAAAAATAATCAAAAAAACACCCCATGGTGTGAACCATGAAGTGCTTCGAAACGTTGATATAATCGTATTGATTAACGTTTTGAGAATTGTGATGCTTTACGAGCTTTCTTAAGACCTGGCTTCTTACGCTCAACTTTACGTGAGTCACGTGTAAGAAGTCCTGCGCGTTTCAATGAATCGCGGAAGTCTGGGTCTACTTGAAGAAGGGCACGAGCGATACCGTGACGGATAGCTCCTGCTTGACCAGCATATCCACCACCAACAACGTTAACGAAAACGTCGTATGAACCTACAGTTGAAGTAACCGCGAATGGTTGGTTGATAACAAGACGAAGGTCAGCGTGTGGGATGTACTCTTCAACATCTTTTTTGTTAACAGTGATTTTACCAGTTCCTGGAACAAGGCGAACGCGTGCAACAGCGTTTTTACGACGTCCAGTACCTGCATATTGTGCTTGTGACATACTTTATTGTTCCTTTCCTTAGATAAGTCCTGAAATATCAAGAACTTCTGGTTGTTGTGCAGCGTGAGTGTGCTCAGCTCCAACGAATACTTTCAATTTCATACCTTGAGCGCGGCCAAGAGTATTGTGTGGAAGCATACCTTTAACTGATTTTTCGATCAAACGTACTGCATTTTTAGAACGTAGTTCACCAGCAGAGATTTGTTTCAATCCACCTGGGTGGTTTGAGTGAGTGTAGTAGATCTTATCAGTTGCTTTTTTACCAGTCAATTTAACTTTTTCAGCATTGATAACGATTACGAAGTCACCTGTATCAGTGTGTGGTGTGAATGTTGGTTTGTTTTTTCCGCGAAGTACGCTAGCAACAACTGCTGAAAGGCGTCCAAGAGGTACATCAGTTGCGTCAACAACGTACCATTTGCGTTCTACTTGGCCTGGTTTAGCCATGAATGTAGTTTTGTTCATGATTTCTCCTATATGAATATCGTTTTTGTTTACAGGGCGGATGTTCCGGTCCGCGGGGTATTTGAAAGGTTCCGGGGCCTTACAAATGGGGTAAACAATACCGTCTACTATCATACCAAATTTTACTACTAAAAGTCAATAGATATGAAAAATATTTTTGCCGATTTCAGTGTTTAACATCTAGAAAAACCTCGCTTTTGCGAGGCTCTCCTATTTATAAGCTAAGGCACGTTTAAAGGTTTTCCAGATTCCCAAATCATCTGTTTGAAGGACTAGACTAGCATACATGCGTCCGATAAAGGCTGTTGCAGTGACTGCAAAAACAACCGTTATGGCAAGCGAAATCCAAGCTTCCAGACCACTGGCATACCCATTTATAGCTCTAAATGGCATAAAGAAGGTCGAGATGAAAGGAATATAGGAACCAATTTTCAGAACTAAATTGTCCCCAGCAGCACCTAGAGAGGTCACACCGACAAATCCTGCTATAATCAAGATCATCAATGGCGACAAGGCCTTTCCTGAATCCTCAGGGCGAGAAACCATAGAGCCTAGGAAGGCTGCTAAAACAACGTACATAAAGAGACTAACCAAGACAAACAATAAGGTATTGAGCGAGAAGGCCTCTCCTAGATGATTTAAAATTCCAGATTGTGCCAAGATAGGGATATCTTTAAAGAGCAGAATAGCAGCCAGCCCACCCACGACGTAAATGCCAATATGAGTCAAAATCACAAGAAGCAGAGCCAGCATGCGAGCGTAGAAATAATGACTTGCTCGGATACTAGAGAAGACCACCTCCATGATTTTGGTTCCTTTCTCGCTAGCCACTTCCTGAGCAGTGACACTAGCATAGGTAATCAAAATCATATAAAGGAAGAAGCCAAGCCCTGCGGCAGCAATGGTTTGAACAATTTTTTTGTTTTCCTTAGATTCATCAATCTTCTCAGTAAAATCAACGGTTTGACTCAGACGTTTTTCCTGTTCTTGAGACAAATTGGCTGCCGAACGATTGAGTTGGTATTGCAGTTCGTTTAACTTATTGGTTACTGCTAGTTTGATGCCTGTTTCAAGAGAAGTTTCACCATGATAGACGGCCTTGAGGACACTGTCCTCTTGGTCAATGGTTAGGTAACCCTTGATTTTCTCATCCTTGATAGCAGCCTGGGCACTGGCTTCATCCTTATAATCAAAGTTGATACCATTGGTACCCTTGAGCCCTTCTTCCACAGATGGCACAGTTGTTACTACTGCTATCTTGCTATTCTTGGCCATAGAAGACCCTTGGAGAAAGCCGATTCCTACAGATAAGGCTAAAAAGAGGAACGGCGAAATCACCATAAAGAAGAAACTCCACGACTTGACATGTCGAAGATAGGTTTCCTTCATTACAACCCACATATTTCTCATACTTCCACCCCTGATTCTAGTTTAAAGATTTCATCGATTGTTGGAGCTTGTTGGTCAAAGGTCGCGATGTATTGACCTTGAGTGAGGATTGGGAAGAGTTCTCTTCCAGCGCTCTCATCATCTAGGATCAATTTCCAACTGCCTTGCTTGGTCAAGCTCACCTGTTTGACATGAGGAAGATTTTCCAATTCTTCCTTGCTTCGTTCACTTGAAACAAAGAGACGCGTTTTCCCGTATTGATTGCGAACTTCTTGGACCGGTCCGTGCAAGACTACACGCCCATCACGAATCATCAGGATATCATCGCAAAGCTCCTCGACATTGGTCATGACATGGTCAGAAAAGATAATGATTGCACCGCGCTCTTTCTCTTTCAAGATGACTTGTTTGAGTAACTCGGTATTAACTGGATCCAAACCACTAAAAGGCTCATCCAAGATAATCAAGTCTGGCTCATGGATTAGGGTGATAATGAGCTGAATTTTCTGCTGATTCCCTTTGGAAAGGCTCTTGATTTTGTCGGTCAATTTGCCCTTCACTTCCAATTTCTCCATCCATTGAGGGAGTTTTTCCTTGACTTCCTTGGCATCCATGCCCTTTAGAGTCGCCAAGTAACGAACTTGTTCAAGGACTGTCAACTTGGGCATGAGGCTGCGTTCCTCAGGCAGATAACCAATCCGAGCGTAGGTTTCCTGACGAATCTCCTGCCCATCCAGACTGATCTCTCCTTGATACTCTAAAAATTTCAACATACTGTGGAAAATCGTTGTTTTCCCAGCACCATTCTTCCCGACCAAGCCCAGAATCCTTCCTGGACTTGCCTGAAAATCAACACCAAACAAGACTTGCTTGGGACCGAAACTTTTCTCTAGATTTCTTACTTCTAACATTTTCCACCTCCGAGATATGTTGCACTTATTATACTCCTTTTTGATAGCCTTTACAATCATTTGTATCCATTTTTATCGAGATTTTTATAGTAAAAACCTGCCAAATTTAAGGTTTTTTAAGCGCTCCAGTGATAGCTTTAGTATAACTCATTAAAGACTTTCTGGGAGGACTTTTTCCTCAACTGTCGCTTTTTATTCCTGAACTAGCATTTTAAGAATTTAAAAACCCACCCCGAAGGATGGATTGAAAATTTAACGCACTTCTGCATGAACTTTTTCTTCGAGAGAAGTTTGGATTTTTTCCATGTAACGTGCTACTTCTTCGTCCGTTAAGCTATCTTCTGGATTTTGGAAAGTCAAGCTATAGGCCATTGACTTCATGCCAACTCCCAGTTTTTCGCCTGAGAAGACGTCAAAGAGTTTGATATCAGTCAAACGTTTCACGCCTGCAGCTTGGATAGCATCTACAACTTCTTGATGAGTGACTTCTGCCTTGAGGAGTAGAGCCACGTCACGACTGACTGCTGGGAATTTTGTGATTTCCACAAATGGAGCAGCTGGCTGAAGCGCTGCTTCGATGGCGGAAAGGTTGAGCTCCGCTACATACGTTTCTGGGATATCGTAAGCCTTGGCAGTGACTGGATGCACTTGGCCAAGGAAACCAAGAACTTGGTCACCGAGTGAAATCACGGCTGTACGGCCTGGGTGAAGGCTAGCAATCTCAGCTGTTGCTGTATAAGTTACTTGGAGTCCCAAACGAGCAAAGAGCGCTTCAAGGATTCCCTTAGCATAGAAGAAATCAACTGGAACTGCTGCCGTTTGGAAATCTTTTTCAGCAACCAAGCCGGTTAAGGCAAAGGCAAAGCTATTGATCTCATTTGGTAAATCTTCTTTTGGATTGCCTGTTTGTTCAAAGACTTTTCCAATCTCGTAAAGAGCCAAGTTTTTGTTCTTACGAGCCACGTTGTAGGCCACTGTATCAAGAATACCTGAGACCATATTTTGACGGAGAACGGAACGATCCACTGTCATTGGCCACATGAGTTCTGTAAGGTTACTTGGTTGAGCCGTAAACTCAACTGCTTTTTCAGGCGTTGTCAGAGCGTAGGTGATGATTTCTGTCAAACCTGCTCCTTCAGCGATGGTACGAACTTGACGGCGCAATTTTTGTGTCGCAGTCAATTCACCAGCTGTACCATCATCTTTTGGAAGACTAGTTGGCAAGCGATCATAACCATAGATACGGGCGATTTCTTCAAAGAGGTCCGCTTCGATGGTAATATCCCAACGACGACGAGGTACGCTGACTGTGAAGGCTTCAGCATTTCCAGAAAGTCCAAAGCCAAGACGACGGAAGACATCTTCCACATCAGCATATGAAAGCTCCGTACCAAGGACGCGGTTAACGTCTGCAAGAGTTGAAGAAACTTCTACATCAGAAGTATCAAGCTGGCCTGCTGAAACGATACCCTTACGCACCGTAGCACCTGCAAGTTCTGCAATCATGCTAGCTGCCGCATCAAGGGCTTCGTTAACAGTTGCCACATTGATACCTTTTTCAAAGCGAGAAGATGATTCAGAACGAAGGTTGAGGCGTCCGCTAGTCTTGCGGATGGATTTGCCATTGAAGACAGCTGCTTCAAGGACAACACGACTAGAATTTTCAGAGATTTCTGTTGCTTGACCACCCATAACACCTGCAAGGGCTACTGGCTTGTCTGCGACAGTGATGACTAGGTCAGTTTCTGCAAGTTCACGTTCTTCACCGTCCAAGGTCACCAATTTTTCACCTGCACGCGCTTCACGCACACGGATGTCAGTGCCTTCAAAGGTATCCAAGTCAAAGGCATGCATAGGCTGACCAAAGTAGAGCAGGATATAGTTGGTCACGTCTACCACATTATTGATAGGACGAATCCCTTCATTCATAAGAAGGTTTTGCAACCATTGTGGACTTGGTGCGATAGTCACATTGTCCAAGATACGGGCTGCATAGTAAGGCGCCTTGTCTGTCTCAATGCCTACAGAAAGGGCATCTGTTGCAGCTTCATTTGTTTCTATTAAACTGAATTCTTTAAAGTTGACTGCCTTGTCATAGATGGCTGCCACTTCGTACGCTACTCCACGCATAGATAGAGCGTCTGCACGGTTTGGTGTGATAGAAAGTTCGATGATTTCATCATCCAAGTCTAGGTAAGAAAAGACTTCGTCCCCAGGAACAGCATCTTGAGGCAAGATTTGAATACCATCTGCGAATTCCTTTGGTACAACTGAGTCAGAAATACCTAATTCACCAAGTGAACAGATCATTCCAAGTGACTCTAGGCCACGGATTTTCCCTTTTTTAATCTTGTAATTGTCAGCAATACGAGCTCCTGGAAGAGCCACCATAACCTTAATACCAGCACGCACATTCGGTGCACCACAAACGATTTGACGTGCTTCTTCTTCGCCAACGTTAACCTGACAAACATGGAGGTGAGTTTCTGGCACATCTTCGCAAGACAAGACCTCACCGACGACAATTTTTGAGAGACCAGCAGCAGGTGATTCCACACCTTCGACCTCAATCCCTGTAGTTGACATTTTTTCAGCCAACTCTTGTGATGGCACATCAATGTCCACCAATTCTTTTAACCATTTATAAGATACAAGCATAATTTAGTTCTCCAGAATGACAGTTGCCACTCTAGTTTTTTCCTTTCCTATCATTTCAATAGAAGAATCCTCTTCTTACCTTAATTTCTTTTTCAGTAACCAATCTGTATCTACTTTTTGACCAACCATAAAACTATGTTGGCTAAATTTCTCAAAACCATATCGGTTATAAAACGCTTGAGCTTTTGTATTATGCTCCCAAACACCCAACCAAGCCCAGGAAAAACTATTTTTGGTAGCAAGTTCAAGAGCGAATTCAAACAGTTGCTTACCTAGTCCAAATCCTTGGAATTTTTGTAGCACATAGAGGCGTTGAATTTCAAAAGCATCCTCTAATTCTCTCTCAGTCTGAGCACTTCCCCAGTTGACTTTGAGAAAACCAGCTATCTCCTCTTCATACATAATGAAATAGGTTTCGGAATCTGGATTTTCCAACTCAGTTGACAAAACTCTCGGACTATAAGTCTCTTCAAAGTATTCCTGTAACTGCTCTTCCGTATTATCATGAGCAAATGTTTCACGAAAGGTTTGTTTGGCAATTTTGGACAACATCCCAATATCTGCCTTTTCTACTTTTCTAATCATTATTTAAACTGTTCTGAGAAGCGGACATCGCCTTGGTAGAAGCCACGGATATCATTGATTCCGTAGCGGAGCATAGCTACACGCTCTTGACCAAGACCAAAGGCAAATCCAGAGTAAACAGTCGCATCGATTCCACTCATTTCAAGGACACGTGGGTGAACCATACCGGCCCCCATAATCTCAATCCAACCTGTTTTCTTACATACGTTACAGCCTTCTCCACCACACTTGAAGCAAGAAACATCCACCTCAACAGATGGCTCTGTGAATGGGAAATAAGATGGACGCAAACGAATTTGACGCTCTTCACCGAACATCTTTTGGACAATCAACTGAAGGGTTCCTTGAAGGTCTGCCATAGAGATGTTTTTCCCAACTACCAAGCCTTCGATTTGGTGGAATTGGTGACTGTGGGTCGCATCGTCTGTGTCACGACGGAAAACACGCCCTGGTGAGATCATTTTCAAAGGACCTTTTGAAAAATCATGAGCGTCCATGGCACGCGCCTGAACTGGAGACGTGTGAGTACGAAGCAAGATTTCTTCTGTGATGTAGAAAGTATCCTGCATATCGCGAGCTGGGTGATCTTTTGGAAGGTTCATACGCTCGAAGTTATAGTAGTCTTGCTCCACTTCAAAACCATCCACGACTTGGTAACCCATCCCAATGAAAATATCTTCGATTTCTTCACTGGTTTGTGTCAAAACGTGACGGTGACCAGTCGCAACTGGGCGACCTGGAAGCGTCACATCGATACTCTCGCTAGCTAGTTGAGCTGCGACTTTCTTTTCTTCCAAGAGCTTAGCTGTTTCTTCAAAGGCTGCTGTCAAGACATCACGCGCTTCATTAACGTGTTTCCCGATGATTGGGCGCATCTCAGCAGAGACATCTTTCATCCCTTTGAGGATTTCCGTAAGCGACCCTTTTTTACCAAGAACAGAGACACGCAAATCTTGCATCTCTTTTTCATTTTCAGCAGTAATCTGCTTCAAGCTAGCCAGCGTTTCTTCGCGAAGCGCTTTTAATTGTTCTTCAATAGTTGACATAATTCCTCCATCAGTCCCTCGTAGATAAAAAGAAAACCACATGCCAAAAACTCCACTCGGAGCGTTGACACGCGGTACCATCCGTTTTCATCTGACAAGTCAGACCTTCATTTCTAAATCCATGCGCAAGTGAATTCACCCAGCTTTCATATAGAGAGCTTGCAGTCACGGCTCTCCTCCCTGATATACTTCCCTTGAGTTACTAGTCTTGCGGATTTCTATTCAATTACTACTTAGTTTATCAGATTTTTACCATTCTTGCAAGACCTATCTCACTTCTGCTTGCCTTTAAATCGCCATTGGAAGCGAAGCTTGTCATAGAAAGGAAATTCGATAAACAAGACTCCCAAACCTACACAGAAACTGGCGAGAACATCTGATGGGTAGTGAACACCCAGATAGACCCGAGATAGCAGCACACTGACTAGGTAGAAGCCAAGGACGATTTGCACAATTTTTCTCCAAACCGGATCTTTAATCCGTTGACTGAGAATGACAATCAGAGTCCCTACCATCAGAGTCACTGCCAGAGAATGGCCACTTGGAAAAGAAAATCCCTTCTCCTCTACCAAGTGTAAAATAGCTGGCCGTGGGCGCTGGTAGATATTTTTAAAGGTCACGATTAAAAGACCGGCTAAGGCTAGATTACCCGCCATGAAGTAGCTTTCTATCTTCCACTGCTTACGATAAAAGATAAAGGCTGCGATGGCAACCCAGGTGATAATCACTGGGATATCGATCAGGCGTGTAAGGGCTCGGAACAGAACTGTCAAATAATCTGGCAAGTCTCCACGAAGAGCAGTCTGAATTGGTTGGTCAAAACCGACCAGCATTTCGGGGTAAAACTTGACCATATAGCCAAGAAGGACGAAAAGTAAAAGGGCAAAACTGCCCTTCATTAAAAATGTTTGTTTATCTCTCATAATGTTTTAAGGTTGGTTTCAAGAGGACGTATAACAACCAGAATGAAACGGCAAAGATTACACCCTCAATCAAGTTAAAAGGTAAAACCATGGTCATTAGGTAGTTGGAAAGTCCCAAAATTTTTCCAATATCAAAGTTGGCAAACTGCGCGTACAAAGGAACAGCATAGACATAGTTGAGAATCAACATAGCCGCAGTCAAGCCGACCGTTCCCGCTAGAGATGCTAGTAGGAAACGAAGGGTGCTGCGTTCCTTTTTCCAAATCAAACCAAAAGCGATAACAAAAACTCCCAAGGCTACAATATTCATTGGCAACCCAATGTAAGTATTCACTCCTTGGCTATTCAGAAGCAACTTCAAGAGTGATCGCAGCAAGAGAATCCCTAGAGCAGCAGGCAAATCCATCACCGCCAAGCCCACAAGGACTGGCAAGATACTAAACTCGATCTTGAGGAAGGTCGCCGCTGGCAAGAGCGGAAAGTCAAAGTACATCAGCACAAATGAAATGGCTGATAAAATCGCAATGGTCGAAAGTCGACGTGTGTTTGTCATAACAGGTTCCTCCAATTTTCTATAAAATCAGAAGAAGTTGGAAAGGATCCCTCTATCTATTCTCACTTTTTATATCCCAAAAGTTCCCCCTCACTCTTTTGAGCAAGCGGTTGCAATTTATCTATAAACTCATCAGAACAGACAAAGCTATTCTTTCGTCTTCTCCCATCCAGACTATACTGTCGGTTGTGGAATCGCACCACATCAGCTTGCGCTCGCGGACTTATTTGGCCAAGATATTTTAGATTTATCTAGGCGTCGCAGTCGAAGATAATACTTAAAGTATATCGAGACAAGACAACGACGAGAAAGCTAAAATAGCTAGTCAAATTTACCGCCGGTCGGGAATCTCACCCAGCCCTGAAGACCCCTTTATCATAACAAAAAACGCTTGCAAGTGCAAGCATTTTGATTATTTCAATTTATCTGCTTCATAGGTGTGAACAAGCTCAAGACCTGCAAAATTTTGCTGACGGAGTGCTTCATAAACAATCATGCAGACGGTATTAGACACATTGAGACTGCGGACATGTTCATCATTCATAGGAATACGGAGTGCTTTCTCAGGATGTTCTCTCATAAAGTCCTCAGGCAAACCCTTGTCTTCACGTCCAAAGAGAAAATAATGGTCCTCATCCGTCGATAAATCTGCTTCAGAATAGACCTTTTCCGCAAATTTTGAAATCAGATAGATTTTGCCCTTCATTCGAAACATGAAATCTTCCAAACTGTCATAAAAATAAATCTCTAACTTATCCCAGTAGTCCAAACCAGCCCGCTTCATCTTGCGATCATCAATCGGAAATCCCATCGGTTTGATGATGTGAAGGGGAGAATTGGTCGCAGCGCAAGTACGCGCAATGTTACCTGTGTTTTGTGGAATCTGAGGTTCAAATAATACAATGTGATTTGTCATGACTGGCTTCCTTTTATCATTACAAAAAAATAGCCACACTGCCCGGAGTCAAGCTCAGCAAACAGCGTGGTTAAGGCATCGTTAACTTACCTCACAACAGGTTTGAAGTAAATCAGCGAAACTACTTCCTTAGTATAACACTTTCAGAATCATTGTCAATAGAAATGACTTGATTTTTTTACTTTTTTTAATGATATTTTCATGTTTGGTCATCCCCTTTCTGAAAAGGTATAGTAAAAGAGCCAAATCACTTCAAATCGGAGACATCGTCATAGAAGTTAAACAAATGTATCTTCAAAACGTGAAAAGGTCTTTCTTCCCTTAAAAATCGCCTTAGTAAGTGCATTTTTTGCTAAAAAAGGGTATGATAGTTACATCATGAAAAAGTAGGTTTTTTATATGAAAATTGTCCTTGTTGGTGGAGGGAAAGTTGGTTTCGCCCTCTGTCGTTCACTGGTTGCAGAAAACCATGACGTTGTCCTCATCGAACAAGATGAGGCTGTCCTCAATCACATTGTCAGTCGCTATGATATCATAGGTCTCCTTGGAAATGGTGCTGACTTTGCCATCTTAGAGCAAGCCGGTGTCCAAGAGTGCGATATCTTTATCGCCCTAACCGAACACGATGAAGTGAATATGATTTCAGCGGTACTTGCTAAAAAAATGGGCGCTAAAGAAACCATCGTTCGGGTGCGAAATCCTGAATACTCTAATGCCTATTTTAAAGAGAAAAATATTCTTGGATTTTCACTTATTGTTAATCCAGAGCTCCTGGCAGCGCGTGCGATCTCAAATATCATTGATTTCCCTAATGCCCTCTCTGTCGAACGATTTGCTGGAGGTCGGGTCAGTCTCATGGAATTTGTTGTCAAGGACTCTAGCGGTCTTTGTCAAATGCCAATCTCAGACTTTCGTAAAAAATTTGGTAACATCATTGTCTGTGCTATGGAGAGGGATCATCAACTGATGATTCCAAGCGGTAATGTTATTATCCAAGACAAGGATAGGATTTTTGTTACGGGAAATCGTGTAGATATGATGCTTTTCCATAACTATTTTAAATCTCGTGCAGTGAAAAGCTTACTTATCGTTGGAGCTGGAAAGATCGCTTATTATCTGCTTGGCATTTTAAAAGACAGTCGCATTGATACCAAGGTCATCGAGATTAATCCTGAAAGAGCTCGTTTCTTCAGTGAAAAGTTCCCCAATCTCTATATTGTCCAAGGAGATGGAACTGCAAAAGACATTTTGCTGGAAGAAAGTGCTCCCCACTATGATGCAGTCGCAACCTTGACTGGAGTTGATGAGGAAAATATCATCACTTCTATGTTTCTTGACCGTGTTGGTGTCCGTAAGAATATCACCAAGGTCAACCGAACAAGCCTTCTAGAGATTATCCACGCACCTGATTTTTCAAGTATCATCACACCAAAAAGCATCGCAGTGGATACCATTATGCACTTTATCCGCGGTCGAGTAAACGCTCAGTACTCAGACCTTCAAGCCATGCACCATCTAGCAAACGGTCAAATTGAAACTCTCCAATTCCAAATCAAGGAAGCTAATAAAATGACTGCCAAACCTCTATCACAGTTGAAATTGAAAAAAGGGGTTCTCATCGCAGCCATTATCCGAAAAGGAAAAACAATCTTCCCTACTGGAGAGGATATGCTTGAGGTGGGAGACAAGTTGCTCGTGACGACCTTATTGCCGAACATCACCAAAATTTATGATTTGATTGAGAGGTAAAAAATGAATAAAAGTATGATTCGTTACCTCCTCTCAAAACTTCTCTTGATTGAAGCTGTTCTTCTCCTAGTCCCTGTTAGTGTAGCAATCTATTACCAAGAATCCAGTCAAGTATTTATCGCTCTCTTTTCTACGATTGGAATTTTAGTCCTTCTTGGTGGTCTAGGTGTTTTACGGAAACCGAAAAATCAACGGATTTATGCCAAGGAAGGAGTCTTAATTGTTGCCCTCTGTTGGATTCTATGGTCTTTCTTTGGTGGCCTCCCCTTTGTCTTTTCAGGACAAATCCCCAGCATCATCGATGCCTTCTTTGAAATAAGTTCTGGATTTACGACGACTGGTGCTACTATCCTAACAGATGTTTCCATTCTTACTCGTTCCCTCCTCTTCTGGAGAAGTTTCACCCACTTGATTGGAGGGATGGGGGTACTCGTCTTTGCACTTGCCATTATGGACAATGCCAAGAATAGTCACTTGGAGGTGATGAAGGCTGAGGTCCCTGGACCTGTCTTTGGCAAGGTCGTATCCAAGCTAAAAAACACTGCCCAGATTCTCTATCTGCTTTATCTGGCTCTCTTCTCCCTTTTTGTGGTTATCTACTACCTAGCAGGTATGCCTCTCTATGATAGTTTTGTCATCGCTATGGGAACAGCAGGAACTGGGGGCTTTACCGTCTATAACGACGGAATTGCCCACTACGGTAGCTCACTCATCACCTATCTAGTTAGTATCGGAGTTCTGGTTTTTGGGGTTAACTTCAATCTCTACTACTACCTCATGCTCCGTCGGGTTAAGTCTTTCTTTGGAGATGAAGAACTACGAGCATATATAATCATTGTCCTAGTTTCTACCGGCTTGATTACTCTTAATACGCTCCACCTCTACCAAGGGGTCTCTAAAAGTGTTGAAATGGCCTTCTTCCAGGTTTCCAATATCATCACAACAACAGGTTTTGGTTACGGAGATATTACCAACTGGCCCCTCTTCTCCCAATTTATCCTCCTCTTCCTCATGGGAATCGGTGGATCAGCTGGCTCAACTGCAGGTGGTCTTAAGGTGATCAGAGGACTTATCCTCACAAAAATTGCTAAAAATCAAATTTTGTCCATCTTATCCCCTCACCGTGTCTTGACTCTCCACGTCAATAAAACTGTGATTGATAAGGATACCCAACACAAGATTCTTAAATATTTTGCTATCTATATGATGATTATTCTTTCTCTCATCTTTATCGTCAGTCTTGATAGCAATGATTTTCTAGTCGTGACCAGTGCTGTCTTCAGCTGTTTTAACAATATCGGACCTATTCTAGGTACAACCTCGAGTTTTGCCATCTTTAGTCCCATCTCTAAAATCCTCCTCTCCTTTGCAATGATTGCAGGTCGCTTAGAGATATACCCAATTTTGCTACTCTTTATGAAACGCACTTGGTCTAAACGCTAATTATAATACATTTCCCCTTTTACAAGCTAGTAGAAGGGGAATTTTTCTATTAAAAATGAGAAGACCTTTCGATCCTCTCCTAATTTGTTTATTCTTTAAGAGCTTTCTTGTAACGAGCAACTTCCGCTTGGTTAGCCCAAACATAGTGACCTGGACGAATTTCTACCATAGATGGCTTATCTGTCTCATAGTCATGTTGGTCAGGATCGTAAACTTTCAAGACCTTCTTGCGTTCCAAGATTGGATCTGGAATCGGTACAGCAGATAGAAGTGCTTGAGTGTATGGATGGACAGGATTGTTAAACAACTCCTCTGTCTCCGCCACTTCGACGATAACTCCCTTATAGATAACCGCGATACGATCTGAGATAAAGCGAACAACTGACAAATCATGCGCGATAAAGAGATAGGTCAAGCCCAACTCTTTTTGGAACTTCTTGAGCAAGTTCAAGACTTGCGCACGCACTGATACGTCCAAGGCTGAAATTGGCTCATCCGCAATAACGAAATCAGGTTCCATCACAAGGGCACGGGCAATCCCGATACGCTGACGTTGACCACCAGAAAACTCGTGTGGATAACGGGTCAAGTGTTCTTTCAAAAGTCCAACTTCATGAATCATCTTTTGAACCTTTTCTTTACGATCTTCTTCGTCTTTGAACAAGTGATAGTTGTAAAGACCTTCAGAGATGATATAGTCAACCGTCGCACGCTCATTCAAGCTGGCTGCAGGGTCCTGGAAAATCATCTGGATACGACGGATCAAGTCTGAGGATTCCTTATGAGATTTTTTTCCATTGATCTTATGACCATCAAAGATGATCTCACCTTTACTGGTATTATTTAGACCAATAATAGCACGACCAATCGTTGTTTTCCCACTACCAGACTCTCCTACAAGAGAGAAAGTTTCCCCCTTGTTGATAAAGAAGTTGGCGTTTTTAACCGCGACAAACTTCTTACTTCCTTCACCGAAGGAAATTTCTAAATCTTTAATTTCTACTAATTTTTCAGACATTTCCTTCCTCCTAGTCTTCTAGATGAGCAAAGCCCATTTTATCACGAATTTTGTCATGCAAATCTGCGATGACCCCAGGTTTTTCAACTTTAGGAGCATTCTCATGAAGCAACCAAGTCTTAGCCCAGTGAGTATCAGTGACTGAAAACTGAGGTGCTTTCTGTTCAAAGTCAATTTGCATCGCATAATCTGAACGAAGGGCAAAGGCATCACCTTTCAACTCAGTATAAAGAGACGGTGGTGTTCCTGGGATAGAGTACAATTCCCCTTTATCATCAGCAAGCTGAGGCAAGCTAGACAAGAGACTCCAAGTATATGGATGACGTGGGTCGTAGAAAACTTCCTCAACAGTTCCATATTCTACAATTTCTCCAGCATACATAACCGCTACCTTATCGGCAATACTTGCTACCACACCAAGGTCATGGGTGATAAAGATAATGGTAAAGTGGTACTCGTTCTGTAAAGTTTTAAGCAAATCAATGATTTGTGCTTGAATGGTTACATCAAGAGCCGTTGTTGGCTCGTCACAGATCAAGATATCTGGACGACAGGCAAGGGCAATCGCAATAACGATACGTTGGCGCATCCCTCCAGAATATTGGAAAGGATACTCTTCAAAACGTTTTTCAGCATCTGGGATTCCGACCTTGTTCATATAGTCGATTGCCATCTCTTTGGCTTCCTTAGCTGTTTTCCCTTGGTGTTTAACGATAACTTCAGTGATTTGGCTACCGATTGTATTGATTGGGTCCAAACTTGTCATAGGATCTTGGAAGATGGTCGCAATTTTAGCACCACGAATCTTCTCCCATTCCTTGTTAGAAGTAAGAGCGGTCAAGTCTTGTCCACGATAGTCGATGCTTCCTTGAGCAATACGTCCATTGTCTTCCAACATCCCTGTAAAGGTTTTTGTTAAAACAGATTTACCAGAACCGGACTCACCTACCAAGGCAAGAACTTCTCCTTCGATCAGGTCCAGAGAAACTCCTCGGATAGCCGTCAGAACTTTGTCACGAACGTCAAATTCCACGACAATATCACGAGCAGTCAAAATTACATTTTTTCCTTTTATCATGTCTACTCCTATCTATGTGTACGTGGATCACTAGCATCCGCTAGATTTTGACCAACAACGAAAAGAGATAGGGATACCAAGATCAAGGTTGTCAACGGAATCCAGAATAAGTAAGCGTTGGTCGTAACGTTTTGTGAGTAATCTGAGATCAAACGTCCCAAACTTGGCACTGTTACAGGCAATCCCAATCCAAAGAAGGAAAGGAAGGCTTCATAAGAGATGAAGCTTGGCAACATCAAGGTCATTGTAGAAACAATAACAGATACCAATTGTGGCATGATGTTTTTAACGATGATTTTAAAGGTTGGTGTTCCAAGTGTTTGAGAAGCAAGGTTGTATTCCAAGTCACGGTAACGCATGATTTGGATACGAATCATATAAGCAATCCCAATCCAAGTTGTCACACTCATTGCAAAAATCAAATTCCAGAAACCAGCACCGATTGAGTAAGTCAAGACAATGACAATCAAGAGAGATGGAATGTTTGAAATAATGTTATAAACTTCCATCATGACACGGTCAACGGATTTTGAAATTCCCCAAATTCCACCAACAATAACCCCAATTACAAGGTTGATAAAAGTTGCAATTACAGAGATGAGGATAGAGTTACGCGCACCAAACCAAACCCCGTCAAACAAGGATTTACCATTGCTATCTGTACCAAACCAATGTTCAGCATTGGGCTTGATAAAACGAGCAGAGAAGTCATTGACCTTACTTACATCGTTGAAGTCAAAATCTGAGAACATTGGGTAAATAAAGCTCATCAAGATAATAGCAACCAAAATTCCTAGCATAAAGACGGTTGATTTTTTCTTTAGAAATTGTCTAAATACAGAACCCCAGTATGAATAGGCAGGAGCATCAATTGTTTCAGAGGCAAAATCGTCACGTTTTACGAACTGAAATTTTTCTTTATCGATTGTTGACATTATTTGCCTCCTTTCTCTGTCAATTTAATACGTGGGTCAAGCATGGTCATCCAGATATCACCTACAAAGAGTGAGAAGATAGAAATACATGTGAAGATGAAGACAAGACCAACTACCATTGAGTTGTTTGATGCCTTAACAGAGTCAATCAACATTTTACCCATACCTGGGAAAGCGAAGACCGTTTCTGTCAATGTTGCACCACCGATAACTCCGATTACGGCACCAGGAATACCTGAAACCAAAGGAACCATGGCATTTTTAAAGATGTGTTTATTTGAAATTTCTTTTTCAGACAAACCTTTGGCACGAGCAAAACGTACGAAGTCCTGAGATTGCAAGTCGATCATGTAACGACGAATCCAGATAGCTGTACTTGGTGCACCCAGCAAACCTAGAATGACTGCTGGCAAGACATATGAACGCCAGTCCCCTGCTCCCAAGATAGGAAATGAATCTGGCAGACCGATAGATGATCCAATCAAGCGCACGATATAAACCAAGGCAATCGTTGGAAGGGCAAGCAAGAAGGTTAGAGCACCTGTCGAGAAGCTATCAATCCAAGTATTCTTGTGGCGAGCCATAGCAGATCCAAGTGGAATCGCAATCGCATACGAAATAATCAAACCAATCAAACCAGCAACCGCTGAGCTTGCAATCATTGAAGGATATTGATAATTGCTTTCTGTAGCTGTATATGGATCGTCTTTACCATAGTTGGCTACTTCACGCGCATCTGCTTGACTTGGAGATTTGTAAGTACGAGAGTAAATATCTACAGATGAAGTCTTTTTACCTGTAGGGAATTGAACTTCTGATGTCTTAGTTTGTCCCTGACCTTGTGTGATAACTTGAAGCACTGGTGTGTTTGCATAAGTTGGGTAAGAATCACCCAAGTTAATGTTCACAAAGTTTTGGTGTACAAATGGGAATTGATTGTTGAAATACAAAAGGTATTTATGTTTTGTACCTGAACCAACCAATGACCAACCGATAGCAGGGTCATTTTCAAAACGAAGATAACGTTGCAAGTTTGGATTTTCAGGGTCTTGAATCTTGTTTGGATGATCAATATCAATCAAGTTGGAATAGAATTTGAAAACACGTTCAAAAATTGGAATTTCACGCGTAGCATAGAATTGACCACTTTCTGAGAACACACCAAGTGTCCAACCATTTCCTAGTTGGTTGATGTATTTTTCGTAGATTGCCTTATTGGTATCATTGGCATCCACTGTTACAGATGAGTCCATTGTGCTCGCTCTTTCTTGCAACTCCTTGGTATCGTAGTACTCGATATAGCCCATCCGTTCATAAACGGTATTTTCATAATTATCCCGCTTGTCCGGCGTCGTTGCAATCTTGTTATAGTTGGTATCCTGCTTGAAAATCAATTTCCGAGGAACCATCGTATAAATAATTGTGTAAGTCAAAGTTGTCACCAAGAAAATAGACAACAATGAACGCAGTACACGCATAAAAATATATTTCTTCATATCGTTTCCTTTTAAAATCCCAAAAGAACCTTCTCCTCATGGAGAGAAAGTTCTCTTGAGAGTTATTTATTTAACGTGATTAGCCAATTCTTTTTGAACTTTTTCGTTTGATTCTTTTTTCTCTTTGAGCCATTTTTCACGAGCTTGTTCATAATCAGCTTTTGTTACAACCTTATCTTGTAACTGAATATACTTGAAGTATACGTCTGATCCCTTATCTCCAGATTGACTGTAAGATGCAGAGAATGGCACAACACGAGAAATGATTGGTGCAGCACCACTTGATGACATAGCTGGCAAGAAGAGTGAACTATCTGTCAACCAAGCTTGAGCAGCCGCGTATTTTTCATAACGAACATTCAAGTCGCTTGTTTCTTTTCCTGCTTCATCAACTAGCTTATCGTATTCTTTCAAACCAACTTGAGCCGCTGCAGCATTATCTGCACCTTCGTAACCCATATAGGTTTTTGTTTGTTCAGCATTCGTTGTTTTCAAGATATCAAGGTAAGTTGATGGATCTTCATAGTCAGGGTTCCATCCAACAGCACCTGAGAGATCCCAATCTTCTGCCGCTGCGCTAGCTGCGTAGTATGTAATATTCTGTAGTTCATCTGTAGTGATTTGTTGGATATCGATGACTACGTTTTCTTCTCCAAGTACTGTTTCAACGGATTGTTTGAAGGATTGAATACGTGCAATATAGTTTTTAGATGTTTGGTCTACTGGGATATCCAAGTGGATAGGGAATTTCACACCTTCTGCTTCCAATGCTGTTTTAGCTTTGGCAAATTCGGCTTTGGCTTTATCGGCGTTGAAAAGTCCATCTTGACCATCCGCAAAGTTTACATTCTTCCATTCATCACCGTAAGCCGCCATCTTTTCAGTTACCAAGTCACCGAAAGTTTTTTCGCCTGCAGAGACAAAGTCTGGTTTCACAAAGAGGTTACGAACTGCAAGAGGAGCACCTTCCTTACCATTAATTTGTGCTGAGTAAGAAGTACGGTCAAAGGCAAAGTTCAAAGCCTGACGGAAGTCCTTGTTAAGAAGGGCTTTCTTAGTAGAAGTCTTCTCTTCATCAGTTGTCTTAGAAGTGTATTTGTAACCTTGACGGTCAATATTTACACCCAAACCACCAATACCTGGACCTGATGGAGTGTAGTAAATATTGTCTTTGTAAGTTTCTTCTACCTTAGAGTAGTTTGAACTTGTTGGGAAGAGACGGGCATAGCTATAAGCCCCACTTGTAAAGTTACGTTCAATTGATTCTTGATCTGAACCATCATAGTAAGCAAGTGTTACTTTATCAAGATGAACATTGTCTTTGTCCCAATAGTTTTCATTCTTCACAAATTCGATAGATGACTTAGCAGTCAAACCTCTCAGCAAGAATGGTCCATTGTAAAGCAATGATGTAGGGTCAGTCGCTTTACCAAAATCAGATCCTTTTGATTTTTCAAATTCTTCGTTCAATGGCCAGAAGATTGAGTAGGCCAGCTTAGAGTTCCAGTATGGTTCTGGTTTGTTCAAAGTGTATTCAAGGGTGTAATCATCAACTGCTTTTACACCGACTGAAGCAAAATCTTTATTGTTTCCAGCTATATAGTCAGCTAGACCTTTAACTGAATCTTCTGCTAGATACTTAGCTGCTGATTTATTGTCAGCTGCGTGTTTCAAACCATTTACAAAGTCTTTGGCTGTTACTTCAGCATACTCTTCGCCATCAGATGTCATCCATTTGACACCTTTACGAATCTTGTAGGTATAAGTCAAACCATCTTTTGAAACTGACCAGTCTTCTGCAACTGCAGGAACTAAATTCCCATACTTGTCGTTTGTGAAAAGACCATCGATACCATTTGAAGTGGCGACCTTAGTACTTTGTTTCCCTGAAATGAGGTAATCCAACGTTTCTGGGTCAGCTGTATAAACATAGCCATAATTTTTTGGCGCTGTTGAATCAGATGATTTTGAAGAACCACAAGCAGCTAGTACTCCTGCCGCTAATAAAGCAACTCCTGCTGCAACAAATACTCTACTTTTTTTCATGTTTTTAACTCCTCTTGAAAAATTTAGGCTTATTGGAAATTATAACATATATTTTTTAAAAAGTAAACGAATTTTCAGAATATTTAGGCGCATTTCCTCAAAAAACTTCTATTTGTCAAAATTTCTACATTCTTTGTTTGTTTCTGCAAGAAATATTTTCTAGTCTGACCCTCTTTAGAACGGGATTTTTACAAGATTTTTCTCACTTCCTCAATCATCATCTGTTTTCTTAAATTGGATTTTAGAATAAGAAACTATTGACGGGAAATGATTTTCAAGGTATAATAATAAACGTTGAGGCGGTATAGCCAAGTGGTAAGGCACGGCTCTGCAAAAGCTTGATCGTCGGTTCAAATCCGTCTACCGCCTTTCAGTACCTGAATTAACAGGAATTAACCAAATGAAAAGCTCGTAAAACCGGGCTTTTTTATTATTCCTAATAAATGGGGTATAACTGAACCTACCATCTAGATTTACAAAAAGCAGTGACTCAAGTCACTGCTTTATTCTGTTTCTTCTTCAAGTTCTAGTTCTGTGATTTGAACTTTTACCTTGGTAACACGTCCATTTTTCACCTTATCGTTGGTCAGGACGATTTGCTTGTTTTGACTGACCAGTTCATAACTGATTTTTTCAGTTGTTGGAATCGTACCAACACCCGTCAAATAATAACCGGCGATGGTATCCACATCATCGCTTTCTAGTTCGACACCAAAGTAGTTATTGAAGTCGTTAAGATTCATGGTTCCCTGTGCAATATAGGTGTCCTCACCGATTTGATGGACTTCGATTTCTGCTCGGTCTGTCTCATCGTCAATTTCTCCGACAATCTCCTCCAGCAGGTCTTCCAGTGTGACCAGTCCAGCCATACCACCATATTCATCGAGCAAAATGGCCATTTGTCTTTGGGTATTTCGCAATTCTTTTAGCAAGTCATCCACAAAAATAGTTTCAGGAACAAAGAGTGGATCTTGTAAGATCTTCTTCCAGACAATATTTTCAAAGCCATCTGCATAGGCAGCGTTTAGCAAACGCTTGGTATGAATCAAACCAATCACATTGTCCTTATCCCCATCATAAACAGGGATACGTGAGAAATTTTGCTTTAGAATACTTTGGATAATGGTTTGACTATCATCCTGAATATCCACCATAAAGGCATCTGTCCGAGGAACCATGACTTCTCTCGCCATCAGCTCATCTAAAGAGAAGATCCCTTGTAACATCTCGATTTCGTCTGCATCCAAAGTTTCCTCACTTTTGGTCAACATGTACTCAATTTCATCTCGAGTCATTTTTTCATCCGCATCATCAAAGGTCATTGGCGTTAAACGACTCAAGAGATTGGTTGAAGCAGATAACAACCAGACAAAGGGACTGACAATCTTCCCAAGCCCAATGATAATCGGAACAGAGCGAATGGCTAAGGCATCTTTTAGATTAAGGGCAACCCGTTTAGGATAGAGTTCACCAAAAACAATAGAGATGTAGGTCAAGAATGCCAAAGAGAGGAAACTTGCAATGGCATAAGCTGTTTCTCCATTCCCCATCCAAGAGGCAATTACTTGTCCAAGTGTATCTGCCAATTTTGCCCCTGATAAGATCGTGATTAAGGTGATACCGACTTGAATGGTTGATAAAAAGTGGTTAGGATTTTCAAGTACCTTTAACAAACGAATGTAACGTTTGTCTCCCTCTTCTGCCTTTTGCTCCACTCGGGAACGGTTTAGTGACACCATCGCCATTTCAGTGGCTGAGAAAAAAGCATTTAACAGGGTCAAGATAAATAACAATACAAACTGTAGCAACAAATTCTGACTGCTCGGGTCTTCCATAGTCCTTCTCCTAAAATAGTATCTTGTGTTCCATTATATCATAAAATCGATCAGGATTCACATTATTTTTCATTTAAAGAACAACTCCCCTGCCTCTAGGAGACAAAGGAGCTGTTTTATATAGTATCCATTGTTTCTAATCCGTCACTGTCACTTGACCTGTTCGATAGTCAAGCTGGATTCCCTTTTGAACATTGGGGATTAGGACATTGAACTCCAATTCGCCATCTGAAGATTTGGCTTCAATTTGTGAAGCGGATGGAACTAGATCCTCATTTGTCGCATAGTGGAGTGTCACGCGATAACGGACCCTCTTATTTTGGTCCAAGGCTTTTCTGACTAGACTCTCATAGTAGTTCTGGCCTGTCGAATCCTCAGCCTGTGCTTGGTTTGCCCAAGCTGTCTGAACTGCAATGTTCTTGGGATTGCTGGTAGAGGCATCAAAACCATCCAATCCACCTATCAAGGCATAGCCCAGCAGGTGTCCTCTATCAACTGCATGTGTGTAGGCTCCCTTTAGATTCTTGACCTGATGCCATCCTGGTGGCGTCCAAGAGGTTGATCCATTTCCAGTCTCTTCACGATTCTTATACTGCCGAGTCGCTTTGGATAAGATGGCATTGGCAACAGTCGGGACTGTTTCTTTTCCCACTGTCTTTGTCTTATTATCCGCATAGGGTTTGCTGGAAACCTTGGCATCTAGATTGGTTTTATTGCCATTGACAACAAAGGCCCCTGCTCCATTCCACTCGAGATTACCCTTGATTTGGTTTTTGATTGACTCGGTTAAGACACTTTCTGCCAACTCCTGACTGGGTGCTTCTGAAGCTTGTTTTTTCTGATTAACCTTGGTTCTAGGGCTATTTGGTGCTGACTGCATCTGCTTGATGTAGTAGCTTCCAGCAGTCAAGAGTAAGAATAGAAGTAATCCTATCAGAGCTTGTCTTGTTTTTTTGTCCATTTTTCTCCTTATTTCTTTAGAAAAAGACTGGTCTCCCAGTCTAATTTCCTGTAAATTTGCTAATCAATTCCTGCCACTTTGCTGGAGACAAGATTGCCCATGGATCCTGTCCCTTTCCTAGGATGCCATAACCAACCATCAAGCCGATTCCTAAAGCCAGAAAGCCTAGCAATAGTACGATAAAAATCAATAGTAAGCGACGGAGTACATAGCGTAAATTTTTATTCTTCTTCATCATTTGCCTCGATTCGCTGAATCTTCGCTCCTAGCTGAGCCAATTTCTCATGGAAGCGGTAGTAACCTCTGTCAAGGTGGACTAATTTACCGACAACTGTCTCCCCTTGCGCTACCAGACCTGTCAGAATCAAAGCCGCACTGGCACGAAGGTCTGTTGATAGAACTTCTGCTCCCTGCAAGACTTGTCCTCCTACGATACGAGCTGTATCACGGATAATCTCCGAATGCAAGCCCATCCGACGCATTTCCTCCAGATGTTGGAATCGATTCTCAAATACAGTTTCCACCATAGTGGATTCCCCTTTTGCAACAGTCATTAAGGCTGTAAATTGAGCCTGCATATCTGTCGGAAATCCTGGATGAGGCAAGGTTTTTACATGAACAGCTCTAAGATTTTCCAGTTGAGAACGGACACGAATGCCTTCTGACTCCTCCGTTACCTCAACTCCCATTTCAAGGAGTTTGGCAATCAAGGGGCGATTATGCTCCCAGACTGCATCTCGAATCAGGACATCACCTCCAGTCATGGCTGCCGCCACCATAAAGGTTCCAGCTTCGATACGGTCCTGTACCACATTATGAGTTGTTCCATGGAGTTCCTCGACACCAGTCACTGTAATTGTTTCAGTACCAGCTCCCTTGACCTTGGCTCCCATTTCATTAAGAAGAATAGCAAGGTCAACAATTTCCGGCTCACGCGCAGCATTCTCAATGACAGTCACACCGTCAGCTAACGTCGCTGCCATCATCAGGTTTTGTGTCGCGCCGACACTAGGGAAGTCCATATAGATATGAGCGCCATGCAAGCGTTCTGCCTTGGCTTCGATGTAACCAGCTGTCTGGCTAATCTTAGCTCCCATAGCTTCTAAGCCCTTGAGGTGGAGATCAATCGGACGACTCCCAATGGTGCAACCACCTGGCATGGATACCTTGGCATGTCCTACACGAGCAAGGATTGGTCCCAAGACAACGATCGATGCACGCATCTTGCTGACATACTTGTAAGGAGCTTCCTCCGTGATGTCACCAGTAGCATCGACTTCGACAAGATGAGCTCCCTCATCAAAGTCAACTTTGGCATTCAGACCACGAACTACTTGATTCATGGTAAAAACATCTGACAAGATTGGGACGTTCTGCAAGACTGTCTTACCCTTACTTGCTAGAATAGTCGCTGCCAACAAGGGCAAGACGGCATTCTTTGCCCCCTCGATCGTCACACTTCCGACCAGACGATTATCACCGCCTTGAACCACAATTTTTTCCATAGTTGTTTCCTTTACTTTTGATTTTATAATAGTCCCCTAAGTGCTTCTTGCCACAGTTGGTACAAACTGATAAAGAATGAACTCAAGATGTAGCCCATCACAATACTAAAGAAGCCTACCAACAAACGAACCTTTTTTGTGTTAGTAGCGGTCACTTTTAAAACCTTTTCCCATCTTACAAGATCCTTCAAAAGGTAAAAACTCAAATAAATAAAGAGTATATGACTACTTAGAGTGAATAATAATTGAACCATTTGACTATTATACCATCTTATCCGCTTGCGCGCTAGTTTTCAATTTTTTTACAAATTAGGGATTGTTTTTAAGGTAATCAATCGCATCCTGCAAAGTTTTAACAGGAACGATTTTCATCTCTGTCTTGATCGTTTTGGCAGCTTCTAGGGCTGTTTCATAGTTGCTTTTCGCATTTGGATCTGCTTTTTTTGCTTCCTCGGTGACTGGATTGTCAGGAGCAAAAAAGATGTTGGCTCCCTGACGAGAGGCTGCAACCACTTTTTTGTCAATTCCACCGATGTCGCCAACATTTCCATCGCGATCAATAGTTCCCGTTCCCGCAACGATGCGGCCATTACGAAGTCCTGGATCTGCTATCTGGGTATAGATGGCTAGACTAAACATGAGACCAGCACTTGGGCCGCCAATACCAGCTGTAGAGAAGCGAATGGGAACGTCACTGGTCACTTCCGTACGGTCAATCAAGCCAATCCCAATCCCGTTTTTCCCGTTTTCGAGAGTGATAATTTTACCTTCTGCAGACTTGACTTTTCCGTCTTCTTCATAGGTTACCTTGACCGTGTCCCCTAATTGTTGAGAGTTGACATAGTCGACCAAGTCTTTTGAACTGTCAAATGTTTTGTCATTAACAGCCGTCACAGTATCTGCAATGTTCAGAATACCCTTAAAAGTTGAATTGTCCGTCACGGTCAAGACATAGACTCCAAGATACTTGAGTTCGATATCTTTACCAGCCGTCTTCAATCCTTGATACTTGGCCATATTTTGAGAAGTTTGCATGTAAAACTGATTGATCCGCATAAACTCTGCATCAGTAGAGCCACCCGTAGTCTCCTTGGCACTTCTAATATCCGTGAAAGGTGTTAACCAAGCATAGACAAGATGCGATAGGGTTGCGTGTCGAATACCAACTGTTACAAACTGGTAAGCTCCTGCTTCCGTATCCTCTGTTTCATTGACTTTCAAAACTCGACGAATATCTTCCGCTCCACCCGGAACTTCTATGTAGTAAGGTAAAGGTACTACAAAGGCTAAAAAAGTCAATACTAGTGCTAGGATGACATATAAGGGCCATCTAGTTTTTTTCTTCATGTTCTAATTCCTCCACAACACTGTTTGGGACATATTGCTGAATCTCCTGACCAAACTTCAGAAGTTCTCTCACGGCCGAAGAGCTGATATAAAGATGCTCTGGGCAGCTATATAGGTAAATGGTTTCGATTTCTGGAGCCAGTTGATGATTGTAGTAATCAAAACTAGACTCGTATTGCAAGTCGGTGGTATTTCGCAAGCCACGGACAAGGGTTTTAGCCCCCAGTCTTCTTGCAACATCGACGACTAGTTGGTCATGAGAAGCCAGCACCTCTACATTATCTAAATGCGCCACTGCTTTTTCGACTGCTCGTTTGCGATTTTCAACAGGGAGAAAGCCTTGTTTGTGGGGATTGTAGAAAATCCCGACATAGAGCTTATCAAAGAGTTTGCTGGCACGTTCAATGATATCCAGATGTCCATTTGTCATCGGATCAAATGAACCTGTAAATAATCCAATTTTATCTGACATAAACTGTCACCTTACTAATCCCATATATTTTTTCCTTCCAGATGCCTAAGCAGGCGATTTCTTCTGGAAGCTCTACAGATTTATCGGTTTCGCAGACAACCATGACCTCTTCGGAGAAAAGGTTTCTTTCTGCCATTTTTTCGATATCTGCAACGATTTGTTCCTTGGCATAGGGCGGGTCTAAAAAGACCAGGTCAAAGGGACCCTTCACTTGCTCCAAGGCCCGTTCAGCCTCCATCTTTAAGAGCTGAAATTTGGAAACTTCCTTGGTCATTTGGATGTTTTCAGCGATGATAGCTTGCGCCTTTCGCTCCCGTTCCACTAAGACAGCATGGGACATCCCTCTTGACACAGCTTCAATAGACAGACCACCACTGCCAGCATAGAGATCCAAGACACGACCACCCTCAAAATAGGGACCTATCATGTTAAAGATAGCTCCTCGCACCTTATCTGATGTCGGCCTCGTCGTCTTGCCTTCTAGCGTCTTGAGGGGACGCCCTCCGTAGATTCCTGATACGATTTTCATACCGTTTATTATACCAAATTATAGGCAAAAAGAGAAAGAAAACCGAACCTTGCGGTTCGATTCTCTACAAAATATTTTCGTACGTATCGCGAACTTCTTGAGGCCAAACACTGGTCTGAACCTCTCCGATGTGTTTCTTACGAAGAAGGAACATGGCCATCCGAGACTGTCCGATCCCTCCACCGATTGTCAGTGGAAAAAGGCCGTTAAGCAGGGCTTTATGCCATTCCAGCTCAAGACGATCTTCGTCTCCTGTAAGAGCCACTTGGCGACGAAGGGTATCCTCATCTACCCGAATCCCCATTGATGAAAGTTCAAAGGCACAACCAAGAGATTCGTTCCAAACGAGAATATCGCCATTCAACCCCTTGTAGCCATTTTCAGACTCTGTTGTCCAGTCATCGTAGTCAGGTGCACGGCCATCATGAGGTTTTCCGTCAGGCAACTCGCCACCGATACCAATCAAGAAGACTGCACCAAACTCTTTACAGATTGCATTTTCACGCTCTTTTGGTGTCAAGTCTGGGTAACGTTCTACCAACTCTTCTGTATGGATAAAGGTGATTTGCTTTGGCAAGATGGATTCGATATCATAGCGGGCTTCTACGGCTAGCTCTGTCAGACGAATAGCCTTGTAAATCTTCTCAACGGTTTCTTTGAGATAGGCGATATTGCGTTGACCATTTGGGATAACCTTCTCCCAGTCCCACTGGTCCACATAAACTGAGTGGGTCGCATCAAGCGAATCTTCGTCTGGACGAAGGGCCTTCATGTGAACAAATAGACCCTCACCTTCACCGAAACCAAAACGAGCCAAGGTGTGGCGTTTCCATTTGGCAAGTGAGTGAACGACTTCATAGGTTTCATCTGGAATCTGCAAAACCTTGACAGATACTGGATTTTCGACACCTGACAGGTTGTCCTGCATCCCATCTCCGACCTTGCTCAAGATAGGACCTTGAACTTCAACAACTTCTAACTTATCTTTCAAATACTGGGTAAAGGTATTTTTAACAAAGGAAATTTCTTCTTGTTGATGAATAAAACTTTTCTTCATAAACAGCTCCTCAAAAATTAGTTAAAAGCATTATACACCTATTTCCAAGAAAAGAAAAGAGTAAATAAGAAAAAGTCAGTGCTCTTTTGAACACTGACTCTGACATTCATTAATCGTTTCGACCAAAGATTCGTAAGATGCTAAGGAAGAGGTTGATAAAGTCTAGGTAGATGCTAAGCGCCATTGAGATGACCCATCCTGTCGCTACTTGTCCTCGTGACTGTTCATAAACATAGCGAATCTTTTGGTTATCCCAAGCAATCAAACCTGAGAAGACCAAGACCATGGCAATACTAATCATGTAGTCAAAGAAGCTATTGGCTAAAAATAGATTCACAACCATGGCAATGATGAGACCAACAAGCGCCGCCATCAAAGCTCGGCCCATTCCACTCAAATCTTTCTTAGTGAAAATTCCGATTGCCGCCATGACAAAGAAGAGAAGGGCGCTGGATACAAAGGCTGATAAGACGGTCCCAGGTGTATAGAAGGCTACGACAAAGCTAAGGGTAAAACCATTTAAAACAGAATAAACTAAAAATACTGGGAGAGCTGCTGGGCTATTTTTTGCAGCCATGCTACTTGCAACAAAGACTAGAGCAAGTTCTGCAAAAGTTGCAATCATCAACCAGAGACGGCCATGCATTAAAAAGTAGACTAATTGGGACTGAAAGACTGTCAACATCAAAGCTGACACGAGAGCCGATAGACCAATCCCAAGTCCCACAAAAGCATAAACCTTAGCGTAAAATTGATTAAGACCTGAACGTTCTTGAATAATCGTTTGATTCATTCTGATTCTCCTTTTTCTATAAATATGTCTTGATTATAACAAAGATTTTATAAATTAGCTAAAATAAAACATCAAAATTCCTGCTGCAACTGCTACGTTGAGACTTTCTGCTCGGCCTTTCATGCCAATATGAACCAGCTGATCAGCACTCTCAGCCATGACAGAACTAATCCCCTGCCCTTCATTTCCCATGACTAAAACAAAGTTCTCTAGTGAAGAAAGCTCACGATAATCCTTTGACTCTCTCGATAAGGTCGTTGCCAGAATGGGCAAATTGCTCTTCTTTGCCTCTTCTACAAAGCTGACAAGAGGCATACGATAGATAGGCAAATGAAAATGACTTCCTTGCATGGAACGCAGGGTCTTGAGACTGTATATATCTGCTGACTTGTCTGAGACAATAACCCCTGTAAAACCTGCAGCATCCGCCGTCCGAATCATGGTGCCCACATTACCAGGATCTTGAACATCCTCTAAAAATAGATACTTGCCCTGATGGAGATCAGGCAGTCCCACTTCTTCTTTTTGAATCACTGCAACAATCCCTTGAGGAGTTTGCGTATCTGCTAAATCCCGCAAAATTTCCTCTGAAACCCAGACTGTTTGTGGAAAAGCCGCTAGCTGATCTCGGTAACTTTCTAGGGCAAAGACCTTTTCAATCGTCACTCCTGCTTGAACAGCTTCTTCAAACAAGTGCCAGCCCTCAATCAAATAAGCAGACTTTCGATATTTTTTTTGATGCAATTTCTTGGCATTTTTTACCACAGAATTGGCTTTTGAGGTTATAATAGTCATAGAAATATTATAACACAATCAAAGGGGTTTGGTATGCAAAAGGTTAGAATGATTGCCCAAGGCAGGGTGCAGGGTGTTGGTTTTCGCTGGGGTGTTTATACTTTAGCTCTTGAAATCGGCGGCATCACTGGTCGTGTCTGGAATAACGACGATGGCACAGTGGAAATTCTTGCTCAGGCAGACTCCTCTGCCACTATGGCAAAATTTATCCAAGAAATCCGAAAAGGTCCGACACCTTTTTCAAAAGTTACCTATCTAGATGTACAAATGAGCAACTTTTCATCCTATTCGGACTTCAAAGTCGCAAATTAGGTCTCTAGAACTATTGTATATTTTACAAAAAAACAGTAGAATAGAAAGGTATAATTTTTAAAGAAGGAATGAAAACATTGAAATCTATTAAACGTTTTGCCCTCTCTGCTATGGGAGTGGCTATGCTACTCGTCTTGACAGGCTGTGTCCAAGTAGACAAAGCCACAGGACAACCTACAGGATTGATTTGGAATACCATCGGAGCACCTATGGCTGAAGCTATCAAGTACTTCGCTACTGATAAAGGTCTAGGCTTTGGTGTGGCTATCATCATCGTAACCATCATCGTGCGCTTGATTATCTTGCCACTTGGTATCTACCAATCATGGAAGGCAACGCTTCACTCTGAAAAGATGAATGCCCTCAAACACGTGCTTGAACCACATCAAACACGTCTCAAAGAAGCAACCACTCAAGAAGAAAAACTAGAAGCACAACAAGCTCTCTTTGCAGCTCAGAAAGAACATGGCATTAGCATGTTCGGTGGTGTAGGATGTTTCCCTATCCTCATTCAAATGCCTTTCTTCTCTGCTATCTACTTTGCAGCCCAATACACTGACGGGGTAGCTAGCTCTACCTTCTTGGGTATCGATCTTGGTTCACCAAGTCTGCTCCTTGTCGCTTTCGCTGGTATCCTCTACTATCTCCAATCACTTCTTTCACTTCATGGAGTAGAAGACGAGATGCAAAGAGATCAACTAAAAAGAATGATTTACGTGAGTCCACTCATGATTGTCGTCTTCTCCCTCTTCGCACCAGCCAGTGTGACGCTTTACTGGGTTGTCGGTGGTTTCATGATGATTCTCCAACAGTTCATCGTTAACTATGTTGTTCGTCCAAAACTCCGCAAAAAAGTTCGTGAAGAATTTGCAAAAAACCCACCAAAAGCAAGTTCATTTTCAACTGGAGGCGGACGCAAAGATGTCACTCCAAACCAAGCAACTGCGATCATGACTAATAAGAAACATAAAAAACGCAATGCTGGTAAACAACATTCTAGAAAATAAGAAAAAGGCTTAGCTGAGAGGCTAAGTCTTTTTGCATCACAAAAGCCCGATGTCTCCATCAGGCTTCTTTTTTATCCATGAACACGTTTCATGTAATCTTGGTAACTTTCTGTATCCATCAATTCCTTGGCATTCTTGACACGGTCTGCTGTTGGAGGTTTGACCCCTTCAAGCGAATAAGGAATCCCAAGTTCACGCCACTTGAATTCTCCCATCGTATGATAAGGTAGGATTTCAAACTTGTCAACATTTTTGAGGGTCTTGACAAACTTACCAAGTTCGATCAAATCCTCATCTCTATCTGTCAATCCTGGAACCAGCACGTGGCGAATCCAAACAGGCTTCCCGATATCTGATAGGTACTGGGCACAGGCCAAGATGTTTTTATTGGTTTGGCTTGTGACAATCTTGTGCTGTTCTTCGTTGATTTCCTTGATATCCAGAAGAACCAAGTCTGTTACCGCCATGAGTTTATTAAACTTTTCGAGATAACGTGGTTTATTACGGAACGGAAGGGCACAGGTATCCAAGGTACAGTGGATTCCTTTTTCCTTGGCCTTGGTAAAGAGGGCAATTAGGAAATCAATCTGTAAGAGGGCTTCTCCACCACTGACAGTGATTCCTCCCTTGTCTCCCCAGAAACCACGGTAGCGAAGGGCTTCTGTCAAGACATCGTCTACTGTCCGTTCGCGTGATTTATTGGTCTCCATAGCCCATGTGTCTGGGTTATGGCAGTACTGGCAACGCATGTGACAGCCCTGCAAAAAGACAATAAACCGAATCCCAGGGCCATCTACCGCCCCAAAACTCTCTGTCGAATGCACCATTCCTGTCACTTGTCCATAGTCAATTGTTTCTTCAGACATATCGTCACCTTCCTTGAAACCGTTTTATAGTTTTATTATATCACGAGTAAGGTGAAAAACAAGGTTTTTTGTCTATTTTTTAGAAAGCAATCTGTTTTTCACTTTCATTTTCATTCCCTCTTAGTGATCCGGTTCAAAATCAAAACCATATAAGGTTGCAAAATAGTCCTCAGGACGCTCTGCACGGCGGATTTGGCGGGCTTTTCCTTCTTCGGTATAGAGGATTTCTGCCGAGCGTAGTTTGGCATTGTACTGGTAACCCATGGAGAATCCATGTGCACCTGTATCATGAATCACTAGCAAATCACCGATTTCTGTATGAGGTAGTTCGCGGTTCACTGCAAATTTATCATTGTTTTCACAGAGTGAACCAACCACATCTACCACCTCAACTGGTCCATCTGGATGGGTCAGATTGGTGATATGGTGGTAGGCTCCATACATGGCGGGGCGCATGAGGTTGACTGCTGAGGCATCCACGCCCAGATAGGTACGGTAGGTTTTTTTCTTATGAGTGACTCTTGTGACCAAAGCTCCGTGAGGCGCCAACATAAAGCGGCCTAATTCAGTAAAAATCTTGACCTGACCAAGTCCTGCAGGTGTGAGGACTTCCTCATAAACCTTACGAACTCCCTCACCAATCACAGCGATGTCATTTGGCTCCTGGTCTGGGCGATAATTGACACCAATACCGCCGGAAAGATTGATAAAGTCTAGCGAAATACCCAACTTTTCCTTAATTTCAACGGCTAATTCAAAAAGCTGACGCGCCAACTCTGGGTAGTAGAGATGGGTGACGGTATTGGATGCTAGGAAAGAGTGAATCCCAAATGTCTTGGCTCCTTTTTCCTTCAAAACCGCAAAGGCTTCAAAAAGCTGATCCTTGGTCATGCCAAACTTGGCTTCTCCAGGATTGTCCATGATGTCTGTCCCTAGCTCAAAAACTCCTCCAGGATTGTAACGACAAGAGATAATTTCTGGAATGCCTGCCGCTCGCTCTAGATGTTCAATGTCTTCAAAGGCATCCAAGTTAATGGTCGCACCTAATTCACGCGCATAGGCATATTCCTTGTCAGGCGTGTTGTTAGAAGAGAACATGATTTCAGAACCGGGGAAATCCAGTTTATGGCTCATCAAAAGTTCCACATAACTAGAACAGTCCACACCACAACCTTCCTCTTGGAGGATTTTCAAGATGGCTGGGGTTGGAGTGGCCTTGACGGCAAAATATTCTTTGAATCCCTTATTCCAAGAAAAGGCCTGGTTGACGGCTCTTGCTTTTTCACGAATCCCCTTCTCATCATACAAGTGAAAGGGAGTCGGGAACTCTGCAACAATTGTTTCTAAATCTTCACGGCTGATAAATGGTGTTTTCATAAGCATCCTTCTATTCTGTTTGCAAAGAAAGGCTGGGACAAGCGTTCCAACCTTTAGTTCTATCTCTTATTTGTCTTCGTCAAAGATATTTCCAATCTCGACATCGATGGATTGGTTCTTAACATCAATATTAGTTACTTTCAAGAGTGACTTGTAATCAAACTGCTTTTCACGTTCTTCTTGGGCATTGTCTGCAAAGACTGCGACACCAGCTAGTTCAGAATCGAATTCACGCAAGAGACTAATCATCCCGTTGACAGTTCCGCCGCCTTTCAAGAAGTCATCCACAATCAAGACACGACTGCCTGCCTTGAGACTGCGTTTTGAAAGGAACATTTTCTCAATGCGGTCACCACTGGAACCTGAAACATAGTTGACGCTGACCGTTGAACCTTCGGTAATTTTCAAGTCACGACGCACAATGACAAATGGAACGTTGAGGACATTGGCAACTGCATTTGCGAGTGGAACCCCTTTAGTTGCTACTGTCATAACGGCATCGATTTTTTGGTCCATAAAGCTCTTGGCAATGATACGCCCAATATTTTTCAAAATGGCAGGCGTACTAAGCAAATCAGACAGGTAGATGTAGCCACCTGGCAAGATACGGTCGCTTTCTGAAAGTTTGTCACGCAAGTCTGCGATCATTTCTTTGGCTTCATGACTCGAGATTGATGGTGTAAAGATAACGCCACCACCTGCTCCCGTCACAGTCTGAATATGACCGATTTCGATTTCCTCAAAGGCACGCTTGATAATCACGATGTCCTCTGAAATCGATGATTTAGCAGATTCGTACTTTTCTGCAAAGGTATTGAGACTGGTTAGTTTGTATGGATTATTAATCAAATAGTTGGAAATGACAACCATCCGATCACTTCTTCTTAATTTCATTTTTATTTACCATTCCATTTAATTTTGATATTTTATCCATTATACCATATTCACATAAAAAAACGAACATTATTGCGTAAAAAATGCTCGTTTTTCTTAAATTATTAATCTAAATCTGGTTTATAGAAGGAACGATTGTCCATAGCAAAGATTTTATTGGTCATCTCTCCTTTGTCCACCAAAGCTAGAGCTGTTGACATCATCATCATGCTGGCATCTAGATTGTCAATCATATGGATAATCTCCGCCTCCATGATACGTGGACGGACTGGACTTCCATACTCCAGTAAGCCATGATGACTGAGGATAACATGGCGCAGTAGCACCACTTCTTCCCTAGTATCATCGATGCCTAGTTCCATGACTGTCTTGGTTATTTCACTATCGATGAGGGCGATATGGCCGATGAGATTGCCTCGAACTGTGTACTCCGTCTGATCGGGACCACTGAGTTCTAAAACCTTAGCCAAGTCGTGCAGCATAATCCCCGCATAGAGTAGGCTCTTGTTGAGCTGAGGATAAATCTCACTAATAGCATCTGCCAAGCGCACCATGGTTGCTGTATGATAGGCCAAACCCGTTTCAAAGGCGTGGTGGTTGGTCTTGGCAGCCGGATAGGAGTAGAATTCCTTATCATACTTGGTGTAGAGACTACGAACGATACGCTGCCAGACAGGATTTTCAATCTTGAAAATCATTTGCGACATGTAGTCACGGATTTCCTTGACATCAACTGGTGACTTGACCTTGAAGTCAGCTGGATCATTGGGTTCCCCAGGCTGAGGCAAGCGGAGAGTAATTTGATTGACTTGAGGAGTGTTGTTATAAACTTCTCGACGTCCCTGCATGTGGACGACTTTCCCTGCGGTAAAGGCCTCAACGTTATGAGGTTGGGCATCCCAGAGCTTCCCTTCAATCTCGCCGCTATCGTCTTGGAAGGTAAAGGCTAGGTAGTTTTTCCCAGCACGCGTCTGTCTTAGGTCAGCTGACTTAATCAGGTAAAAACCTTCAAACAGCTCATCTTTTTTCATGTGACTAATCTTCATATTCTTCCTCATCTTCTTGGAAATGGAGTAGATCAAGCGCAGGCTCACCTTCTGATAACTCAATGTGACGGAGCGTCCGCTCAATAGCTGTGGTACGACGGTTTAATAATTCATCAATATTGCCAGAGGCATGTTGGAGATGCTTTTGTGCCTTGACCAGAATGCCTCCGAACTTGCCAAACTCGGTCTTGACGCTGGCAAGAGTCTTGCTGATATGGTCGGCACTCTTTTGGATATTGAGAGTCTTGAAGCCAACTGATAGAGAGTTAAGCAGGGCTGATAGGGTACTTGGGCCAGCAACAATAATCTGCTCCTCCCGTCTCAAATCATCAAAGAAGACCGGATTGCGAACAATCTCTGAGTAGAGTCCCTCTGTCGGAACAAACAAGACTCCAAAATTGGTCGTCCGCGGTGGCGCTATGTACTTGCTCTTGATATCCTTGGCAAAGCGCTTGACGCTTGCTAGGAGTGACTTACGACAGCGTTCGATTTCGTCCTTATCGCCTGCTTCATAAGCTTCTTCTAAGCGGTAATAATCCGCCAGTGGAAACTTGGAGTCAATCGGCAAATAGACATATTCCTGGTCGCCTTGGCCAGGTAACTTGATGGCGTACTCTACTCGCTCGCTAGAGTTTTCAACAGTTGCAAATTCTCGTTCGTACTGGGCAGGTGTCATGATGTCTTCGATGATTTGCCCCAGTTGCAATTCACCCAGAATCCCTCGCGTCTTGGTTCCAGAGAGAACCTTGTTAAGGGCACCAACATCGCGGGCAACTGTCTGCATCTCTCCCAGGCCACGATTGACCGACTCTAGTTGCTTTGAAACTGTCTCAAAGGAAGCCTGCAAGCGCGTCTGCAAGGTCTTTTCCAATTTTTCCTCGACCGTCTGGCGCATTTGCTCCAAGCGTTGTTCATTTGATTCCTGCAGGGCTTGGAGACGTTGGTCAGTCTTATCTCTAGTTTGCAACAGATTATCTGTCATTTCTTGACGGACTTGCGTCAGGCCTTGGTGCAACTCCATTCGCACTTCTTGCAAACGGTCGCTGACAGCCACTTCCAAGTCTTTTTGATCCAGCTGGCTGGCTTGTCTGGCTTGTTCAAAGCGGTAATCCAGTTGATCTGAAAGATTGTCTGCCTGATCCTCCAAGCTCTTGGCTAGGTACTTGTCTTGCTTATCTTGCCTTTGCCAAATGAGAAAGAGTCCAGCTAGGTTGGCAATTAATAATAGTAGTAATACAGTCTCCATCCTACCTCCTGTCCTTGCTATGCAAGACAACCACATAGCCATCAGGGCAAGTCACCGAAACTTCCCTATCTATATATTCGTTAGAAGCGTATACTTTTTTAAAGAAAAAATTCTCCTCTGTCAATTCGTACTTGGCACCAAGAATAGTCAGCTGGCTATCCCGAACTGGCATAAAGGCTAGATAATCGTAGTCTGAACGGGGTTGAAGCTGACTGCTCCCTTCTGGACAATAGGCAATCAAGTTTTCCCCATCCTCAATCGCTATCTGGCGCATATAGGGTGCCAACTTGGGATTGCTAGGCAGAAAGACATTAGCCAGCATATGATCAATACGACCACCCAAAGCCCCAAAAATGGTCACTTGGGCTTGAGGATTTTTTTCAAAAATCGTTAAAAGTGCTAGTTCCAGATCCGTATCATCCTTTTCTGGCTGGGCTTGGACAAAATGTTGGGCACGTTTTTGAATCAACTGACGTTCGTCTGCAGTCACCGAATCAAAATCTCCAACTGCTAGGTCGAGAGGAAGGTCTTCTTCCAAGACCCAGAGCGAGCCTCGATCCACACCGACAAAGCAATCAAAATCCGTCCGATAATGACCGCGATCTCCGCCGGCAAAAACGGCAACCCTAGTCCAATTGTTTTCTGAGAGTTTGCACTCGTTCATTGACATCTCCCTTAAAGACATAAGATCCCGCTACAAAAACGGTAGCACCAGCTTCTTTAGCCTGAAAAATGGTTTGATCATCAATCCCGCCATCGACTTCAATCTCAAAGCTCAAACCTTTTTCCTCACGAAGGGCAACCAACTCACGAACCTTATCCATGGTTTCAGGCAGAAAAGTTTGCCCACCAAATCCAGGGTTAACCGTCATCACCAAGACTTGGTCCACTAGGTGAAGGATGTGCTTAATCGCCTCCACAGGTGTCCCAGGATTGATAACAACCGAAGGTTTGACACCAAGAGAGCGAATTTTTTGGAGGGCACCATGGATATGAGGCGTTGCTTCCACATGGATACTGATGATATCCGCTCCCGCACGCGCAAAATCTTCTAGATGATGCTCAGGATTTGATACCATCAAGTGGCAGTCAAAGACCATCTTGCTATGGGGGCGAAGAGCTTCAACCACACCTGCACCAAAACTGATTTGTGGTACAAAGTGACCATCCATGATATCGATATGGGCATATTCTGCACCAGTTGCTTCTAGACGTTTGATTTCACGTTCAAAGTTGGCATAATCTGCTGCCAGAATTGACGGAGCAATCTTGTATTGAGACATAGGTTTCTCCTTATTTTGGAATTTTTTTGCTGACTTTTTTATAGGTTTCTCTGCGATTTTCAATCTCACTGAGAAATTGCAGGTAGTTGTCAAAACGGAAGGTTGCAATGATTCCTTCTTCAACAGCCGGCTTAACCGCACAGGACGGCTCATGGGTATGGGTACAAGTACGGAACTTGCAGTCTCGACTGACACTGGCAATCTCTGGAAAGGCCTGATTGAGGTCTTCTGCTGTTGACACTTCATAATCCAGTGATGAAAATCCTGGAGTGTCCGCGATTTTACCACCATTGAGATTGTAAAAACTTACAGCTCGAGTGGTATGGCGACCACGACCTAGACTGTCTGAGATTTCTCCTGTTTCAAGATTGAGGTCCGGTGCGATTTTATTGAGGAGGGTTGATTTTCCAACACCTGTCTGCCCCATAAAGACCGTCACTTTTCCTGTCAACAAAGGCAGGAGTTCCTCTTTACTGGTCACAAAATCGTAACCAATAGCTCCATAGGTCTGCTGGTAAAAATCGAGTTCTCCCTTATCTTCTAGCAAATCCATTTTAGAAATATAAACGATAGGATGGATACCCTTGTGTTCTAGAAGAACCAAGAACCGATCCAGCAAATTGCTGTTGAAGTCCGGTTCCTTGACGGACATGATCACCACGGCTTGGTCAATATTGACAATAGGCGGACGGACGAGACTGTTTTTCCGTTCATGAATCTTGAGGATATAACCTTCGGAATTTTCCTCGGCAGAAAAGTCTACCCAGTCTCCGACATAAGGTGTATGGCCTTTTTTACGGAAATTCCCACGCGCGCGTGTCTGGTAAACTTGACCATCACTCTCCACATAATAGAAGCCCGCCAAGGCTTTAATGATTTGTCCCTGCATCTTAGAGTCCTTGTCCTTTAAGCGCATCTGCCAGACTGGCAAACTCTTCCAAACTGAGAGCTTCCCCACGCACAGATGGAGATAAGCCTGCCTGGTCCAAAGCCTTGGTCAGCTTATCCTTGACTTCATCAGTTTTCCCAAAGTAGCCTGTTAAGTTGTTCCATAAGGTCTTGCGACGATGGGTAAAACTAGCCTTGGAAACCTTAAAGAAGAAGTTCTCATCTTTCACTGCTACAGCAGGCTCTGGACGACGCACCATTTTTAAAATGGCTGAGTCCACATTTGGGGCTGGCACAAAGACCGTACGAGGCACGATGAAGGCAACCTTAGCTGTCATATAATACTGCACAGCAATCGACAAACTACCATAAGCCTTGGTATTTGGCTGTGCGGAGATACGGTCCGCGACTTCTTTCTGCATCATAACCACAAACTCGCTAAAAGGAATGCCACTTTCAATCAAGTGCATGAGAATAGGCGTCGTAATGTAGTAAGGCAAGTTGGCTACCACCTTAATGGGCAGGTCAGGATTTTTGAAATTCTGAATATGCTGCGCCAAATCGACCTTGAGAATGTCCTCGTTGACTACTGTCACATTGTCAAAATCACGCAGGGTATCTGCTAAAATCGGTACCAAACGGTGGTCAATCTCAAAGGCCATAACCTCTGCCGCACGCTCAGCCAAAAATTCCGTCAAAGCACCAATTCCTGGCCCAATTTCAATGACATTAACCTGGTCATCAATCTCAGCCGTATCCACGATTTTTTGAAGGATATTGGTATCCGTCAGGAAATTTTGCCCGAAGGACTTTTTAAAGGTAAAACCGTGACGCTCCAGCACTGCCTTGGTCACGCTATAATCTGCAATTCTCATTTATTCTCTTTTCTAATATAGTATGCTTCCGGGGTATAATGATAGAGCAAAACAAATAAGGGAGTCTCAGTAATTCCTTCCAACATCTCTTTTAAGACCGCATCTGGATGGATAATCTCTCGTGTTTTGGTGAAATAAACACCGTGTTCCCCATTTCGATTACGGAGTTCCCAGGCCACATTATTTCCTTGAACAGACGGCAAATAACGTTCCTTTTCTAGAAAGTCAAAAAATTCTTTCACCGTCATATCTTCAGAAATCTCAAATTCTGTCTCATGGGGCAATACATCATCCCCAATACACACAGAATCTCTGTCAACTCGGATTTTCATTTCGTTCTGTCCTTATAAGTTTCTATTTTAACGCTATCAAAATAAATCTAAGTACCTCTATTGTAACACATTCCCCTTATATTTTCGGGTTATCTGGTTATTGTTATCACTTTTCAGAACTCTCCAAACAGATTTCGATATCTAAATTTCTTTCCACTCTTGAAGTAAGCATAAAATTTATTTTTCTAATTCTTTATAGATTGTCTCTTGAAAATGTTAGTTGTTCAAGTAAGGAATATAGTTTTGCTTGCTCCTCTTCTTCGTAAGCAGATCTATTTGCTTTTACTTCCCTGCATTTCTCGTCATACAGAAAACCGTCATGGCCATCTTCTGTAGATAAGGCTGTATAGACTTTGGCCATTTCTTCAGGACTAATCGAAAATCTTGACTTGATTTTATACAAATTTTTCATAAAAGGGCTGAGGTGATCATAGCGGCGCATATCAACTTTGACATTGGTCACACGGATTGCCTGAACCTTGATACCTTTCCAATGTTTCTGCATATAAAGCGACAGCATCAACAAGGCTAGTTTATTCTGATAATAGGTCTTGGCAGGACTATAATGTTTTTGACCAGCTAAATTTTCAAAATCAAGCTTCATGAAAGGATAAAGCATCAGCCCTTGGGAAGAAATATTAATAATCCGACCACTTTTTGACTTTTCCAACAAACCCTTTAACAAGGTAGAAAGTAAAAAGGGAGCAACCACATTTGTCGCAAATTGCTTTTCTAATCCCTCCCTAGTCAGGATGGGCTTTTTGACCGATAAGTCAAAATCAGCTGCATTGTTAATCAGAACGTCTAAAGCGTCTTCTTTTTGAATATACTGTTCTACCGCTTCCTTGACACTTTTCATCTCAGATAAATCAGCCAAAATATAATCTACATGCGGATTTCCTGTTTGTTGACGGATTTTCTCACAGGCTTGCTCGGCAGCTTCTTTTCGTCTACAAAAGAGAGTTACCGACCAGTCCTTTTCAGCTAATTGTTTTGCAGCCTGGTAGCCAATACCACTATTGCCACCCGTAATAATCACTTTTTTCATTTCTGACCCCGTTAGTCTGAATACTTAGCCATCACTTCTTCCACTTCTGCCAAGGTTACCCCAAATAACTCTAAGCGCTTGAGGAGTTGTTTGCCGTTGGAATAGCCAATTCGTAGAGCCTCTCCTAGATACTCTCTACGCCTACGACTGTCTGCTCCCGCCAAGAAACCTAGGCGAATCAAGTCACCACGACTGATGTCAAACTCGTTCTCGTTTTCAAATTGCTCTGTCACCTGAGCCAGTGCTGTTTTTAGATCTTCGTAGCTGGCGTGTTCGATTCCCAGAGAACGTCCCTTGGTCTTAGATTTGGGAACAGCCTCATCTTGCTTGAGAAAAGCATGCTGTACTGTTGGAATGGCCGTCATAATCATGCGACGAATGCGTTCCCCATTAAAATCTGGATCTGTAAAGACAATGACTCCATGTAATTCATGCAGACGCTGAATGCGTTCTATATCCTGGTCATTTATTGCGGAACCTCGTGTTTCATAGGTCTCTACATCAAAGTAACGTTTGAGATTAGCTGTATCATCCCGTCCTTCGACCACGATGACTTGGGAAATTTTCTCTTTCATGATTGTTTTTCCAATCCAAAAATACGCTCGGCATTGGCACTTGTCACAGCAGCTAATTCTTCTGTCGTCATGCCACGCAAGTCGGCGATAAAGTTCACCACGTATCGTGTGTAGGCTGTTTTGTTTTCACGGCCACGTTTAGGAACAGGAGCTAGGTAGGGCGCATCCGTTTCTACCAAAATCTTGTCTAAAGGAAGTTCCCTAGCAGCCTCTTGGATATCTGTCGCTTTCTTAAAGGTCACCACTCCTGAAAAAGAAATAGTCATGCCAAGCTCGACAAACTTCTCAGCCCACTCCAAAGAACCTGAAAATGAATGCATAATCCCACCACGAGGACCAACGCCCTCACTCTTGATAATCTCATAAGTATCTTCTAGCGCATCACGGGTATGGACCACAAAAGGCAAATTCAAGTCCTTAGACAACTGAATCTGACGACGAAAAACCTGCTCCTGCACTTCCTTAGGTGCTGTCATCCAGTGATAGTCCAGACCAATCTCCCCCAAGGCAACGACCTTAGGATGTTTTAGTTTTTCAAGCAAGTAAGCTTCGACCTCATCTGTGTAAGTCCCTGCTTCCGTCGGATGCCAGCCAATAGTTGCGTAGAGTTGCTCATACTCATCTGCCAACTCCAGGGCTCGTTCAATGGTTGGTGTATCAAAACCAACAATATTCATCTGTGTCACACCCATCTCAGCAGCCAAGGCGATTTCTTCTGCCTCACGTCCTGCAAATTCTTCTACATTTAAATGTGTGTGCGTATCAAAAATCATCTTTTCTAACCTCATTTTCTTCCATCTATTATACCAAAAATAGCATCCCCCGGCTTGTAAAAATATTCTAATACCAATCATTCTCCCTTGACTGCATTTTTTCAAAGCAGTATAATAACACTTATTGAAATTTTCAGCAAAGGAAAAGAAAATGTTTAGAAAATTAAAATATACCTTTATCGGTCGACCACTCAAGTCTCTCACAGACGGCGAAGGGGGATTGCTTGGAAAAATGCAGGCACTTGCAATGTTATCCAGTGATGCCCTGTCTTCTATTGCCTATGGACCTGAACAAGTCATTCTCGTTTTAGTCAGTCTCTCTCCTCTCGCTATTTGGTGGAGCCTCCCTATCGGTATTTTTGTCCTCTTACTGCTCGCTAGTTTAACCATTTCCTATCGTCAAATCATCCACGCCTATCCTCAAGGCGGTGGGGCTTATATGGTCACTCGAGAAAATCTCTCCCCTGAACTAGGCTTGATTGCAGGGGGCAGCCTCCTTGTTGACTATATGCTGACAGTAGCCGTATCCGTTGCTTCTGGAGCTGATGCTATTACTGCAGCCATCCCTGCCCTCCATCCCTACAATCTTCATATCTCTATTTTCCTAGTCTGCCTGCTCATGCTCTTGAATTTAAGAGGCTTGAAAGAATCTGCCAGCTCTCTGATGATTCCCGTCTACCTCTTTATCTTCAGTACCGTCTTTCTCTTGCTTTATGGGTTCTTTCAACTATTCACAGGTTCCCTAAACTATCAGGCGACTTCAACCATTGGGCAAACCGTTCCGAGCCTTTCCATCGTTCTCCTATTGAGAGCCTTTACCAGTGGCTCTGCCTCTCTGACAGGGGTTGAGGCTATTTCAAATGCGGTACCATTTTTCAAAACTCCGAAAGAAAAGAATGCTGCTCAGACCTTGACCATCATGTCCCTCATTTTAGGATTTCTTTTTGCAGGTATCACCTTCCTAAACTACTGGATGGGCATCACACCTCAAAATGGAGAAACCATCCTCTCGCAAATGGCCAAGGGCATTCTTGGTGATTCATTCTTTGGTCATGCTAGCTACTATCTCTTCCAGTTCTCAACAGCCTTGATTCTAGCTGTAGCTGCAAATACTGGCTTTTCAGCCTTCCCTATGCTGGCTTACAATATGGCTAAAAACAAGTACATGCCCCATCTCTTTATGGAAAAGGGGGATCGCCTTGGCTACTCCAACGGTATCTTAACTCTGGCTTTTGGAGCTATGACCCTTCTTCTCATTTTTAACGGGAATACTGAACGCTTGATTCCTCTTTATACTATCGGGGTCTTCGTTCCCTTTGCCCTCTCTCAGACTGGGATGATTCGCCATTGGAAAAAGGAAAAAGGAGCAAACTTCTTAAAACCTGCCTTTGCTAATATCCTTGGGGCCATCATTTGTTATGCTATTGTCCTCATTTTACTCCTCTTCAGACTGGGTGATATCTGGCCATTCTTCCCAATTATCCTAGTTTTAACCTTCCTCTTTTTGTCCATTCACAGCCATTACCAAAAAGTGGCAAAACAGCTACGACTCTACGAAGGAATCGAAAAACGCACTTATGACGGCAATCTGGTTCTCGTCCTAGTTGGAAATGTTACTCGAGTAAGTGTTGGAGCCATTAACTACGCTCAAAGTATCGGTGACGAAGTGTTGGCCATGCACATTTCTACTAAAGAAACGGCCGATAAAGACCAAGAAATTCTTCAGGAATTTGCCGATTACTTCCCAAATATCACTCTGAAGAATATCAATACTAGCTACCGCGACATCATCACCCCTAGCGTTAAGTATGTCAAACGAATCGCCCAAGAAGCTAAGCAAAAAAACTACACTGTTACAGTCCTTGTCCCACAGTTTATCCCTAACAAGCCTTGGCAAAATATCCTGCACAATCAAATGAGCCTCAAACTAAAATACGCTCTCAGATGGCATGAAGACGTCGTTATCGCTAGCTACTCTTATCACTTAAAAGAATAAACAAAAACTCAAAATCAGTAACTTATATCTGGTTTTGAGTTTTTTGTATGTGACCTTTTAAACGGGCCCTCCATGAATTTCATCTGAAATGACCGATTTCAAGGACAATGCACCCTTTAAGATAAAAAGAAAAGTCAGTAGACTCGAGTTCCTACTGACTTCTTTGTTGAATTCGTTTGGATTATGCAGCCAAAACTTTGCGTCCTTTACGACGACGAGCTGCCAATACGCGACGACCGTTTTTAGTTGACATACGGTTACGGAATCCGTGTTTGCGCGCACGACGAAGTTTACTTGGTTGATAAGTACGTTTCACGATGAATACCTCCTCATAGATTTTGTATTCGTTTAGCCGGCTATAAAGTGATCAGTTACTAAACATACTTTACTATTCTATCTGATTCTGACCTATTTGTCAATAGCTCTAAGGAAATGTTTCCTGCTTTTCCCTATGAAAGCCTTATCTACGATACTGACTCAAGAAACGTGTCATCTTTTCTTGGATTTGCGCTAATTCGTCCACACGAGGAAGGTAAACGATACGGAAATGGTCTGGTTCCTTCCAGTTAAAACCACGACCATGAACCAAGAGAACCTTTTCCTGCTTCAAGAAATCAAGAACGAACTGTTCATCATCATCAATGCGGTACATATTACGGTCAATTTTAGGGAAGATATAAAGACCCGCCTTAGGCTTGACTGCAGATAAACCTGGAATATCTTGAATGGCATTATAGATAAAGTTTCTTTGCTCGTAAATCCGTCCACCAGGGAGGAGCAATTCATCCACTGACTGGTGCCCACCTAGTGATGTTTGTACGACTTGCTGGGCCAAAACGTTGGAGCAAAGGCGCATATTTGACAGCATATTGAGCCCTTCGATATAACCCTTGACATGGTGCTTAGGACCAGACAAGACCATCCAGCCTACACGAAAACCAGCGATACGGTGAGATTTTGACAGACCATTCATGCTGACACAGAAAACATCAGGTGCCAAGCTCGCCACAGGCGTATGCACATGCCCATCCATCACCATGCGGTCATAAATCTCATCCGCAAAGATAATCAAATCGTTTTGACGAGCAATCTCAATAATCTCCAACAAGAGTTCCTTAGGATAAAGGGCTCCAGTTGGGTTGTTCGGATTGATAAGGACGATTGCCTTGGTATTGGAAGTAATTTTTGACTTAATATCGTCAATATCTGGGTACCATTCTGCAGCCTCATCACAGATATAGTGAACGGCATTTCCCCCAGCTAGGCTGACCGCGGCTGTCCAGAGAGGATAGTCTGGCATAGGCACCAAGACCTCATCGCCATTATCCAAAAGCCCTTGCATGGACATAACAATCAGCTCACTGACACCATTTCCAAGGTAGATATCATCAATGTCCACATTGGGAAATTTCTTCAGTTGGCAATACTGCATGATGGCCTTGCGGGCTGAGAAAATCCCTTTGGAATCAGAATATCCCTCACTATCACGCGCATTCATAATCAAGTCATGAATGACCTCGTCTGGCGCTGTAAAGCCAAATTCTGCTGGATTTCCTGTATTCAGACGTAAAATCTTTTCTCCGTTTGCTCGCATCCGCATAGCTTCTTCCAAAACAGGACCACGGATATCATAGGCAACATGCTCTAACTTACTAGACTTGTTATATTCTTTCATCTTGTTTCCTCAATTCATCGAGATAGTAACATTATACCACTAGAAAGGGATTGCGACAAGTTTCCTGAAATGAGCAAGTAAAGAAAAAACTCACAACGACTAGGTTCTCACCGTCTAAACAACTAGAATACAGAAGTATTTTCTCACATACCAAAAGACAAACCTAGAAAGACCAGCGCTAAAAAGGAGTCATATAAAAGATTAAACATGAGAAAGAGCCCCCACGTGACCAAATAGTCCAAACGACCACTTCTCTTTGCAATCACCAATAAAATGATGTGGTAGACTAGGTGAAAGAGAAGAAATCCAACAAATCCTGGATAAAGAACGGGCACGACTCTTTCCAGCTGCCAAAGCATCACTACTTCACCTACAAGTGACGCAAGGATAATTCCATGATAAAGGAAACTTATTTTTTTAGAAGCTTGAACAAAATCTTTCATACTTTCTCATCCCCTCACTGTGTTTTCTGCTATCCCGTTTTCTTTTATTTTAACATATCTCCACCAAATTGAATCTCCGATAATATTTATTTAAATATGATTTTTACTTTACTTCTTTAGTGAAAAGGGTTACAATAACAGTAAGAAAATTTCAGGAGGTTTCATTATGGCACAACGTTACCAAAATGTTATGGTCGCAATTGATGGTTCTAAAGAAGCGGACTTGGCTTTCGTCAAAGGTGTTTACACTGCTCTACGCAACGAATCCAAGCTCACCATTGCCCATGTTATCGACACACGCGCTCTTCAAAGCGTGTCTACCTTTGATGCTGAAGTTTACGAAGAACTCCAAGTCGATGCTGAAAGTCTGATGAAGGAGTACGAAAAGCGCGCAAGAGATGCTGGTGTGACCGATATTCACATCGTCATCGAAATGGGAAATCCAAAAACCCTCCTTGCCCGTACTATTCCAGACGCAGAAAATGTTGACCTGATTCTCGTTGGTGCAACAGGGCTTAATGCCTTTGAACGCCTCTTGGTTGGCTCTTCATCTGAGTACATTCTCCGCCATGCAAAAGTCGATTTGCTGGTCGTGAGAGAAAGTGAAAAAACATTGTAATCATTAAAAAAGGGAGCCTCTGGCTCCTTTTTGTTTATCCTGATTGGGTCACAAAAAGGCTTTAAACAATTGTTTAAAGCCTCTATCTTATTTAGAAAGTAGTCAATCTCAAAAGATTGAATTATTTGTAACTGTATGCCCAGTAGTATACACCATTTCCATCAACTACTGCTGCTACAGCTCCTTCAGTGACATTTGGATCGAGAAGCAAGTCTCTCAAACCACTGTTTGCCCATTTCTTAACGACAACAGCAGCATCTTCATCACGACGTCCTACAAAGCCTGTGCTATCGTATTGACGTGAAATTTCATTTACTTTCGGAAGTGCTTGATTTTGATAAATGTCTTCAGACCAAGTCAATTCTTTCAATCCTTGAGCTTTACGAGTCTCATTGATTTTAGCGAAAGCTTCTTTCGCTTTTGAAACATAGTCATAGTTTGTATCGTTTGTTGCTTCAACACGGTAAACAAACTTCACATAACCAAATTCTACATCACTGTATTTCTTGTCTTCGACACCACTCTTGAGATTTGCAATCAAGACATAGTCCTTAGCGTATGGGTTTTCTTTCGTCTTCTCAAAGATTTCTGGATCTTCGATTTCCCACTCAACTTTAGCATCCCAACCAGAGTTATCAAGGAACTTAGGATTCATTTTTTCGATGACATAGTTTTTGAACTCTTCAACATTCTTGAATGGCAATGCTTGACCTGCTTTAGCAGTCGTTACCAAGTTAGTTGAGTAAAGTCTCACGCTTGAGTTCTTGTCACTGTACATGTACTCGTCATCAGCAGTGTTTTCGTGAAGTTTTGGATCACGAGCTGGATCGTTTGGATCAGTCATCCCTTGAAGTTTCCATTTTCCTCCAAGCCACTTCCAGTATGCTGAGTAACCTGTACGCTCTGAGTTAGATGGTACATAGTAGTAATGTGCACTACCGTCGAAGTAGTAGTTCTTATCATTCTTGAGGACTGCATCACCTGGTTTACCTGGTGGGTAAACCAATTTTGGAGTGTGTCCATTTGGTGCCCAAGCCAAGTGTTCCAATCCTTCAGCTGGTTTTTCAACATAATCAGGGATTTGGTTTTCACTTGGTTCATCAGTCGTTACCAAACCTGGTGTTGTTGGGATAGCTGGAGTTGCTGGTGTTTCTGGTTTTGGTTCTGCTGGCGTTTCTGTTGATGGCTTGAATGGATCAAATTCACTATCAGCACCATTAATTGGTGGATTTTCTGGTAGGTCAACACTTGGAGTTGCTGGTTGCTCTGGTTTTGGCTCAGCTGGTGTTGTCGACTCTTCAGGTTTATCACTAGGTGCTGGTGTTGGAGTCTCTGGTTCTGCTGGTGTTGGAGCAGGAACTTCAGGTTGACTTGGTTGTGCTGGCTCAACCGGAGTTGTTGGTTGTTCTGGTTTTGGTTCAGCAGGTGTTGCCGGTTGTGCTGGTGTTGTATCAGCAGAATCTTTCACCAATACCCACTTACCATTTTGGTAGTAGTAATAATCGCCATTGTCCAATACATAGTAATGGTACCCATTTTCGTAACGATAGTGCGGATCGTTTTCCAAGTTGTTAGTAGATGAGTTGTTGTTACTATTGTTTGTCAAAGGTTTCCACTGACCGTTGCGATAAATACGGTAGCTACCATCGTTCATACGGTAGTAGTGATTGCCATTCCAGTAAATATAGTTTTCATCGCTAGCAAGGTTATTGTAATTATTCCAATAGTTATAACCATAGTAGTTGCTACTGTTGTCATAGCTATAGTAGTTATTCCAATTATTGTAACCGTAGTTGTAACTTGGGTAGTAGCTACCATATCCATAGTTATAGCTTGGATAGTAGCTATTGTAGCCATAGTTATAACTTGGGTAATAACTGTTGTAGCCATAACTTCTTACAGTATAATTTGATGTGCGGCTACGATTTGCAGTAGTACGGTTAGAAGTACGATTGCTTGAACGGCGGCTAGTTCTTGTATAGTAACTATTATTTCCATTCCAATTGTAAGCAGCGTGAGCTTCACTTGGTGCAAAAGTTGGAAGCATTGTTACAGCTGTTAAAACAGAAGCTGTCAAATAGGTATATTTTTTCTTCATTTCAACCTCTTAATTCTTTAATTTTTAAACTTGAAAATTAAAATAATAAAAATTTGGAAAGCAATTGTGCACAATTTTATAACTAAACCTCAAAACTAGAGTGAATTCTTCACATCAGCTTGTTAACAGGCCTGAAATAAACAAGTTGACTTTCTGTCTTTAAAAAGAGCATATTATAGCGGCATGAGGATTTTATATTTATTCGCTTTCTTAATATATTCTAACACATAAACTTTCAAATATCAAATAATTTGACTTGTCTTTTTTGATGTTTTTTTTAAAAGAAAAGCTAGATATATTACTAATATATCTAGCTTTTTAACTATTCTTCATAAGAAATGTAATTTCCTGTTATTTTATTTTCACTATATTTTCATTTTTTCATTTCTTTTTCTAGTATAAATATGCTAATAATAATTAGTGATATATATAAAATTGTTCGGTTTTCAGCTCAAAAAATCCCCGAATTTTTCATCCAGGGAAAAGAATTTTCTCTTATTTTTTATTTTTTCTTTCTTTATGTCGCTCATAAGCTTTAAACTGACGTTGTAGTTCCTGTCGGATGGCAGGTTCTGGAGCATATTTTTCTTCCCAGTCATCTGGTTTTAAAATCTTGTGTGTAATTGGGTCAAAATGAGCTTTTCCATCAGGGAAGACCTTCCCCATATTCGCTTCATGGACAATATCAAAAATGCGTTCTGGGTCTACTCCCATCAAAACAAAACTACCGTATGTAAAATACAGTGTGTCAATCAAAGCATCCACTTGACCGACCAGATTTTGCTTAGCAGGTGTCTTTTTCGCCACTTTCTCTGCCGCTTTATCAAGTGCCTCATGCATGCTTGCAAGGGAGTCTTGGAATTCTTCCTCCGAAGAACTTGCTGCGCGAACAAACTCTACTAATTCTTCAATTTTAAAGTCTGCGCGGTGGGTTGCACCTTCAACATCCCATGCCTGTGGCTCTTCTTGAGTTCGTTCATCCATCATGTGGTGGAAAGTCTTGACCTTATTAAAGTGGTAGTCTCGACTGACAAACACTTTTTCTGAAGCCAAAACACCAAAGTGCTCGAGCGCCTTGTGGATACCATCTTGTTGATTACTTGCCGTAATATGCTTGGCAACTTCTTTGACACTGCTACTGCCATTTCCCATAGCAACCGACATACCAACACCCGCTAACATTTCCAGATCGTTGTCTGAATCACCAAAGGCCATGACTTGGTTGAGATCAAAGCCATATTCTTTCCCGACTCGGCGAATGCCTTCTAGTTTGGAATTTCCTTGGTTAATGATATCTGCTGCAAAAGGATTGCTTCGAGTTAATTTCAAATCTTCAAAATCACTTGCTGCCTTCTCAGATTCCTCTGGCGTCATCAGCATCAAAACTTGATAAATGGGTTGATTAATCAAGTTAAGCAGGTCGTCTTCCTTTTGAGGAACTGCCTTGCTAACCATTCGATTAAAGGAACGGCTAACGGTTCTTGTTAGCACAGTCGGAATAAAACGACTAACCAGTTGGGAAAAGGAGCCGAGACCAAATGACATAATTTTCGAACCAACAACGGCATGCTCGGTTCCAAGAGCGATTTCTTTACGCTCCTTTTTAGCGTAAGCAATCAGTTGACGCAGGCTTGACTTAGCAATCGGACTTGCAAAGAGCACCTTTTCTTTATTAAAAATGTATTGGCCATTGTAGGTCACCGCAAAGTCTAGGTCCAAGTCTTCCATCAATTCCTTGACAAAAAACGGCCCTCGTCCTGTCGCTACTCCAACAAGCACTCCTTGCTCTTTGACAATCTTAATCGCGTCCTTAGTGGATTTCAAAACACTCTTGCGATCGTTGACTAGCGTTCCATCGATATCAAAAAAAACAGCCTTGACTTCCATCCTGTCCCATTCTCCCCTTTTGTGTTACAATGATTATACCACATTTCAGAAAGAGTGACTAAATCATGCCTAAGAAAATCCTTGTTTTACATACAGGTGGGACTATTTCCATGCAAGCAGACGCCACTGGTGCCGTTGTAACTAGTCAGGACAATCCCATGAACCATGTTTCCAATCCACTTGAAGGGATTGAGGTTCATGCCCTAGACTTTTTTAATCTGCCAAGCCCCCATATAAAACCCAAACACATGCTAGCCCTCTACCATAAGATTAGAGAGGAAGCAGACAACTACGATGGGGTTGTGATTACACATGGGACGGACACTTTGGAAGAAACAGCCTACTTTCTAGATACCATGAAAATCCCCAACATGCCCATCGTTCTAACAGGGGCCATGCGTAGTTCAAACGAACTTGGTAGCGACGGTGTATATAACTATCTGAGCGCTTTGCGAGTTGCCAGCGATGACAAAGCAGCCGACAAGGGTGTACTGGTCGTCATGAACGACGAGATCCACGCAGCCAAGTATGTTACCAAAACTCATACGACCAATGTCAGCACCTTTCAAACCCCAACACATGGACCACTTGGCCTCATCATGAAGCAAGAAATCCTCTACTTCAAAACGGCTGAACCTCGTGTCCGGTTTGATCTCGAACATATTCAAGGTCTAGTTCCCATCATCTCAGCCTATGCCGGTATGACAGACGAGCTGATCGATATGTTAGACTTGGAACAGCTGGATGGCTTAGTCATTCAGGCCTTTGGAGCAGGCAATGTTCCCAAAGAAACAGCTCAAAAGTTGGAAAATCTCCTGCAAAAAGAAATTCCAGTCGCCTTGGTCTCACGATGCTTTAATGGTATTGCTGAACCTGTCTACGCCTACCAAGGCGGAGGAGTGCAGTTGCAACGAGCTGGTGTTTTCTTTGTCAAAGAACTCAACGCTCAAAAAGCTCGCCTCAAATTATTAATTGCCCTTAATGCTGGACTAAAAGGACAAGCCTTAAAAGACTATATGGAAGGCTAATTCTCTTCTCAAGCACGCAAAATCAGGAAATCTCACGATTCCCTGATTTTTTCTATTTACGTTTTCGTGTAGAGCGGCGTTCTGTCAAACCATGAGGCAAGAGAACTTCACGTTCTTCCAACTCTTCCTTATGCATAATCTTAGTCAACATACGCATGCTGATAGCACCTAGGTCATAAAGAGGTTGGGCAATAGTCGTCAAGTTTGGACGAGTGAATCGTGCAATCTGAGAGTCATCTGTCGTGATGATTTCAAAATCTTCTGGCACAGATACACCATGGTCAGCCAAACCATTCAACACACCTGCCGCCAATTCATCACCTGTTACAACTGCGGCTGTAGCTTGTGATGAAATCAAGCGTTCTGCCAAGGCATAACCATCGTCATAGCTGTATTTTGATTCAAAGACCAATCCCTCGCTATAAGAATGTCCAGCTTTTTTCAACGCTTCCTTGTAACCGATCAAACGAACCTTGCCATTGATATCATCGACGAGTGGTCCACTTACAAAAGCAATTTTCTCGTTTTCTTTGAGAAGGTAGCTCACAGCATCAATCGTTGCTTGTTTGTAGTCGATATTCACACTTGGAAGTTGGTGTTCTACATCCACAGTACCAGCAAGAACAACCGGTGTCCGTGAGCGAGAAAACTCTGAACGAATCTTTTCAGTCAGGTGATAGCCCATAAAGATAATCCCATCGACTTGTTTTGAAAAGAGCGTGTTAACCACTGAAACTTCCTTTTCATCATCCTCATCACTATTTGCTAGGACAATGTTATACTTGTACATTTCAGCAATGTCGTCAATCCCCTTAGCAAGTGTTGAGAAATAACCATTGGTAATGTTAGGAATCACAACTCCGACTGTCGTTGTCTTCTTGCTAGCCAAACCACGAGCGACCGCATTTGGACGATAATCCAAGCGATCAATCACTTCGAGGACTTTTTTTCGAGTGTTCTCTTTAACATTCTTGTTGCCATTAACGACACGGCTAACTGTTGCCATTGAAACTCCTGCTTCACGGGCGACGTCATAAATCGTTACTGTATCATCTGTGTTCATTCCGTTTCCTTTCTATAATGAAAATTTCGCTTTCACGCATCTACTTACTCCATTTTATCACTTATTGTAAACACTTTCAAGTATTTTTAGAAGAAACTTTGAAAAAATTTCACAGTTTATTCCCATTTTGAAAAAGCGAGTAGGATTTCTTGATTTTTAAGACATTTTGCTGTATGATAAGGAAAATAAAGGGGGAGGAAAACATGGCTTTTACAAATACACAGAGACGTTCCGCTAGTTTTGGTGTCGTGACCAGCCTACCTGACGATGTCATTGACTCTTTATGGTATATTATTGATCATTTCCTGAAAAATGTCTTTGAATTAGAAGAAGAACTCGAATTTCAGCTTCTCAACAACGAGGGGACCATTACCTTCCATTTCTCTAGTCAAAACCTTCCGACTAGCATCGATTTTGATTTCAATCATCCTTTCGATCCGCTTTATCCTCCTAGGGTCCTTGTTTTAGACTTGGACGGTAGGGAAACCATCCTCCTTCCAGAAGAAAATGACCTATTTTAAAAAACTCTAGCTTCTCGGCGCAAACTGCTGAGGAACTAGAGTTTTCTTTTTCTAATAAATAGAGCGACTAACAACTAGACCGTTTGGCTTTGTGTACTCTAAATCAAGGTAATCTTGATAAGTCCCCGGTACAATGAAACCTTGGGGACTTAATATATCCGTCCCAGCTTTTCCCACGATAGAGTCTGCTAGCAGAACACAATTGGTACTGAGAACAAAGTAGGTCTTAAACTCGGATGAGCTGAATTTATAGAGGGTCGCATCTGCTTCCTCTTTTAGTTGGTAAGAGTAGGTGTGCTTTACCTCTCCCTCTCTTCTTTTCATCAACTGCGAGCTTGGTTCCCAAGGAATTAACAGGTCTTCTATCTCTACTAGACGAGCTTGGATGGCTGCTTCCTGTTGGTCCGTCAAACTCAGACCATAAGCAAATAAGGTCTTCTGACTTTCCCTCTTACAGAGCTCGATGTATTTTTCCCGATTGGCCTTAAACAAAACACCGTCTCCAACCATGCCGAATAAACGCTCCGAGTGGGGATCATACGAACCATAGGAAATAACCTTCCCTTGATAACAAATATCCACATGTCCCATAGCGAGGAAGAAGGATGTTTCTGAGGTATGAATAAAAATTTCTAGATCAACTACCTGATCGTTTTTTCTTTCTGAATGAACTTCCCCTTCTTGACTTTCATGATTTGACAGCCACTCATTTAGTTTGCGCAAGGTGCTGATAGGAATCAGAGCCGTCACAAAGATAGGCAGGGTCATTCGCATATGCCGCTTCAGCTTGGGATTGTTTTCTATCTTTTCAAAAAAGAAACCGTCCCGGAGGCTACTAGCCCCTAGCATGAGCAAGTAAAACCCAAGCAAGAGCAATTCAAAATTCGCTGCATCGTGAAAAGGAGAGATACTATAAAGACCGAATCCTATCATCCATACAGCATCGAAGAGATGAGGGAGCCGAGGATGAATGGCATTTTTTCGATAGAGAGACCAAGTCACAAGGCTAATGATGCCCGTAAACAGCTGGTAGCTCGCAATGATAAAAACCAGGAGATAGAGGGCGAGGTCTTGCAAGATGATAGAGTCAAACACCAGAGCCGCAACCACCAGCTTGCCCAAGGTTACAAAGATATTTTCCCGACGTCTTTTATCCTGAAACCAGCGAGTCAACAAGTGCCAAACTGCTGACAAGGAAAAATAGCCCATCAGCAACTGGTACCCCATTCGCGGAATGACTTGTCCAAATCGGATCAAGAGAAGCCCTAAAACAATAGCAAGTAGTCCCTCCCCAATACTCTTCCACTTACTATAGGTCTCGGAAAGCTTAGGCATTTCCTTGCTCCAACTGGCCAACCAAGTATCGAATTGGTTGTTTTAAGATTGGATGAATAAAATGGGGAGCTATTTCCACTAACGGCTCAAGAACAAAGAGGCGTTCTGCTATATAAGGATGAGGCAAGATGAGTTCGTCTGTGTAAATGATCTGGTCCTCCACAAAGAGTAGGTCCAAATCAATTAAACGAGGCCCCCAATGCACTTCTCTCACCCGTCCCATTTCTGACTCAATGGCTAATAATGTTTCTAACAAGACTGGTGCTGGTAACCAGGTTTCTACTTCAATCACCTGATTGGCAAAGCTATCTTGTTCCACACCACCCCAAGGCTCCGTCGTCAAAACACTGGACTCTTTGAGAATATGGATGCCACGAGCTCGCAGTTTGTCAATAGCTTGTTCCAAGTTTGCTTGCTTGTCCCCCATATTGCTTCCTAAGGCGATAAAGGCTCGTTGCTTACGACGGCGAATGGTCACCGAGCAGGTATCCAATGGTAAATGCACTGGAGCCCACGGTTTTTTCAGTTCCAACTCAATCTCTTGGACAAGAGGATAGGTCTCAAAGGTACGTTCAACTAGTTTGTAGGCTACCGTTTCAATCAAATCCTCAGTGCTTTCCTGAAACCAAGTCGTCCACTGCTGACACAGTTCTCCGTAATGGACAGATGCTGTCAAATCCAGGTCTGTAGCCGCCTTGGTCATATCATAGGATAAGCTTGCGGAAATAACAAACTTCTGCCCCAATTCTTTCTCACTTGGAAAAAGACCATGATAGGCAAAAATTTCCAAATCTTTAATCTGCAGTTGATCCATAACTAGTCCTTTCTAGAAAAATCCGCATGAAGCGGATTCTTTTTATACTCAATGAAAATCAAAGTGCAAACTAGGAAGCTAGCCGCAGGCTGCTCAAAACACTGTTTTGAGGTTGCAGATGGAAGCTGACGTGGTTTGAATTTGATTTTCGAAGAGTATTATAGTCCCATTAAACGATAAGCCTGGTCTCGGAGGTCTTTATCTGTTTCAAATAGACCACGAGCTACTGTCGTCAAGGTTGCAGTACCTGGTTTTCTGACACCACGCATGCTCATACACATATGTTCGGCCTCAATGACAACAAAGGCTCCCTTAGCCCCCAGATAGTCCATCAAGGCATCGGCCACTTCGATATTCAACCGTTCTTGAATTTGTGGTTTTTTAGAATAAACTTCAACCGTACGGGCAAGTTTGGACAAACCTGCCACCCGACCATCTGGAATATAGGCAATGTGCGCTCTCCCATAAAAAGGCAAGAAGTGGTGTTCACACATGGTGTGGAAAAAAATATCCTTTTCTACTACCATATTATCATCAATAATCTCAAAGGATTTTGACAGGTGTTCCTCAGCAGTTTGGCCAAGACCTGAAAAAATCTCTTGGTACATACGGGCTACACGAGCAGGTGTTTCCTGCAAGCCCTCGCGGTTAGCGTCCTCACCAACAGCCTCGATAATCATTTTTACAGCTGCTTCAATCTTTTGTGTATCCATTCTCGTTCTTCCTCTCCATCAGATAGGCTCTCACTTGGCTCAAGAAATACAAGGAACCTGTGACAATCCTAACTGTTTGTTTCTCTTCATTTTTATCTGTCAATTTCTGCTCTAGAAAATCTTGCCAACTTTGGTAATTGAGATTTCTAGACTTGACTGTCTCTTTCAGCACGCTTTCATCCGTCGCCCGACTATCATCAAAATGTGTAAGGGTAAGCTCGGTATCTGGCATTTCCCCTAGCAAGTCCAGCATATCCTCCAAGGCCTTGGTTTTGATGCAGGTAAAGAGGATTTCCTTATGATAATCCGCAAAGCGTTCTTGTAAGGTTGCTAGTAAAGCCTTGATAGCATGGGGATTGTGGGCCCCATCCAAAAGCAACAAGGGGTCGCTAGACACGACCTCCAAACGCCCTGGCCATCTGGTCTCTTTCAAAGCTTGAGCAACCAAGTCATTACTTGCCAACTCCCGCCTATCTTCTTGACAAAAAGTATCAAGTAAAGCTATGGCCATCCCCGCATTCTCTATCTGGTGCAAACCAAGCAGACCTGTTTGAAAGCTCCCTTGTCTGACAGAACTGGTATAATCAAAGATTTCGCCTGTCACCACACTCTTTTGGTGACTGACCTGATAATCTTTTCCATAGGTAAGTCTAGGCGCATTTTTAGCTTCTGCAATAGAGTCTATCACAGTCAAGGCTTCAGGAACAATATGACCTGTCACTAATGGAATGCCTTGTTTGATAATACCAGCCTTCTGCTCTGCTATGGCTTCCAAGGTGTCACCAAGTAGGGCTACATGATCCAGTCCAATGGTCGTAATTCCTGTTAAAATTGGCTGGCAGACATTAGTACTATCCAAAAGACCACCCATGCCGACTTCCATGATAGCCACATCTACTTGTTCTGAGGCAAAGTAATCATAGGCTAGAGCTGTGATAATCTCAAACTCGGTTGTTCCCTGCAAATTGTCAGCAGATTCTCTCTCAAGCAAAGACTGATAGTCTGCCATGAGAGCTTCTAGTTTCGCTTCAGGAATGGATTCCCCATTAATGCTAATCTGGTCTGTATAATGAATGAGATAGGGCGAGCTGAACACCCCAACTCTCAGGTCTAGCCCTTCCAGCATCTTTTTCAAAAAAGCAATGGTCGACCCCTTGCCATTGGTCCCCCCGATATGGATGACCTTAAGTTTGAGATGGGGATTGCCTCGCAGAGCTAGGAGTTCCACCATTCGCTCCAAACCAAAATGCGGTTGGTCCGTCCGGTAGTGGGCAATCCACTGATTGTTTTGAATTTCGTTCATCTTACTTATATTGTTTTAAATCTAGATTTTCTGCATCATCGGCCAAACGGATAGCAGAGGCAATTTCAACTGCCATCCTGTGACTGGCAACATCATGCACGCGCACCACTTCTACACCCTGTCTCGCAGCGATAGTCGTTACATGAGCCGAAGCGGTGTCCCGATTTCGGAAACCGACTTCCGTCTCAGGATTGACTTCAAAGCCATTTTCTTCTAGGATATTGATGACAAATCGCTTACGCGAAACTCCAAGAAAAATCGGATAGCCTTGCTGGTGTAGTTTATCTAGATCCCGTAGAAGGAGTAGATTTTCCTTCTTGGTCAGACCAAAGCCAATCCCTGGATCCAGCAGAATATTTTCTCTTGCAATTCCAGCTTGGTTCGCTCTCGCTAGAGCATGTTCAAAGAAAGCCTCCATCAAGTTTTCGATTGGCACTTTTTCAAAGTCAGCTAACTCTTCTTCTGTAAAAGCTTGTCTAAAACCAAAATGAGGAAATATGAGTGAACTAGGGTGCTGAGGACGAACCATAACTGGATTAAACATGATAACCACTTTTGCTCCAGCCTTCGCAACCACATTCGCCATTTTCTCATCTCCCATGAGACCCGTGATGTCATTTACCAGATTGGCACCAGCAGCCAAGGCGGCCTCTGCCACCTGACTTTTCCAAGTATCGATAGAAATGAGGACATCACTTTCCTCACGGATAGCTTTAATCACTGGAACAACACGCTGGATTTCCTCTTCTATCTCAACATAGCTACTGCCCGGCCGAGTCGATTCTCCACCGATATCTAGCATGCTCGCTCCTTCTGCTATCAATTTACGAGCCTGCTGGAGTGCCTGCTCAAGAGCAAAAAACTGCCCACCATCCGAAAAAGAATCTGGGGTTACGTTGATAATTCCGCAAATAGCTGTCTTTGCATGATTAGCTTTACTTGACATATCGGTCACTCCCTCAAGGTTTTTCACCATATTATCTTTCTATTTTACCATAAAAAGAAAAAGATGAACACGCTAGTGTTCATCTTTTCCAAGCGGGCCAATGGTTTAGAATGATAGACCTAGATTTCTACTAATCAATACCAATAAGGCCAACAAACAAAATGCAATACCATTGAGAATCATATGAAGCAAAATGGACATCTCCAAACGCTCAGTCTTATAGGCTGTCCAAGTCAAAACCGTTGACATTCCTCCATAAATAATCACAGAAGGTAAATTGGTTGGCATATGGAGCAAGGCAAAGACGATTGCACCAACAACAAAACCTAGTTTTTCTTTTCCACGGAAGATCTTTTTAGGAATAATTCCACGACACAAAATTTCTTCACAAATCGGCGCAATCAAGACTAGTAGGAAGAAAGTTGAAATCAAGGAACTATTCTGAACCAAACCATTCAGTATTGATTGGTTATTGGTTGTTGCCTCATTTGTTAGTCGAAGCAGGAGTGAACCCAAGAGATTTGTCGCAAAAATCACCAGATAACTCAGTACCAAGCGAGCCAAGTCTTTTGCCTTAAAAAAGGATAGATTAAAAGTAGCAAGTTGTGTTTTTCGTGCACCAATAATAAATACAATCAAAACGACTATGGATAGGGCACCAACTAAGAGCCCTGACTGTAAAATCGGAAACTGTTTGTTTGCTAAAAACAAAGCAAGTCCTATGGGAAATTGAGATAGAACAAAAGCTACCAAAAGGATGAGCACCCATTTCCCTCTGTTCAAAACCTCTTGCCAAATCGTCTTATCTTTCATGATGTACCTCCTTATAATTAAAAAGGGGAGACTCCCCTTTTTCTATTATACCATTTATAGCGCCATACTGATATAGTTAAGGATAAACAAGGCATCCAAAATCCAAATCATCACGTGCACATCCTTGGCTTGACCTTTGACAACTTTTGTCAAGGTATATGTCAAGAAACCAACAGCAATCCCTTGTGTGATAGAGTAGCTGAATCCCATAAAGATAGATGTGAAGAAGGCAGGAACCGCTTCAGCCATATCATCCCAAGGGATATTTTTCAAGTTAGAAAGCATCATGATTCCGACGATGATCAAAATTGGTGCTGTTGCAGCTGTCGGAACAATCGCTAGAAGTGGGCTAAAGAAGCTAGATAGAGCAAAACAGATCGCAACCACTAGGGCTGTCAACCCAGTACGTCCACCAGCACCGATACCCGCCGCAGACTCAACATAGGTTGTAACGTTTGATGTACCTGCAATGGCACCTACTGAAGTTGCCACCAAGTCAGAGTAAAGAGCCTTGTCCAATTTAACTGACTCATGGTTTTCCCCACTTGTCGCAACGATACCAACTTTTTCACCAGTACCGATAAGAGTACCGATTGTATCAAAAATATCCGTTAGTGAGAAGGCAAGAATAGCCATCAAGGTTTCTGGTAAACGCGAAGTGTTTGAAATCAAAGATCCTAAACCTTCTGAACCCAGAGCAGCACCAAACAAAGTTCCTAAATCATTAACCGCTGCTGAAAGATTGTTGCTAGCAAAGTCAATCCCTGACAAATTCACAACACCAACAGCAATGGCAAGGACAGTCGTTGTTAAGATAGAAAGAATAATTCCACCTTTGATGCCTTTAACAACAAAGAAGATGGTAATAGCCAAACCTGCAAGAGCCACCAATACGGCTGGAGTATTGAAGTCTACCAAGCCTGGAACAGCTGCTGAGTTTGCAGTAAGTGCAGCTTGAGCCTTGTCTGCTCCTTCACCTGCTACCGTATAAGTACCTGGATCGATTGAGAATTTCAAGAGACCAGCATTCTTAATTCCAACATAGGCAAGGAAAACACCAATACCAGCCGAAATAGCTGAACGAAGTGTTGTTGGAATAGATTCGATGATCATTTTACGAACATTTGTCAAGGTAATAATCAGTGAAATAATTCCACAAATGAAGACCATACCAAGAGCTTCTTTCCAAGTATAGCCCATCCCAAATACAACTGTAAATGTGAAGAAGGCATTTAGTCCCATACCTGGTGCTTGTGCGTAGGGCAAATTAGCATAGAAAGCCATCATCAAAGTACCGACTACAGAACCGATAATCGTTGCCAAGAACACACCTTGAACAGGCATACCTGTTTGGGAAAGCATTTGAGGGTTTACAAAGAGAATATAACTCATTGCAAAGAATGTTGTTAAACCAGCAAGCACCTCTGTACGGACATCTGTCCCGTGCTCTTTTAGTTTAAATAGTTTGTCCATTTTTAATCTCCTTTTGTTTTTTACGAACAATATTAGTATTATATCATTTATCATTCACCTTTTCAATATGTTTGTTTGATTTATTTAATAAATCAAAGCAACTGTAGTTTTTGTTCTTGTCTGCTTTTCTTCCTTCTTTTTGATATAATAGAAGACATCTTATCTGGAAACGACTAGGAAGGTTTATATGACTAAAAAAATTATCGCAGTCGACTTGGACGGAACCCTGCTGAATAGTGAAAGCAAGCTCTCCGATTTCACCAAAGAGACGATCAAAAAAATTTCAGAAAAAGGGCACCATGTTATCATCACGACAGGTCGTCCGTATCGTATGGCAGAAGACTTCTACCGTGAGCTAGAATTGCATACTCCCATGATTAACTTTAATGGTTCCCTTACCCATCTACCAGGAAAGGCTTGGGAGCATGAAAAGTGCTTGACCTTGGACAAAAAATACCTCCTAGACATGGTCAAGCGCACGGAGGACATCCAGGCTGACTTTATTGCAGGAGAATATCGAAAAAAGTTCTATATCACGACTCCGAATGAAGAGATTGCGGATCCTAAACTATTTGGCGTAGAGAACTTCCGGCCGGAAAATCAATTCAAACCTGAACGAGTAACCAAAGATCCCAACTGCATCCTCTTGCAAACAAGGGCTGAAGACAAATACGCTTTAGCGGACGAGATGAATCGTTTTTATCAGCACCAACTAGCTATCAATACCTGGGGCGGGCCCCTCAACATCCTCGAGTGTACTCCCAAGGGTGTAAACAAGGCCTTTGCTCTAGAGTACTTGCTCAATGTGATGAATCGTGATAAAAAAGACTTAATCGCCTTTGGTGATGAGCATAATGACACTGAAATGTTGGCATTTGCAGGCAAGGGATATGCTATGAAAAACGCCAATCCTGCTCTTCTTCCATATGCAGACGAACAACTTCCTCTGACCAACGAAGAAGATGGAGTTGCCCACGCTTTACAAAATTTATTCCTATAAAAGGGAAGATTGCATGGTCGCAATCTTTCCTTTTTGTTTTCATTTTGTTTTCACAAAAGCGACTTATTTTCTGTATTTTTATATTAAATTTTCTATCGCCATTTTCACTTACCTCTCAAAATTATTTATATATTAATATTTTTAAAAAGTCATTCTATGAAAACTTTTACATCTTTTTAGAAAAAGTAGTTGATTTTTATATGAAAACGATTTATACTTAAAGTTAGGCTTAAAGTTTTCTTAAACATACAGTCAAACATTTTATAAGGAGGAATGACAATAATGAGTATCGGAATCATTATTGCGAGCCACGGCGAATTTGCTGCGGGTATTCATCAGTCAGGATCTATGATCTTTGGTGAACAAGAAAAGGTTCAAGTTGTAACCTTTATGCCAAATGAAGGTCCAGATGACCTTTACGCTAAATTCAACAACGCTGTGGCTGCATTTGACGCAGAAGATGAGGTTCTAGTATTGGCTGACCTTTGGAGTGGATCTCCATTCAACCAAGCTAGCCGCGTAATGGGAGAAAATCCAGAACGTAAGTTTGCCATCATCACAGGACTGAACTTGCCGATGTTGATCCAAGCCTACACAGAGCGCCTTATGGACGCGAATGCAGGTGTGGATAAAGTCGCTGCGAATATCATTAAAGAAGCCAAAGATGGCATCAAGGCTCTTCCAGAAGCGCTTAACCCAGTTGAGGAAGTTGCAACTGCTGCAGCTGCTCCAGTTGCCCAAGCTGCTATTCCAGAAGGAACAGTTATCGGTGATGGTAAACTGAAAATCAACCTTGCTCGTCTAGACACTCGTCTCCTTCACGGTCAGGTTGCCACTGCTTGGACTCCAGATTCAAAAGCAGATCGTATCATCGTTGCTTCAGACAACGTTGCAAACGACGAGTTGCGTAAAGAATTGATCAAACAAGCAGCTCCTAACGGTGTAAAAGCTAACGTTGTCCCAATCCAGAAATTGATCGACGTTGCAAAAGACCCACGTTTCGGCGAAACTCATGCCCTTATCTTGTTTGAAACTCCACAAGATGCACTTCGTGCTATCGAAGGTGGCGTGCCAATCAAGACCCTTAACGTTGGTTCTATGGCTCACTCAACAGGTAAAACAATGATCAACAACGTTTTGTCTATGGACAAAGAAGACGTTGCAACCTTTGAAAAAATGCGTGACCTCGGTGTTGAATTTGACGTACGTAAAGTACCAAACGACACGAAAAAAGATTTGTTTGACTTGATTAAGAAAGCAAACATGCAGTAAAATTAAACTTTTTGCTTTTAATAATTTACGAAAGGATTTAGAACATGTCTATTATTTCTATTGTTTTAGTAGTCTTTGTTGCCTTCTTAGCCGGTCTAGAAGGTATCTTGGACCAATTCCAATTCCACCAACCAATCGTCGCATGTACCCTTATCGGACTTGCAACTGGTAACCTCGAAGCAGGTGTTATGCTGGGTGGTTCACTTCAGTTAATCGCTCTTGGGTGGGCTAATATCGGTGCTGCTGTTGCACCTGATGTAGCTCTTGCATCCGTGGCATCAGCAATTATTTTAGTGCAGAGTGGTGGTGCAAAAGATGATATCTCAGTAGCTACAGCAACAGCTATCCCTCTTGCCGTAGCTGGTCTCTTTTTGACCATGATTGTCCGAACAGCTTCAGTTGCCCTAGTTCATGGTGCTGATTCTGCTGCTAAAAAAGGGGATATTCGTGGTGTTGAACGAGCACATTATACTGCTCTTCTCCTCCAAGGATTACGTATTGCAATCCCTGCTATTCTTTTACTTATGATACCTGCAGATTCTGTAAAAGCCACCCTTCAATCGATGCCAGATTGGCTAAAAGAAGGGATGGAAGTCGGTGGTGCTATGGTTGTTGCTGTTGGTTACGCTATGGTTATCAACATGATGGCAACTCGTGAAGTATGGCCATTCTTCGCTATCGGTTTTGCTCTTGCTGCTGTTAGCGGTTTATCTCTCATCGCTTTTGGTACAATCGGTGTTGCACTTGCACTTATTTACATTAACCTTTCTAAGAGAGGTGGAGATATCGGTGGAGGAAATGCCACTTCTAACGACCCAATCGGTGATATCCTAGAAGACTACTAGAAAGGGGAACAATCATGGCTGAAAAAATTCAATTATCAAAATCAGATCGTCAAAAAGTTTGGTGGCGTTCACAATTCCTACAAGGTTCTTGGAACTACGAGCGTATGCAAAACTTGGGTTGGGCTTACTCATTGATCCCAGCTATCAAAAAATTATACACTAAAAAAGAAGACCAAGCGGCTGCTCTTGAGCGTCACCTTGAGTTCTTCAACACTCACCCATACGTAGCTGCTCCAATCATGGGGGTTACTCTTGCGCTTGAAGAAGAGCGCGCTAACGGTACTGAAATCGATGACGCGGCTATCCAAGGGGTTAAAATTGGTATGATGGGACCTCTTGCTGGTATTGGTGACCCAGTATTTTGGTTTACAGTTCGTCCTATCCTTGGAGCCCTTGGTGCTTCACTTGCTGCATCTGGTAACATTATCGGTCCCCTTCTCTTCTTCTTTGGATGGAATGCTATCCGTATGGCCTTCCTATGGTATACACAAGAGTTCGGCTACAGAGCTGGATCTGAAATCACTAAAGACATGTCTGGTGGTATCCTCCAAGATATTACCAAAGGCGCTTCTATCTTAGGTATGTTTATTATTGGTGTTCTTGTAAAACAATGGGTCAATATTGGTTTCAAAATCGCCTTACCATCTACAACTCTTACAGATCCAAAGGCTTACGTTGAAATTCCTGATGGTTCTGTAACTGGGGAGAAATTAGTTGAAATACTGAATAGAGCTCCTGGTATAAACCTTGGACCAGTAAAACACAATACTCTACAAGGTCAACTTGATTCTTTAATTCCAGGACTGCTAGGATTACTCTTAACATTCCTCTGTATGTGGTTGCTTAAGAAAAAGGTTTCACCAATCATTATCATCGTTGCTTTGTTTATTGTTGGTATTGTTGCTCACTACTTCAAGATTATGTAATCCAAGCCATCGAGGATATAAATAAAAAAGAATCAGGTAATAAACCTGATTCTTTTTGTGTATCAACTTTTTCTTCTAGTCAGATAATGCAAGCCTCCAATCACCACTGCTAGGATGGCTACATAGACGACTTGGCTGGTTTCTAAAGGCACATACGCTCCTCGCAGGATAAAGGTATTGACAAGCATTCCAACAAGGGCTGCAAGGCTCAAAAGTATGAGCAAGACTAGTTTGTATCGATTAAATGGCAGACTGACCTTGGCAACTAGACACAGACCATTGATCAGGGCAAGGAGGAAGCAAATAAATTTGACCTGACCTGGGACAGTGATAAAGAAGTTCGTCAAGAGTACACTAGCGACTAGAATGCCACCACCAATCGCAGCATTGGTCAGGATATCCCGCATAAAGTGATGACTGACCTTTTCTTTATTGGACTCAAAAGTCAGGAAGAAGGACGGAATCCCAATCGTAATGGCTGAAATGATTGTAAACTGAATGGGGATAAAGGCGAATTCCAAACCAAATACCACACTCAAAATGGCAAACACGATGGAGAAGAAGGTCTTTGTTAGAAAGAGAGAGGCTACCTTTTGGATGTTATTGATGACCCGGCGACCTTCCATCAAGATATCATAAAATACTGCAAAGTCATCGGTCAGAAAAACAATATTGGATACACTTTTGGCTGCACTCGTAGCACCATTCATAGCAAAACTGATATCTGCTTTCTTGAGAGCCAGAACATCATTGACCCCGTCACCGCTCATGGCAACTGTTTTACCAGCATTTTGCAAAATAGATACCATCTTTTGCTTCTGTTCCGGTGTCACCCGACCAAAGATATCATGTTCCAAGACCACTCTTTCAAAATCTTGTTCACTCACCTTGGTCATATCAATCGCACGGGCTTCTTCCTTAAAACCTGCCTTACGAGCCACCCCATATACAGCCACATGATTATCACCACTGATAATCTTCACTTCAACACCTTGAGATTCGAAATAGTCAAAGGTTTCCTTGGTATTGTCCTTAATCTCATCTGACAAAACGACGTGGCCTAGTAGTTCCACATTAGCTGGACTCGTAATCTGGTCCTTGCTATGAGCAAGCGATAAGATTCGAAAACCTTGCTGTTTGAGATCTTCATAGTAGGCATCCATCGGCTGGGTAAAGCCTAAAAACTCATAGGCTCCGAAGAAATAGGTCCCTCCATCTTTTACTTGGACAAAGGAATACTTGTTTTTGCTTGAAAAGGCACCGACTTCTTGAACTTCCCACTTTTTCTCACAGGTTAAGTAAGTCTTCAGAGCTCTGGAAGTTGCATTTTCATCCTCGAAATAAGCCAGATAAGAAGACAGTTTCTCTGCTACATTAGCATCCATTTCTTGGACCTTCATATTCCCCGTCGTGATGGTACCTGTCTTATCAAAACAAAGAACATCTACTCGCGCCAAGGTCTCTACACAGTATAGTTCCTGCACCAGAACCTTCTTTTTGGCCAGCTTCATAGTCGCTACTGCTAGGGAAACGCTAACCAGGAGAATCAAGCCCTCTGGAATCATACCGACCAAGGCGCCTGAACTTCCCAAAACAATCTCAACATAAGTCCGTCCTAGACTAAAACCTCTGACATAAAGCAGAATGGCAACTGGCACCAGCAAGATGGAGACGATTTTTAAAATCTTATCCATATAATCGCGCAGTTGAGAAGGGTATTTTTTGAATTCCTTGCTGGATTTTGCAAGTTTGTTAATATAGCTATCTGGACCCACAGCCGTTGCCATAACCAGACAAGTACCGCTGACGACATTGCTTCCGCTCATCAGCTTGTCACCAACTGTTTTAAAGACCGAATCACTTTCACCCGTCAGCAAGGACTCATCCACTTCAATATTCCCTTCAAGAACTTCTGCATCGACAGGCACCTGATCACCCAGATTGAGATGCAGATACTCCCCTAGAACGATGTCCTCCGGATCAATCTCGATCGTTTGACCATCTCGATTGACTCTGTACTTACTTTTACCAAGTAAACTTAGCTTTTCCAAAGCATTTTTTGAACGCACTTCTTGGAAAATCCCAATGGCTGTATTGATAGCAATCACACCTAAAAAGAGCATATTTTCAAATCGCAAGGTTGTGGCTACCAGAACTGCCAGAGCCAAGTTCATAGCATTAAAAAATGTAAAGATATTTGAAACGACGATTTCCTTGGTTGTTTTATAAGGTTTAATGTCACTGATATTTCGTTGACAATCCTTGATGTCTTGACTACTTAAATACTTCATTTCTACTCCAATATCCTTTTGTACTACTATAGTAACACATATCTTTTTCTCTGTCACTTAAAGACTTAAAATAAGAAGAACTCACTTAGCAAGCAGCATCCATCATCACTTTAAGAAGGACTTAAAAAAGAAGCTAGGATTCCCCTAACCTCTTTTCTTTAGACTTTATTCTGCCAAGGCTCCCATTGGATCCCATGGTGCAAGTACGATTGGTTCTGCTTCATAGGCAGCTCGTTCTTCTGCTGTCAGCAATTCTTTGCGGACAACAATTTGGTAAGTGTATTCGTCCATCCAAGCGTCTGAGGCAACAAAGTAACCATCTGTACCGACCTTGTCTCCCCATGAGTTTTCAACCTTCCACTTGATTGATTTGCCATTTTCGTCCAAGTCCACACCTGTCAAGACCATGGCGTGAGTCATCAAGCTTTCGCTGTAGTCCAAACGTCCAGCCTTGTCTTGAGTGAGTTGAATATCCATACTTGATTCAAAGTCATAAACATCTGTCGCAAGGATTCCAGCTTTGCGGTTGCTAAGCTGGCCGACATCTGAACCAAACCAAACAGTCTCACCTGTTTGCATTTGGGCAATCGCCAATTCTTTCAAGCGCTCCATTGGAACGTTGATGTAGCGAACTGCACGGCTACCAACCACATTTCCCAACATCTCAACTGTGTAAGATTTGCCGTAAGGTTTGTCAACAGTTGGGGCGTTGATAACAGAAACGTAGTCTTCTAGAGGAATATTGACATATTTCTTGTAAAATTCTTGTGGTGTGATACCCTTTTCGCTTTGGTAATTGTTATCCTTATCGCGATAAGCAAAGTCAAATTTACGCGGTGGAAGTCCTAGTGACATAGCAAGGAAGTTAAAGATTTCTTGCAAGAGGTCTTCTTTCTTAGCTTGAACAGTCGCTTGGTCCGCACCAGAAGCAAGCAAGTCACGCAAGATTTGGGCATCTTGACGGAGCAATTTATTGAGGATGGCATTGAGCTCACGGCTATTACTAGATGAAACAGACTCAGGGTAAACTGACTTAGGAACGACACCGTATTTCTCAAAGAGGGCAACAACCATATCCCATTGACCACCGTCTTGTTGAGGAGTTTGGAGTAGGAAGCTAACCTTGCGGCTCGTCAATTCTTGGTCTGCAGTCGCAATCACTTGCTCCAAGAACCAGTTGGATTTCTCGTACTTGTCCCAGAAGAATGTGTGGGCTTGTGACAACTCAAAGTTTTCCAGTTTGTATTGAGAGATGAGTTTGTGGCGGAAGGTGTTGAGAGCTGCAAACATCCAGCAACGACCAGAGGCTTTCTGGTTAGTAACCTTGTCCTTGGTCAAATCCAATGAGAAAACAGGTGTATTGTCTACATGGCTTTGGCGACGTTCTAGGGCTGCAAAAATTCCGTTGTGGCTGGCAGCATTTTCAATCGCTTGGTATTTGACATTTGCTTCATAGTTAGCAAATAATTTATCTGTAAATGATTCTTGAATCGCGTTCATAGATTCCTCCTTTTATTCTACTGTCTATTATAACTCTTTTCACAAAGGAAGCAACTGAAAAACGAAAAAGGCAAGGACATTCTCCTCACCTTTTCTAACATAATCCAAACTAAGCAATACTAGCAAGGAGATTCTCTAACTCCTCCCTGGTCAGGCGACGCCATTCTCCTCGTTCTAAGTTCTCATCCAAAACTAGAGTCCCCATCGTCAAACGTTGTAGGTCCACCACTTCCTTGCCACAGTATGCCACCATGCGTTTGACCTGATGAAACTTCCCTTCAGCAATGGTCACACGAACCAGACTTTGATTCTTTACTGAATCTACCGACACAATCTCCAGCTTAGCTGGCTGGCAGGTAAAATCCTTGAGCGGAATGCCCTTGACAAATGTCTCCACATCTTCTTGGGTCATAATTCCCTCGACGTGTGCCAGATAGGTCTTATCCACATGACGTTTTGGTGAAAGAAGAGCATGGGCAAGCTGGCCGTCATTGGTCAAAAGCAGGAGGCCATGCGTGTCAATATCCAAGCGCCCTACTGGAAAAACTTCCTTGGTCCGAGCAATATCATCCAACAAGTCCAACACTGTTCTGTGTTTAGAATCCTCAGTCGCTGAAATGACTCCTTGGGGCTTGTTCATCATGTAGTAGACAAACTCTTCATACTCTAGCACTTGGCCATCAAAGCGAATCTCATCTCTTTCTTCATTAATCTGCAGTTTAGCTGACTTTTCTTTTTTACCATTTACCGTCACGCGCCCAGCCTTGAGCAAGTTTTTGACCTCCGTTCGACTCCCTACTGCGCAGGTAACTAAAAATTTATCTAATCTCATAGAACTATTATATCATACTCAAAAAGAGGCTGGCTCAATGACCAACCTCCTTTTCGTTTCATACTCTTCAAAAATCTCTTCAAACCGCGTCAACGTCGTCTTGCCGTATAGATGTTACTGACTTCGTCAGTTCTATCTACAACCGCAAAGCAGTGCTTTGAGCAGTCTGCGGCTAGTTTCCTAGTTTGCTCTTTGATTTTCATTGAGTATCAGATTTAAGAAATTAACTTCCTCGTCTCCAGAAAATAGCCAAGACAATCATAGCTCCTAAAACTGATGGGATAATAGCCGTATCAGCTAAAATAGGCCCCCAAGTTCCAAAAAGCATTTGACCCAGGAAAGCACCAATCCAACCCAGGAACATTTTCCCAAAGCATCCCATCCGTTCTCCACGATTGGTGATAGCTCCAGCTAATAGTCCGATCAAAAGACCGACAAACATACTTCCAATCATAGTTTCTCCTTAAATTGCCCAGTCTCCATTGCGGAAGAGGGGTACACGTGTCCCATCCTCACGGATACCATCGATATCCATTTGATTCGAACCAATCATAAAGTCCACGTGAACATCTGAACGGTTCAGCCCCGCAGCTTCAAGTTCTTCTTCGCTCATCTCTGCACCACCAACGACGCTGGTCGCATAGGCAGCACCGATAGCCAAGTGGTTTGAGGCATTTTCATCGAAAAGGGTATTAAAGAAGGTAATTCCTGACTGAGAAATTGGACTTGGATCTGGTACCAAGGCACATTCACCCAAGGCACGCGCACCAGCATTTTCAAAGACAAGATCTTTCATAACTTGATCTCCTTTTTCAGCTGTAATATCAACAATCTGACCACCCTTGAAAGTTACTTTAATCCCTTCAATGATATTTCCATTATAGCTCAGTGGTTTTGTAGAAGTGACATAGCCATCTGCACGACGGAAGTCAGGGGCCGTAAAGACTTCTTCTGTCGGCATATTTGGCAAGAACCCTTCTCCCTGCGCATTGATAGCACCAGCTGATTCCCAAACGTGGTTCTTCGGCAAACCAAGAGTCAAATCTGTCCCTGGCGCTGTGTAGTGAAGGGCTGAGAATTGTTCTTTATTGAGCATTTCTGCCTTGCTCTTGAGGATAGCAGCATGCTCTTCCCAAGCCTTAACGGGATCTTCTTCGTAGACACGGCAAGTTTTGAAAATTTGGTCCCAAAGGAGGTCCACTGCTTCTTCGTCACTTGCAGCATTTGGAAAGACCTTCTTAGCCCATTCAAGTCCAGCAGCGGCAGCCACTGTCCAGCTAACCTTGTTGGATTGTGTTGCGATACGCATTGGCTTCATGGCAAGGCCCATAGCTTTAGCAGAAGCTGAAAGCTTTTCAGCGTCCACTCCGTTCAAGGCACCTGGGTCAGAAGAACGGACACCGAGACGACTCGCTTTGTTTTCAAGAAGGTAATTCATCTCAGCAATCTTGTATTCTGGCACATTGTTCAAACGCTCCATTGGCGCGTGGAGGAATTTCTCACGGTTTACAAAGTCATCTGCCCATTGAACAATAACTTCGTGAGCTCCAAGTGCATAGGCTTCTTTGACGATTAAGTGAGCCAACTCACGTTGCTCCACATCGATAGAAAGAGCCAAGGTGTGACCAGGTTGCACATTAATTCCATTCGCAACCAATAATTTTGCATATTTTTCTAGATTTTCTTTAAAATTTGGTAAAACCATTCTATTCTTCCTTTTCTTTTGTTATTTTTCCTTCAAAGCAGAAAATAATCCTGCTAAAGCAATGGCACCCGATAATAGTGCTGTTGATAGGATAATTGTTTCGTCTGCCAGCTCTAACTGATAGTCAAAGAACTTTTCAGCTGGCTTATCTTCCGCAAAAATTCTTAGTTTCATGAAATGTCCTCCGTTACTAGTATATCACATATGATGTAAATTTAAAAACAAGCCTAATTAAGCTTGCTTTTAATTAACTATCACAAAAGTCGTGTACATATCTTTCCACTTCTTTTTCCATAGATTTAATCTCACAAATACCCCATTTATCATTCTTTTTCGTTATGGCAGCCATCATCTGTAATTTTAAACTCTGACGAGGAAAGATACCTTCTTCTTCCCATTGTTTTAATTTAGCTTCCGGATAGGAATTGCCAAACCTAGAGTTCTGACTATCGGTAATGATACAAAGATTCCCAAAGGAATGTAAAAACTCAGCAGATAATTTGCTCTCTCCATCATGTCCATTTGGATTCTGAGGATACCAATGTTCTATGGAGCGACGATAAGCAAATTTGAAATTATCAAAATTAATATCCTTGTACTCTTTCTCTAATTCGGCACGATTTTTCCATAAAACATAATCTACAAAGTTAAAAGCATAAACGGGAATTGCCCCATATTTCTTAATTCTTCTATCCTCAGTAAACAATCTTTCTTCTGCGTACGTCACTGCCATTTTTTCAAGAAATTTTTTAAAATAATCACCAAATTTTTGATCATTTAGTTCTTCAATATGTCTGTAGAGAAATTGTAAAATTTCATATAACCAACGACTATCACGATTGGCAGTGAAAGTCACAGCAAACATCGATTGCAAAAGAATGATGTTTTTGTTAATTTCCAAATCTGAAAATGTATTTTTAGTAAAGCGTTCCTCAACTATGTAATGCTCTTTTGCTTTTCCATTTGGTTGGTATTCATAATAAGTACCCTTCTGCAAAAACCACTCATCCTTATTTCTGCTTGAAGAATCCATATTTGAATTTCTAACGATGTAATTATCAAAAATATGTTTTATTTTAAGAAGAAATTCACTGAATTCAATAATCCAAGTCTTATTTTTATTTTTTATATCAAATAAAGTTAAAAGTTTCTTATCGTCTAACTGAATCTCACTGGTATCCTTACCTTCCCAAATTGCCAATACATGGAGTAGGAAGGTTGGAAAATCGATAACTTGGGTATAATCACCAAAATCTTTTTCTACTTCTATATTTTTTTCATTTATCTTTTTTCCTAATATATCTGATAACTTTCTTCTTTCGTTTTGATAAAAATCTATATCATCATAAATATTATGGAATGAGTAATTTGAAAAGTGCCATCCAAAAATACGTTCACGTTCTTGAAAATTATCTGCTCTCTTCCGTCGCATCTTAAATTGACTTGATACCGGCTTATCAAACTCTGCACAGGCATCCCAAATTCTTGCAAACTTTTGAGCCATTTCTTGATCTGTACCGAATTTAGCCATCATTTGCGCCTTGAGAATCTCATGAGCCTCTAGTTGTTCTCCACGAGAGTTGAAACGTTCGAAATAAAGATTTAAGTCTAAATCTTCAGAAAGTATACTCCTAAAAATAATAACTTTATCAAAAAGATAATCAACGAAAGACTGAGGATTAAGGTGACGCTCCTCTAGCACTTTTTTCAATGCGTCTTTAGCATGTCCGTAACCTCTAGTTAATTCATTTTCATCGTCCTCAGAGATTTTTTCCTTAGTAAATAGTTTTTGAATATTCTCATTTGATTTCTTCCTAGCTGGAAAGGTAAGATTGACAGCTTTCAATAGATCAAAACCAAACTCATGCTTCAAAGCTAAGGCAATCAAATTAAGGGCTGTTGTCCGTTGTTGCCCATCTATGATTTTGAAAATGTCATTCTCTTTATTAACGACTAATGTTCCAATATAGTAATTGTCTCTATTTTCTTGAAAAGCATCTGCTACGTCGTTCAATAACTGCTCAATTTCATCATAAGTCCAGGCAAAATTTCTCTGATAAAGAGGAATAGCATAGGTATCTTCATTTAACAGACGATTAACAGATAAGCTTATATGCGTTTCTACCATTTATCTTTTTCCTCTTCTATAATCTTGTCCACAGTATAATTTTCAAATAACTCTCTATCTATCTTTATCATGAAATCATTCGGAGTGACGGCATGAGATAAAAGTTGAAATAGCTTTTGAACCTCTTTTTGTCTAAACCTTCCACCAGCAGCATAGTTCCCAACCGTCGCATCATATATGGCTTTAGATTTAACTCGAGGGTAGTAAGACCAAATAAACAAGGTCTCTACTATCTCCTTTGATAGCTCCTCTTTTCCAAATCTATCTGCGAAAAGCGAGCAAATATTTAGGAATATATTGTGACACTTGAGGTAGCGTCCTTTTGAGCTATTGTAAATATTCAACATACCTTCTGGGTAAGCTAGATTTTTTTCTTCTCCCTCTGACTCATTGGAGACTCGTAACTTTTTATTTAAAACTTTTTTATGCTCTTTAATGGTAAAATGGACCGATTCAATATACTCAAAAAATTTACTTCCATCAATGATTGGCATAGTAATGGACATGGGGAGTTTTTCAATATGACGATACAATTCTAGGTATGGAAAGTTCTGATTCAAATCAACGCCTTTAAAGTCGTCAATAAAATCCTCTGTAAAACGGAGATAAGAGCCATAACGCTTGTTTGTTAATCCTGTCTCTCCTCGCGACCAACGTCTCATACGAAAAAGATGTTTATCAAACAACTCTTTGAGACTTAACTCTTTATCCTCTACAAATTGCTCCCACTTTTCAACAATTCTTTCATCTTCGGAATCTTGCTTGCGAAGATGATAGGCCTTGAGCAAATCATGAGGTTCTAAAGATTTTCCACGATTATTCTGAGAATCAAATAGCTGAAAGGCCTCTGATAATCGTTCTTGGGGCATAGTAATCACAGAGACAGCACAATTCTCTAATAAAAAGTTGCAAATGTCTTTTGCCTCATTTTCGCCAACTAATTGAGTTAAATTTTTCCACTCATTATAATTTTCACTCGCATGATAGCAAGATAGCTCTCCAAATTCTTCAGCACTCAACAGTTGATTAGCACCCTTATAATTCTCTAAGTCATCTAACGAATGAAGAAACAAAGAAATTGAAATTAGCCGTTGCTGTCCATCGACAATATCTAAGTGTCCATCATTCTTATGCAGGATAACGGAACCAATCTGATATTCCTTTTTCCCCATAGCATCTCGTAAATCATAAAAAAGATTACGGATATGTTTTCTGTTCCATTTATATGGTCTTTGATAAGAAGGAATCCGCAAATTCCCTTTTTTCAATAGTTCTCCAACCTTTTTAGAAGTAAATTGAATACTCATTTTATCCTCATTTATATTTATCTATCATTTCTTGAACTGTTCGCTTCATATCCTCTACTAAAATCCGAGGAGACAAAACAGTAACTGCTTCCCCTTGTCCCAGTAACCAGCGTTTAAGACCCGGTGTATACTGACTTTTAAACTTAAAATGAGTCCAGGCACCATTTTTACCAACTATTTTTGCATTTGGAAATTGATCCATCACAATAGTAGGATCATACAAATACCCAATCTCAATACTGATTTTCTTCCCGATAAAAGCATCAACTCTCTCATTACGAATATCACCATCTCTAAATTTATCTCGATAAGAAATAGAGGGTTTCTCTATACCACTAAGAGACCATGATTGGATACGGTCTACTCTTAAAGTAATATAAGTAGCGTGTTTTAACTGATAAACAACCAGATAAAAATAATGACTATCATAGTAAAGAGATACAGGCAAAACCGTCTGCTTCTTAGAAGATTCAGAATAAGGTTTTTGATAGATAATGTCTAAGACCTGTTCATGTAGAATAGACTCCGATAAATTCCAAATTTTCTCTATTCTATCTTGTTGATCCGTTAAGGGAGCATAGTTAAGCTTTTCACTGCCAATAATCTGCTCAATTTCTTTCTGATCATCACGGGGAACTAAGACCAGTAAATTATTTAGTAAGGTAGCAATTTCTTGTCTATTCAGGGCTCGATTTTCCAATAAAATCTTTGAAATAACGAGTATATCCTTTTTATTAAAAACTGACTTACTCGCTAAACAATACTTATTCGTTTTACGGTTATAAAACAAATCTCCACTATAACTGGTGTTACTAGATAAAATATCACGGAGTAGCGAAAAATCTCTCTGTATCGTCTTTTCACTAACTTCAAATTCCTGAGCCAATTGCTTTTTTCCTAACGGAGTCCCAAACTGTAAACGTAAAAAAATCGTTAGCAGTCTCTCTTGATCATTCATTTGCAATTTCCTTCTACATATTATTCAAACAATATTATTTCCAGTACATTATTATCACTTCTATAGTCTAACTAGCACTTTATATCCAAAACGATTAAAGCAAAATAAACTAGCCCTTAGATGATTTCAACTGTACCACTATGCCAGATTCGAAGAACTCAACTACGGATTCAGCCATATTTTTTAAGTCTTCGGGTAAGCAGTCTGAATATACAATGAAGAGTTTGCTTCTTTTCTTATTCTCTTTGAATTGCTGCATCCAGTATTCCTGTACCCTTTGATCAGCCTCTCCCAAAAATTGAACTCCATCCAGAAAAATCAAATCATACTCTGTATACCCCATTTGCAGTTTCATCCATTGACTATGTTTAGAAAAAATCAAATTATCTCTCACTCGATAATATGCAAGTGATGCTATTGGAGTAACAGGTTTTATTTTAGTTAACGTATAATAAAACAAATGCCATCTGTCAGTCTCTGAAATACCGCAAATGTAAATACATTGAGAATCTTCTTTTAAGTCTATTTGTGGGAATCCGGTCCAATCACTCCCATCATCTTTCAAGCCTTTTTCAAAATTATAAATTTCCTCTTCAATTGACACATTAGAATTTAAAATTTCTTGATTCACCATATTATACTCTCTTTTCTTTTATTTTTAAGAGAATTATAACAAATCAAGTGGACATATTTTGTCCACTTGATCAAAATAAGCAATTTTTTAAAACAACTCATCAAACAAACTCAACTGGTTGTCCTCTGGCATATTGCCGAGAATCCCCATTTCATCCATCTTTTCAACCAAGGTTGATGAAAGTCCACCACGCTTGCGCAGTTCTGTCTTAGAGAGGAACTCACCCTCTTCACGCGCACGCACCAACTGCTTAGCAACGTTCTCTCCCAGACCATCCATTGCTACAAATGGTGGGATAAGAGTGTCTCCGTCAATGATGAATTCAGTCGCATCACTACGATAGAGGTCTAACTTGCCAAACTTAAAGCCACGTTCCCACATCTCATTGACAATCTCAAGAGTGGTATAGAGGTCAATTTCCACATTAGAGGCTTCATTGTTCTTCCGTTTTTCAGCGATTTCTTCCATTCTGCGCTTGATGGCGTCCAAGCCCGCACCCATGGTCTTGATATCAAAAGCCTTAGCGCGGATTGAAAAGTAAGCACAGTAGTAATAAATGGGATGGTGAACCTTGAAGTAGGCTACGCGCAAGGCCATCATAACGTAGGCTGCCGCATGGGCCTTAGGAAACATATACTTGATTTTCCCACAGGACTCGATATACCACTCTGGCACCTTATTGGCCTTCATGGCTTCGATATAGCCATTTCTCTCCTCTTCGGAAATCTTCAGCCACAAGCCCTTACGTACCCGTTCCATAATGGTAAAGGCCATCTTAGGCTCGAGGCCCGCATGCATGAGATAAACCATGATGTCATCCCGACAACCGATAACAGTCGATAGGTCCGCTATTCCTTGCTTGATCAAATCCTGGGCATTTCCCAACCACACATCAGTACCGTGGGACAGACCAGACAACTGAAGCAATTCCGCAAAGGTCGTCGGATGCGTTTCGTCTACCATCCCACGTACAAAGTTTGTTCCAAACTCTGGGATTCCCAGCATGCCCGTCGGCGTTCCGATTTGCTCCGGCGTCACCCCAAGCACATCAGTCCCAGAAAAGAGGGCCATGACACCTTCATCATCCATAGGAATTTCATTAGGATCAATCCCAGACAAGTCCTGCAGTTTCCGAATCATGGTCGGATCATCATGCCCCAGCACATCGAGTTTGAGGACGTTCTCATCGATATCGTGGAAGTTAAAGTGAGTCGTCTGCCATTCAGCCGTCACGTCATCCGCTGGATACTGAACAGGCGTAAAGTCGTAGACATCCATATAGTTAGGAATAACAACGATTCCTCCCGGGTGTTGTCCTGTAGTCCGCTTGACACCAGCAGCACCTTGAGCAAGGCGTTCCACCTCTGCATCACGATAGAACTTCCCGTAATCACGCTCATAGCCCTTGACAAATCCATAGGCAGTCTTGGCAGCCACCGTACCAACTGTTCCTGCACGGAAGGCATATTCCTCACCAAAGATATCACGCACATCCAAGTGGGCGCTAGGCTGATCTTCCCCCGAAAAGTTCAAGTCAATATCGGGAACCTTATCTCCATCAAAACCAAGGAAGGTCTCAAACGGAATATCCTGCCCATTTTTGCTGAGTTTGTGGCCACAGTTTGGACAGTCCTTATTAGGCATATCAAAACCTGAACCATAAGAACCATCGGTGATAAACTCGCTGTACTGACACTGACCACAGACATAGTGAGGGGAGAGAGGATTGACCTCCGTAATCCCGATCATGGTCGCAACGAAACTGGAACCGACAGATCCACGAGAACCAACCAAGTAGCCCCGTTCATTGGAACGTTGCACCAGCATCTGCGATGCCAGATAAATCACGGCAAATCCATTCCCCAGAATGGAAGTTAATTCTTTTTCAATCCGCAAATCAACGATATCTGGCAGAGGATTTCCATAAATCTCAAAAGCTTTCTTATAGGTCAACTCAGCAACCGTTTCTTCAGCCTTGTCGATGAAAGGCGTGTACAAGTCACCCTTAACGACCTCAACAGGCTCAAAAATTTCTGCCAAGGCATTGGTGTTTTCAATAACCAATTTACGAGCCAATTCCTCGCCCAAGAAGGCAAATTCATCCAACATCTCATTAGTCGTTCGAAAATGAGCTTTCGGAAGAGGAGCTGGTTGGGCATGTTCACCATGACCGATGGTTCGGTTAATCATAGCCCCCTGGCCCAAACTACGGACGATAATTTCACGGTAAATCTCTTCTTCCGGTTCGATATAATGGACATTTCCCGTAGCCAAAACAGGCTTCCCAAGACGGTCCCCAACCTCTATCAAACTCTTGATAATAGTTTGGAGTTCCTCCATATCCTTGACCTGCTCTTTAGCAATCAAGGGAGCATAGATAGCCGGTGGCATGACCTCGATAAAGTCATAATACTTGGCCACCTCAACCGCCGCATCCACACCTTGGGAAACGACAGCGTCAAAAACTTCACCCTCCGAGCAAGCCGACCCCAAAATCAAGCCCTCCCGATGGGCGTCTAGAACCGTTCTCGGAATCCGTGGCACCCCTTCAAAATACTTGGTGTTAGACAAAGAAACCAGCTTAAAAATATTTTTTAAACCAACTTGATTCTTGACATAAATGGTCGCATGTTTAATCCGAGCTTTTTTATAAGAATCTGGACTGATTAGATCAATATTGAGTCTAGCCAGATCGGTCACACCATGTTTTTCTGCTACCTCTTTGATAAAGATGAAAAGCAGACGACCAGTAGCTTCCGCATCGTAGTTGGCCATGTGGTGGTGTTCAAGTGCCACACCAAAACGCTTGGTCAAAGGCCCCAAACCATGACGTTTATACTCAGGATAGAGGTTTCTAGCAAACTCCAGCGTATCGATGACTGGCTGGCTAATCTTAGGCAGACCATGACGCTCATAGTTGGCATTCATAAAACCAACGTCAAAGGTAGCATTGTGGGCTACTAAGACTGTATCCTTGCAAAACTCTTGGAATTCTTGTAAAACTTGTTCCAGTGGTTTGGCATTTTTGACATGATCATCTGTAATACCAGTCAACTCAGTAGTAAAGGCTGATAATGGATGTCCGGGATTGATAAATTCATCAAATTCGGCAATAACATTCCCCTTATACATCTTAGAGGCCGCAACCTGAATCAAGTCATTATAGATAGCTGAAAGTCCCGTCGTTTCAACGTCAAAGACCACGTAGGTCGCTTCTGACAAGTCCATCTCCACTTCGTTATAAACGATAGGGACACGGTCCTCCACGATATTGGCTTCCATTCCATAGATCAGCTGGATTCCAGCTTTCTTAGCTGCCTTGTAGCCATGTGGGAAGGATTGAACATTTCCATGGTCGGTGATGGCAACCGCCTTGTGCCCCCACTTAGCAGCTGTCGCAACGATCTCCTCTACCTCTGGTAGAGCATCCATGGTCGACATGTTGGTATGAGCATGAAACTCAACCCGACGCTCACCTTCTGGCATCAAATCCTTCCGCTCATAGTGAACAACTTCCTGCACATCCTGCACGTTCATGGTCAAATCGCGTGTGAAATTATTCATCTCCACATTTCCACGAACTCGGAGCCAAGAATTCTTCTTAATGATGTCAAACTTCTGAGCTTCTTCTTCATTCTTAACCCATTTTTGCATTGAAAAACTTGAAGTGTAGTCTGTCATTTTAAAGTTGATCAAAACGCGACCAGTTCTGGTCACCTTATGCTCCACATCAAAAACGACCCCTTCAAAGACCAGACGATTTTCCTCAGTCGTCACGTCAATCATCTGGGTAACCTCAGCCTTATCTAGTTTAGGCTTGGCCATAGCCTTTTTAGCCTGAAAATCAAAGGCTGGCTTCTCTTCTACTGGAGGAGGAGCCATTTGTTCCAGTTGCTCCATAGCTCGTAAAGCTTCTTCGTTGGCAGCCTGAACGATTTGTTCATTCTCCGTATGGAAGGCCTCCTCCTGCTCCTGTGTAAGAGCATCATTCTTTTCTATTTGACAAACAAAGGCTGGGAAACCAAATTTTTCAAGTTGCTTTTCTAAATTAGGAAGATGATTCTTCTTAAAGTGCTCCTTATCAATCGCCTCTGAACCTTCAATAATGAGTTGATTTCCCTCCGCACGAACGTTTAAATTCTGGTAAAGAGATTTAAACCCTTGACTTGCACATGGACCTTCAGAAAAAGCCTCTCTATAGTAGGCTTGTAAGAGTTCATTAGAGAATTCTTGAGAGAGAACCTTGATTTCGAAAACAGCTCGATTCCCTGTCTTAGAAAATTCTTCACCAAGCCCTTTCTTTAACTCCAGAAAGATTTCAATAGGCAAAATTTTAGAAAATACAAAATAAAATTCCCATACCTTACTAATTTTGTGAACCACAACACGCTCAATTCTGGCATCAACAAGAGCAGGATCCCGTCTCAATTGATCAGAGATTCCTAGTTGATTCATTAAAATTTCAAACTTACTTGCCATTCATTTTCCTCACATTATTCTCTTACTATTTTACCATAATTAAAGAAAATATATGACTAGTACCATTCCTTAAGCACTGCTAGTTTACACAAATTTGTTCCGTAAACAAAAAAGAAGACTCACAGAATCTCCTTAGTAAATAAAAAAAGATACCCTTAAGTATCCTCGTAATCAATCGGGAAGACAGGATTCGAACCTGCGACACCTTGGTCCCAAACCAAGTACTCTACCAAGCTGAGCTACTTCCCGCGTTAAATAAAAAAATGCACCCTAGAGGAGTCGAACCTCTAACCGCCTGATTCGTAGTCAGGTACTCTATCCAGTTGAGCTAAGGGTGCTCATCATTATATGCCGAGGACCGGAATCGAACCGGTACGATCGTTACCAATCGCAGGATTTTAAGTCCTGTGCGTCTGCCAGTTCCGCCACCCCGGCCTCTCTAAGCGAACGACGGGATTCGAACCCGCGACCCCCACCTTGGCAAGGTGGTGTTCTACCACTGAACTACGTTCGCATCGACCTCTTATTCTATATAAAAAAATGCCGGCTACATGACTTGAACACGCGACCCTCTGATTACAAATCAGATGCTCTACCAACTGAGCTAAGCCGGCTGATTTCTATTATGCGGGTTAAGGGACTTGAACCCCCACGCCGTTAAGCGCCAGATCCTAAATCTGGTGCGTCTGCCAATTCCGCCAAACCCGCAAATATGACCCGTACTGGGCTCGAACCAGTGACCCATTGATTAAAAGTCAATTGCTCTACCAACTGAGCTAACGAGTCTAAAATAACTTCCGTTATCTTAAACGGTCCCGACGGGAATCGAACCCGCGATCTTCGCCGTGACAGGGCGACGTGATAACCGCTACACTACGGGACCTATGGGAGTTAACGGGATCGAACCGCTGACCCTCTGCTTGTAAGGCAGATGCTCTCCCAGCTGAGCTAAACTCCCAAAGAGCGGAGTCTAGCTCAGCCAACGGTAAGAAACTTCGTTTCTCTCATCCGCCGATTGTAATTTCGATTTCCTCTCAATTACAACTGAGCTAAACTCCCTCGAGCTAAGCGACTTCCATATCTCACAGGGGGCAACCCCCAACTACTTCCGGCGTTCTAGGGCTTAACTGCTGTGTTCGGCATGGGTACAGGTGTATCTCCTAGGCTATCGTCACTTAACTCTGAGTAATACCTACTCAAAATTGAATATCTATCAAATACCAAGAAAACCGTCCACTTTCATATTCTCAGTTACTTTGGATAAGTCCTCGAGCTATTAGTATTAGTCCGCTACATGTGTCGCCACACTTCCACTTCTAACCTATCTACCTGATCATCTCTCAGGGCTCTTACTGATATAAAATCATGGGAAATCTCATCTTGAGGTGGGTTTCACACTTAGATGCTTTCAGCGTTTATCCCTTCCCTACATAGCTACCCAGCGATGCCTTTGGCAAGACAACTGGTACACCAGCGGTAAGTCCACTCTGGTCCTCTCGTACTAGGAGCAGATCCTCTCAAATTTCCTACGCCCGCGACGGATAGGGACCGAACTGTCTCACGACGTTCTGAACCCAGCTCGCGTGCCGCTTTAATGGGCGAACAGCCCAACCCTTGGGACCGACTACAGCCCCAGGATGCGACGAGCCGACATCGAGGTGCCAAACCTCCCCGTCGATGTGAACTCTTGGGGGAGATAAGCCTGTTATCCCCAGGGTAGCTTTTATCCGTTGAGCGATGGCCCTTCCATACGGAACCACCGGATCACTAAGCCCGACTTTCGTCCCTGCTCGAGTTGTAGCTCTCGCAGTCAAGCTCCCTTATACCTTTACACTCTGCGAATGATTTCCAACCATTCTGAGGGAACCTTTGGGCGCCTCCGTTACCTTTTAGGAGGCGACCGCCCCAGTCAAACTGCCCGTCAGACACTGTCTCCGATAGGGATAACCTATCCGGGTTAGAGTGGCCATAACACAAGGGTAGTATCCCAACAACGTCTCCTTCGAAACTGGCGTCCCGATCTCTTAGACTCCTACCTATCCTGTACATGTGGTACAGACACTCAATATCAAACTGCAGTAAAGCTCCATGGGGTCTTTCCGTCCTGTCGCGGGTAACCTGCATCTTCACAGGTACTAAAATTTCACCGAGTCTCTCGTTGAGACAGTGCCCAAATCATTACGCCTTTCGTGCGGGTCGGAACTTACCCGACAAGGAATTTCGCTACCTTAGGACCGTTATAGTTACGGCCGCCGTTTACTGGGGCTTCAATTCATACCTTCGCTTACGCTAAGCACTCCTCTTAACCTTCCAGCACCGGGCAGGCGTCACCCCCTATACATCATCTTACGATTTAGCAGAGAGCTGTGTTTTTGATAAACAGTTGCTTGGGCCTATTCACTGCGGCTGACGTAAAGTCAGCACCCCTTCTCCCGAAGTTACGGGGTCATTTTGCCGAGTTCCTTAACGAGAGTTCTCTCGCTCACCTGAGGCTACTCGCCTCGACTACCTGTGTCGGTTTGCGGTACGGGTAGAGTATGTTTAAACGCTAGAAGCTTTTCTTGGCAGTGTGACGTCACTAACTTCGCTACTAAACTTCGCTCCCCATCACAGCTCAATGTTATAGAACTAAGCATTTGACTCAATTCACACCTCACTGCTTAGACAGACTCTTCCATTCGTCTGCTTTAGTTAGCCTACTGCGTCCCTCCATCACTACATACTCTAGTACAGGAATATCAACCTGTTGTCCATCGGATACACCTTTCGGTCTCTCCTTAGGTCCCGACTAACCCAGGGCGGACGAGCCTTCCCCTGGAAACCTTAGTCTTACGGTGGACAGGATTCTCACCTGTCTTTCGCTACTCATACCGGCATTCTCACTTCTATGCGTTCCAGCACTCCTCACGGTATACCTTCTTCACACATAGAACGCTCTCCTACCATACCTATAAAGGTATCCACAGCTTCGGTAAATTGTTTTAGCCCCGGTACATTTTCGGCGCAGGGTCACTCGACTAGTGAGCTATTACGCACTCTTTGAATGAATAGCTGCTTCTAAGCTAACATCCTAGTTGTCTGTGCAACCCCACATCCTTTTCCACTTAACAATTATTTTGGGACCTTAGCTGGTGGTCTGGGCTGTTTCCCTTTCGACTACGGATCTTAGCACTCGCAGTCTGACTGCCGACCATAATTCATTGGCATTCGGAGTTTATCTGAGATTGGTAATCCGGGATGGACCCCTCACCCAAACAGTGCTCTACCTCCAAGAATCTTTATGTCGACGCTAGCCCTAAAGCTATTTCGGAGAGAACCAGCTATCTCCAAGTTCGTTTGGAATTTCTCCGCTACCCACAAGTCATCCAAGCACTTTTCAACGTGCCCTGGTTCGGTCCTCCAGTGCGTCTTACCGCACCTTCAACCTGCTCATGGGTAGGTCACATGGTTTCGGGTCTACGACATGATACTAATTCGCCCTATTCAGACTCGGTTTCCCTGCGGCTCCGTCTCTTCAACTTAACCTCGCATCATATCGTAACTCGCCGGTTCATTCTACAAAAGGCACGCTCTCACCCATTAACGGGCTCGAACTTGTTGTAGGCACACGGTTTCAGGTTCTATTTCACTCCCCTCCCGGGGTGCTTTTCACCTTTCCCTCACGGTACTGGTTCACTATCGGTCACTAGGGAGTATTTAGGGTTGGGAGATGGTCCTCCCAGATTCCGACGGGATTTCACGTGTCCCGCCGTACTCAGGATACTGCTAGGTACAAAGACTATTTTAAATACGAGGCTATTACTCTCTTTGGCTGATCTTCCCAAATCATTCTTCTATAGTCTTTGAGTCCACATTGCAGTCCTACAACCCCGAAGAGTAAACTCTTCGGTTTGCCCTCCTGCCGTTTCGCTCGCCGCTACTAAGGCAATCGCTTTTGCTTTCTCTTCCTGCAGCTACTTAGATGTTTCAGTTCACTGCGTCTTCCTCCTCACATCCTTAACAGATGCGGGTAACAGGTAGTACCTGTTGGGTTCCCCCATTCGGAAATCCCTGGATCATCGCTTACTTACAGCTACCCAAGGCATATCGTCGTTTGTCACGTCCTTCTTCGGCTCCTAGTGCCAAGGCATCCACCGTGCGCCCTTATTAACTTAACCTTATTTTTTGACCTTTCAGTCATAAACTCTTTTAATACTACAGCGTTTCGGTTTATTTTCTTGTTACTATTTGATATAGATATTCAATTTTCAATGTGCATTACTTGGTGATCTCTCACCAATGGAGCCTAGCGGGATCGAACCGCTGACCTCCTGCGTGCAAAGCAGGCGCTCTCCCAGCTGAGCTAAGGCCCCACAAGACCTCTCAAGACTAAACAAGACCAATGTGCAGTTCCTTATCCTTAGAAAGGAGGTGATCCAGCCGCACCTTCCGATACGGCTACCTTGTTACGACTTCACCCCAATCATCTATCCCACCTTAGGCGGCTGGCTCCAAATGGTTACCTCACCGACTTCGGGTGTTACAAACTCTCGTGGTGTGACGGGCGGTGTGTACAAGGCCCGGGAACGTATTCACCGCGGCGTGCTGATCCGCGATTACTAGCGATTCCGACTTCATGTAGGCGAGTTGCAGCCTACAATCCGAACTGAGACTGGCTTTAAGAGATTAGCTTGCCGTCACCGGCTTGCGACTCGTTGTACCAGCCATTGTAGCACGTGTGTAGCCCAGGTCATAAGGGGCATGATGATTTGACGTCATCCCCACCTTCCTCCGGTTTATTACCGGCAGTCTCGCTAGAGTGCCCAACTGAATGATGGCAACTAACAATAGGGGTTGCGCTCGTTGCGGGACTTAACCCAACATCTCACGACACGAGCTGACGACAACCATGCACCACCTGTCACCTCTGTCCCGAAGGAAAACTCTATCTCTAGAGCGGTCAGAGGGATGTCAAGACCTGGTAAGGTTCTTCGCGTTGCTTCGAATTAAACCACATGCTCCACCGCTTGTGCGGGCCCCCGTCAATTCCTTTGAGTTTCAACCTTGCGGTCGTACTCCCCAGGCGGAGTGCTTAATGCGTTAGCTGCGGCACTAAACCCCGGAAAGGGTCTAACACCTAGCACTCATCGTTTACGGCGTGGACTACCAGGGTATCTAATCCTGTTTGCTCCCCACGCTTTCGAGCCTCAGCGTCAGTTACAAGCCAGAGAGCCGCTTTCGCCACCGGTGTTCCTCCATATATCTACGCATTTCACCGCTACACATGGAATTCCACTCTCCCCTCTTGCACTCAAGTTAAACAGTTTCCAAAGCGTACTATGGTTAAGCCACAGCCTTTAACTTCAGACTTATCTAACCGCCTGCGCTCGCTTTACGCCCAATAAATCCGGACAACGCTCGGGACCTACGTATTACCGCGGCTGCTGGCACGTAGTTAGCCGTCCCTTTCTGGTAAGATACCGTCACAGTGTGAACTTTCCACTCTCACACTCGTTCTTCTCTTACAACAGAGCTTTACGATCCGAAAACCTTCTTCACTCACGCGGCGTTGCTCGGTCAGACTTCCGTCCATTGCCGAAGATTCCCTACTGCTGCCTCCCGTAGGAGTCTGGGCCGTGTCTCAGTCCCAGTGTGGCCGATCACCCTCTCAGGTCGGCTATGTATCGTCGCCTTGGTGAGCCGTTACCTCACCAACTAGCTAATACAACGCAGGTCCATCTGGTAGTGATGCAATTGCACCTTTTAAGCAAATGTCATGCAACATCTACTATTATGCGGTATTAGCTATCGTTTCCAATAGTTATCCCCCGCTACCAGGCAGGTTACCTACGCGTTACTCACCCGTTCGCAACTCATCCAGAGAAGCAAGCTCCTCCTTCAGCGTTCTACTTGCATGTATTAGGCACGCCGCCAGCGTTCGTCCTGAGCCAGGATCAAACTCTCATTAAAAGTTTGAGTTCTCACTCATTTCTGTCACTGACAGATTTATTGTTTTTTCATTGTTCAGTACTATAACCTTAGTTATAGTGCCCTGCACATTGGTTCGTCTTGTTCAGTTTTCAAAGGTCTTTGTCACTCATTCTCTCGAGCGACAACTATATTAGTATATCACAGCTACCTGCCTCTGTCAACAGATTTTTTAAACTTTTTTCAAGTTTTTTTAGCCGCAATACACCATAGTCCGTACGGGATTCGAACCCGTGTTACCGCCGTGAAAAGGCGGTGTCTTAACCCCTTGACCAACGGACCTGAGCTTTTCAACTCTTTCTATTATACCTACTTTTTTACCTTTGTCAAGGACTTTTTTCCCTCTTTACCGAAATTCTGAAAAGATAAGGGAAAGTTCTCTCAGGAGAGCTTTACGTCCTCTAAAGACTTCTCCTCCCATTAGACGGTCTATTAACTCTTGTTTTTCCATACTCTGCTTTGATTTGTAATTCTTTAGAAGTTCGTGAAAGAGATAATAATCGTCCAGCCTGAGTCCTTTTTCTCCTAGACGATGACTAATCTCACTCACCTCTTCATAGGGTTCTTTGTCAAAACGGCGCTTGTGGCTTTCCTGTTTACGGATGTAATCTAGGATACGATTTCTAAACTTTGTTTTAAAGCAGACATAAAGTCGATGGCGCTCCCCCTCTAGTAACTCTGGGTTGCAACTCACCAGCTCATACAGACATAACATGCCTTCCTGATCCCAGTCCTCTTTCTCCCACAGATGCAAATGATAATCTTTGCGACACTTATGGACGATTCCCTTACTTTCTTCATATAAATCTTTTAGATTCATAGACCTCTCCTTTCTGCATTTAGTTTAGCAAAATGCGCGAGCCACTGGGTCTACTTCCTCTATTCTATACTTCTTCCTCCCCCAACGGCACATAAAAAGAGAGGCAAAGCCTCTCTGGGGTTATAATTCTGCAATTTGGTTGAGATTCACTTCTGCAATCGTATCATTACCAAACATAGAGATAATCATCTTCACTTTGTTGTTATCAATTTCAGTAATTTTACCTGTGTAGTCTGCAAAAGCGCCATCAATGATGCGGACTGTCTGGCCAACTTCAACATCAATATCGAACTCTTGAACAGTTTGTCCCATTGAAACCAGAATATCACGGATTTCTTGTTCCAAAAGTGGAGTTGGTTTTGATCTGTTACCGTGTGAGCCGACGAATCCTGTTACGTTAGGTGTGTTTCGAACGACGAACCATGCTTCATCGGTCATGACCATTTCTACAAGGACATAACCTGGAAAGCGATTCTCTTCAACTTCCTTTTTCTTTCCATTTTTCTCAACTTGCACGGTTTGTGTTGGAATCTCAACACGTAGAATATTATCCAACATGTTATATGTTTGCGCACGTTGCAATAGATTTTCTTTTACCTTATTTTCATAGCCAGAATAAGTTTGTAGAACAAACCATCCCTTGTCAAAACTATCCATGATATTTCCTTTCATACATATGATAGAAGAAAGTTAGCAGAACTTCTCCACTTTTCTTCTAAAAAATGTTAATAAATCGAATCAAACCTGATACAATCAACTGGTCAAAAATGTAAATGATGACCACAAAGAAGGCTGTGTATTCCATAATAGAGCGAAAATCTCTCCAGCTTTCTTTGCGAGTTGGCCAAGTTGTTTCTTTAAGAAGTTTAAAAATATCCTTAATAAAACCCATCGTTCTCTCCTATCTCGTTTCTCTATGTGTCGTATATTTTCCACAATGTTTACAAAATTTATTTACTTCTAGTCGTGTTGGCTTGGGGTTCCCACTAATTTTGATTGAGTAATTCCTTGAACCACAAACTGCACAAGCTAGGCTAGCTTTTTTTAGTGCCATAACGCCTCCATCTTATCTATTATAACAAGAAACCTAGGCTTTGACAAGCCTCTTAACGAAATAGATTAAGGATTGAGTCCCATATTGTCTGGGCTTTTTCTTTTATTTTAGCTTCTGAAATCGCACGTCCTGCTTCATCTACAAGATTTTGTGCACGACTACGAATATCTCCTAGCGGATCCTCAGACTGGTTTGTCTCATTTTCAACGGCCTGCTTTTTCGTATTTTCTGGTTCAATCCCATTTTGTTTATAGGCATTCTCAACTGTAAAAGTGCTACCTGGAGTGTATGGCAAAATGGTATTAGCCATACTTCTAAAGACATGGGCTGCTCCATTGGAGGTCGAACCTGCTAGATAATGGTTCTCATCTGTTGTTGGGAAGCCGAGCCAGTGGCTGATTACAACATCTGGAGTATAGCCGATCACCCACTGGTCACTGGTATATTCCGGGTTGAAAACAGCTTCAGTCGTACCTGTTTTACCAGCCATAACGTAATCCGCTGGTGACGAACTAATTCCCGTACCATTGGTAAATGTTCCTAGCATCATGCTGGTCATTTTATCGGCTACCGACTTATCAATCACTCGTTTTTGGGAGTTTTTATGACTCTTGATGACCTGACCGCTGGCATTTTCAATACGAGTGATGAAATGTGCTTCAGGCATTAGACCTCCATTGGCAAAGGCTGCATAGGCTTGCGCCATCTGGAGAGGATTCGTCTCCACACCTCCACCAAGAGCAACTCCAAGAACTCGGTCAACTTTTTCCATATTCAGACCAAATCTCTCCCCAGCATCAAAAGCTTTGTCAATACCTAATTCATTTACAGTCGCAACAGCTGGCAGGTTGAGTGATTCCGCCAAGGCCTGATACATAGGTACTTCTGGAGATGTCTTAATACCCGCATAGTTATCTACTTGATAACTGTTGTACTGCATCGTATGATTATCCAGTTGCTTGTTCAAGGCCCATCCTGCTTCTACTGCGGGTGTATAAACGACTAAAGGTTTAATAGTTGAGCCTGGGCTACGCTTAGACTGAGTGGCATAGTTGAAATTGCGGAAGCCTGGTTTGTCATCACCAGCTACACGGCCAACAACTCCACGCACTCCACCCGTTTTAGGCTCTAGAGCAACACTACCTGATTCGGCATGCGTTCCATCTTCTGCCGTTGGAAATAGCGAAGTGTTTTCGTAAATAACCTGCATGTTTGCTTGGTAGTTTTGGTCAAGCTCTGTGTAGATTCGATAGCCGTTGTTGACAATCTCTTCTTCTGTGAGATTGTACTTGGAAACTGCTTCGTTGACAACTGCATCAAAATAGGACGGGTAACGATAATCCGAAACTTTGCCTTCATACTTATCTTGCAGTTGAGAAGCCATATCTACTCCAGCCGCTTCGGTTTCTTGATTTTTATCAATATAGCCCGCTGCAACCATATTTTGCAAAACAGTATCCCTACGGTTGGTCGAAGTTTCAACAGAATTTAATGGATTGTACAATTCTGGTCCCTTGAGCATCCCTGCTAGAGTAGCCGCCTGATTAAGCGTTAGTTGTGAAGCCGATACACCAAAATATTTCTTACTTGCATCTTCAACGCCCCATACTCCATTTCCAAAGTAGGCGTTATTGAGGTACATAGTAAGGATTTGCTCCTTGCTGTATTTCTTTGTCAACTCTAAGGCAAGGAAAAACTCCTTGGCCTTCCGTTCAACGGTCTGGTCCTGGGAAAGATAGGCATTTTTCGCCAACTGTTGAGTGATGGTGGAACCCCCTCCAGAACGACCCGCTGTAAGGATGGCTAGAAAGAAACGACCGTAGTTAATCCCATCATTTTTATAAAAGGAACGGTCCTCTGTCGCGACGACAGCATTCTGCAAGTCTTTACTAATATCTGTCAGTTCAACATAGGTTCCCTTTTGACCTGATAGGGCTCCTGCCTCTTTTTCTTCGCGGTCAAAAATCAGAGTTCGCGTTTTCAAGGCATTTTGCAAGTCATTGACATTGGTCGACTTGGCTATCGCAAATAGGTAGGTTCCTACTAGCAAACCTGCACTTAACCCTAAAATGATGACAATTTTTGTCAGATGATAACGGCGCCAAAATTTCCGAATCGGGCCTACTTGGGACAATTTTTTTCTATCGCTCCGTGAACGGCGCATGCTAGTCGAATCAGACTCCGCTGATTCATTCGTTTCTTTTTTAAAGAGAGAAAGAAACTTCTCAAATAATTTATCTAATTTCATGCGTTTATTTTATCATCTTCACCATAGGAACTCAAGAATTTAGCTACTCCCTATCCAAATAGGGCTTTTTTTGTTACAATATCTGTATGCAATTCACATTTACATTACCCGAATCCTTGCCTCAAATGACGGTCAAACAATTCTTAGAGGAACAACTCCTCATCCCTAGAAAAATCCGCCATTTTTTGAGAATAAAGAAGAACATCCTAATTAACCACAAAGAAATTCACTGGAACGAGATGGTCAAGCCAGGGGACATTTGCCAGTTGACTTTTGACGAGGAAGATTATCCCCAAAAAGAAATCCTTTGGGGCAATCCAGACCTCGTTCAAGAGATTTATCAAGACCAACATCTCATTATCGTCAACAAGCCCGAAGGCATGAAAACTCACGGAAATCAACCTAATGAAATTGCCCTTCTCAACCATGTCTCTGCCTACGTTGGTCAAACCTGCTATGTCGTTCATCGCCTGGACATGGAAACAAGCGGTTTAGTGCTTTTTGCTAAAAATCCTTTTATCTTACCCATTCTCAATCATTTGTTGGAAAAAAAGGAAATCGTTCGTGAGTACTGGGCACTTATAGAAGGGCGAGTAGAGAGTAAAGAACTTATCTTCCGAGATAAAATCGGCCGTGATCGCCACGATCGTAGAAAAAGAATAGTTGATGCAAAAAATGGACAATATGCTGAAACGCATATCAGTCGATTAAAGCAATTTCCAAATCAGACTACCCTTGTCCGTTGCAAACTAAAGACCGGTCGAACGCATCAGATTCGTGTTCACCTTTCTCATCATAAGTACCCTATCCTGGGCGATCCTCTCTATAACTCTAGATCAAAAGTAAGCAGGCTCATGCTCCATGCCTTTCGACTTTCCTTTACCCATCCACTTACCTTAGAAAAATTGAGTTTTACTGCCCTCTCGGATACTTTCGAAACAGAATTAAAACAAAATGGATGACACTATCATCCATTTTTCTATACAAAAAAGCAAGACCAGAAGGCCTTGCTTTTATCGACTCAAGAATTATTTAGCGATTTTTGCAAAGTATTCAAGAGTACGTACAAGTTGTGCAGTGTATGACATTTCGTTGTCGTACCATGATACAACTTTAACCAATTGTTTACCATCAACGTCAAGAACTTTAGTTTGAGTTGCGTCAAACAATGAACCGTAAGACATACCTACGATATCTGAAGATACGATTGGATCTTCTGTGTAACCGTATGATTCGTTTGAAGCTGCTTTCATAGCTGCGTTCACTTCATCAACAGTAACGTTCTTTTCAAGAACTGCTACCAATTCAGTAACTGATCCAGTTGGAGTTGGAACACGTTGTGCAGATCCGTCAAGTTTACCGTTCAATTCTGGGATTACAAGACCGATAGCTTTAGCAGCACCAGTTGAGTTAGGAACGATGTTTGCAGCACCAGCACGAGCACGGCGAAGGTCACCACCACGGTGTGGTCCATCAAGGATCATTTGGTCACCAGTGTAAGCGTGGATAGTAGTCATCAATCCTTCTACAACACCGAAGTTGTCTTGAAGAGCTTTAGCCATTGGAGCCAAGCAGTTTGTAGTACATGAAGCACCTGAGATAACTGTTTCAGTACCGTCAAGAACGTCGTGGTTAGTGTTGAATACAACTGTTTTAACGTCGTTTCCACCAGGAGCAGTGATAACAACTTTCTTAGCTCCACCTTTAAGGTGTTTTTCAGCTGCATCTTTCTTAGCAAAGAAACCAGTTGCTTCAAGAACGATTTCTACACCGTCAGTAGCCCAGTCGATTTGTTCTGGATCACGTTCAGCAGAAACTTTAACGAATTTACCGTTAACTTCGAATCCACCTTCTTTAACTTCTACAGTACCGTCGAAACGACCTTGAGTTGTGTCGTATTTCAACAAGTGAGCAAGCATAACTGGATCTGTAAGGTCGTTGATGCGAGTAACTTCAACACCTTCTACGTTTTGGATACGGCGGAAAGCAAGACGACCGATACGGCCGAAACCGTTAATACCAACTTTAACTACCATTAGTGATTTCCTCCTTATGAAAATCATGAAAATTTTATTGTGAAAAGAGTAACTTGAATCACTACAAATCACCTTTCAACAAACCTATTATATAACTATTTGAGTTTAATTGCAAGTATGGGCGTTGATTTTCTCTCCTGCTTTTCTACTTTTTCTCCCCCTTTTCATTCATCTATTCTTTTATTTTCAAAGCATATCTCTAGAATCTTTTATAATATCTGCATATTTTCTTCATTTCAAGGTAAAACTCCGATTTCAACTCTTTCAGAGTTTACAAAAAAAGAGACAGGATCACTCCTGCCTCTAGGCTGATAAACGATTATTTACGACGTCCTGGACGTTCTGCATAACCATAGTAAGCATCTGCCATGATTTCTTCCATGTCAGCTACCATTGGCAAGCGTGGGTTCGCAGGAGAACATTGGTCTTCATAAGCAAGCAAGGCAATTTCATGCAAGCTGTCTTTCCAAGCTTTTTCATCGATTCCAAAGCCTTTGAAGTTCATTGTGATTCCAACTGCTTCACCAAGATCGTAAACTGCTTTGGCATACGCTTCAACCGCTTCTTCTGGAGTTGAGTGAGGCAATCCAAGCATTCTAGCAATATCTTGGAATTTTTCATCAGCTTTCCAGTAGTTGTACTTAGGCCATGTAGTCGTCTTAGATGGGCGAGTACCATTGTAACGGATAACGTATGGAAGCAAGATTGCGTTTGTACGTCCGTGAACAGTATGGTGAACCGCACCGATCTTGTGGGCCATTGAGTGGCTCATACCAAGGAAGGCATTGGCAAAGGCCATACCAGCCATTGTAGATGCATTGTGCATTTTTTCGCGAGCTTCTGGATCAGCTGTCTTAACAGATTTTTCCAACCATTCAAACACAAGTTTGATTGTTTGAAGGGCGATACCGTCTGTGTAGTCGTTAGCAAAGTTTGAAGTGTAAGCTTCAGTCGCGTGAGTCAAGACGTCCATACCTGTATCAGCAGCGATGAAGTCTGGAACTGACTCAACCAAAGCAGGGTCAACAATGGCAATAGTTGGTGTCAATGAGTAGTCAGCCAATGGGTATTTACGATTGTTTTTCTTATCAGAGATAACGGCAAATGGTGTTACTTCTGAACCTGTACCTGAAGTTGTTGGAATACCAATGTATTTCGCTTTTTTACCAAGTGATGGGAAGCGGAAGGCACGTTTACGGATATCCATGAATTTTTGAACCAAGTCACGGAAGTCGATTTGTGGTTGTTCGTAGAAGAGCCACATTACTTTGGCCGCGTCCATTGGAGAACCACCACCAAGAGCGATAATTGTGTCTGGCTCAAATGCTCTCATCACTTCAGTACCACGTTCTACAGTTGTGATATCTGGATCTGGTTCAACGTCTGAGAAGACTTGGACAGTTACACGGTTGCTACGTTTGTTCAATTGGTCAATAATGCGTTGAACAAAACCAAGTTTTTCGATCGATTTGTCTGTAACAATCATAACGCGTTCAATATCTTCACATGTTTGAAGGTATTGGATAGAATTGCGTTCGAAGTAAATTTTTGAAGGAACTTTAAACCACTGCATATTATTTCTACGTTTCCCTACTTTCTTGATGTTTAGAAGGTTGATCGCACTCACATTATCACCAACTGAGTTGTGTCCATATGAACCACATCCAAGTGTCAATGATGGAATGAAGGCATTGTATACGTCACCGATACCACCGAAAGTAGATGGAGAGTTCCAGATAATACGCATTGCTTTGATTTCTGTACCAAAGCGTTTAGCAAGAGCTTCGTCTTTTGTATGAATAGCTGCTGAGTGACCAAGTCCGTTAAACTCAACCATTTGGCGAGCTTTTTTAAGACCGTCTTCTGTATCTTCAGCTTTTAGGACAGCGATAACTGGTGACAATTTTTCACGAGTCAATGGTTCTTTCGGTCCTACTTCTGCACATTCTGCAGCCAAGATGTTTGTTCCTTCTGGAACGCTGAATCCTGCTTGTTCAGCAATCCATGCTGCTGGTTTACCAACGATGTTTGCGTTTAGTTTAGCACCTGCACAGTTTTTGCTGTTTGCTTTCACGCCGAAACAGAATTCTTCAAGAAGCGCTTTTTCTTTCTTGTTTACAAAGTAAGTGTGATATGATTTGAATTCTTCTACAAATTCGTCATATACTTCTTTATCAATGATAACCGCTTGTTCTGATGCACAGACCATCCCATTATCAAATGATTTAGACATAACGATGTCATGAGCAGCTTGACGAAGGTCAGCAGATTTTTCTACATAGGCAGGAACGTTTCCGGCACCTACCCCAAGAGCTGGTTTTCCACATGAGTATGCAGCTTTAACCATAGCGTTCCCACCAGTTGCAAGAATAGTTGCAACACCTTCGTGGTTCATTAGCGCTCCAGTTGCTTCCATAGATGGCTTTGTAATCCATTGAACACAGTTTTCAGGTGCGCCAGCTGCGATGGCTGCATCACGAACGATTTGTGCTGCGTGAGCTGATGATTCTTGAGCTGATGGGTGGAAGGCAAAAACGATTGGGTTACGTGTTTTCAAAGCAATGAGTGATTTGAAAATCGCTGTTGAAGTTGGGTTTGTTGTCGGAGTGACACCACAGATTACCCCTACAGGCTCCGCAATCTTTGTCAAACCTGTAATTGGATCATCTTCAATAACTCCAACTGTTTTAACTCCACGCATATTGTTCACTACGTGTTCGCAGGCAAATAGGTTTTTTGTCGCCTTGTCTTCAAATACTCCACGACCAGTTTCTTCAACTGCGTGTTGTGCAAGGATACCGTGCGCGTCAAGTGCGGCAACCGAAGCTTTTGCCACGATATAGTCAACTTGCTCTTGGTTCAACTTGCGCATTTCATCAAGCGCAACCAAGGCTTTTTTCACGAGACCATCGACATGCTTTTCAGCAGCAAGTTGTTTTTCCTCTGGGGTTACTGTTTTTTTATCAGCCATATTATCCTCCATAGCCTTTAAGGATGTTATCCTTTGTTAATTATTTCACAAATTTATTATAACTCTTTTTTTATGCTTTGTAAACAGTTTCATAAGCATTTCACAAAGAAATTTTCTAAGATTGTGATTTTTTTCTCAATATAGCTATACAATAGAGTTTTGTCTGGACGATTGTGAAATTATGGAAAAAATTTTTTTATTTCACAAAGTTTTTCTAGTTGATAGTTAGTTATCGAATTCAAGACAAGAAAGCGTTTTCTTTTCAGGCTTTGAAAATAGTCTCCTAACTTGGAGACTACTGTTTTTGCTGAAAAACGCCTTGTTTAAAGGTCCCCTCATAAACAACTTCTTGCTCTGTAGTCAACTTCCCTTGACCTTCAGCCTGACCATTTACAAAATCACCTTCGTATTTCCAGCCATCTTTTGATTGAAAAGTCCCTTTACCATTAAAAGCCCCATTATTGAACTCTCCTGTGTATTGGTCCCCGTTTTCAAAGGTCATAGTCCCCTGACCATTCATCTTCCCTCTTACCAAGGTTCCATCATAAACAAGCGCACCATTGTCAAGTGTCAGTACACCCTTTTTTGGAGTGTTTAGTAGAAAAACTGATACGGCGCAGATAGCGATTAGAAGAACGGTTGCAATCTCTATACGCGGGCGAGTTAGATATACTCGATATTTTTCAAAGATTTTTTTAAACTTTTCCATTGTCACTCTCATTTTCTAAACGGTCTAACCAGCTTTGGCATCCACTTGTGATGCGCGCATAGGTTTCCTCAAAATCTCCTGTGTACCATGGATCTGGAACACTTTCTGCCGCAAAAGAGTAGATCTTGTACTGTAGTTCCTGAGGGCACATGTGACGCAGATCTGAAACGTTTGAAGCATCCATACCGATAATGTAATCAAATGATTCAAAGTCCTCTCTGCCAATCTGAAGCGATGTTTTGTCTTTGTCATACGGGATCTGATACTGCTGAAAAATCCCCTGCGTCCCCTTATGAATCGGATTGCCATGTTCCCAAGATGACGTTGCCCGACTCTCGACTTGGTAAGCGCTCGTCATGGACTTCATCACAAACTCTGCCATGGGACTTCGGCAAATATTTCCTAAGCAAACAAATACTATTTTTTTCATCCCTTTTCCTCTTGTCTCATAGAAAAACGGGAGTGACAGGTCCCGTTTTATTCTTCGATTGCTCCGCCTTCGTCAACAACTGTTCCTTCTGGTGTCACAGCTTCTTTGAGTGGCAAAACGGTCTTGATCGCAGCCAATTCAAAGGTCAAATAAACCCCATCTACATCCAGTACGATTGTACCTTTCTCAGTATCTACTTCATCCACTGTTCCGTAAAGCCCACCAATTGTAATGACTTCATAGCCTTTTTGAAGCTTGTTCAAGCTTTCCATACGCTTTTGTGCTTGTTTCTTTTGAGAACGTTGCATAAAGAACATCAAGGCAAACATACCTACAAGCATGATCAAAAATGTTAAATTTGGACTAATATTTTCCATAGTATTTTCTCCTTTGTATTTTACATAGGACTACTATATCAAATTTCAGCTACTTTTACAAGATTGTGCCTTGTTTTTATGGTTATAAAAAATCAGAGTTTTCACTCTGATTTCTGCGATTATTTCAAGTTTTGAACGACTTTGACTAGATTTTCAACTGTAAATCCGTACTCTGCCAATACTTTTGGTGCTGGGGCAGATGCTCCAAAGGTATCAATACCGAGAACGGCACCATCAAGACCAACATATTTGTACCAGTTTTGGGTTGCACCCATTTCGACTGCAACACGACGGCGAACTGCATTTGGAAGGATTTCTTCCTTGTATGCTGCATCTTGTGCGTCAAAGACATCTGTTGATGGCATGCTGACTACACGGACTTTTGCACCTTGACTAGCCAATTCTTTGGCAGCTGCGACCGCCAAATTCACCTCTGAACCAGTCGCAATCAAGATAGTGTCAAAGTCTGCTGCATTTTCATAGACAACATAGGCACCTTTCGCAACTTTGTCAAAGTTTGTTCCTTCTTCGACAGTCAAGTTTTGACGTGTCAAGACAAGGGCAGTTGGTGTTTTTTCGCTTGTTACGGCAAGGTACCAAGCCGCTTGAGTTTCACGCGCATCTGCTGGGCGGAAAACATTGAGATTTGGCATAGCACGAAGACCTGCTAGGTGTTCAACTGGTTCGTGAGTTGGACCATCTTCACCAACTGCGATTGAATCGTGAGTAAAGACATAAGTCACAGGAAGTCCTTGCAAGGCTGACAAGCGGACAGCTGCTTTCACATAGTCAGAGAAGACGAAGAAAGTACCTCCGTATACACGAAGTCCACCGTGAAGGGACATCCCGTTCAAGATCGTTCCCATTGCAAATTCACGAACACCAAACTGAATGTTGCGGTTCAAGCGATTAGCGTCATCCTGAAGTCCATCAGTCTTGATATAAGTCATGTTTGAGTGAGCGAGGTCAGCGGATCCACCTAGGAAAGTTGGCAACTTAGCTGCGATAACATTCAAAGCATCTTGGCTTGAATTACGAGTAGCTTGAGAGAAACCATTTTCTAAGGCTGGGAAGTCTGCTGGAGTTACCTCAACTGGGTCGCGCCCGTCAATGATAGCTTCTACTTCTGCAGCAAGTTCTGGATAAGCTTCTTTATAATCAGCAACTAGTTTTGTCCAAGCTTGATAAGCTGATGCGCCACGATCTGCAACATTTTCCTTGAAATCAGCATAAACTTGCTCTGGAATTTCAAATGGTTCATAGTCCCAACCGAGCGCTTGGCGAGTTGCTGCAGTTTCATCTGCTCCAAGAGGAGCACCGTGTACCGCATTAGTTCCTTGTTTGTTTGGAGAACCATATCCAATCACAGTCTTCACTTCAATCAAAGATGGTTTGCCTGAAGCTTTAGCTGTTTCGATAGCAGCATGGATAGCTTCCAAGTCTGTTCCATCTTCAACCAAGGCTGTATGCCAACCGTAGGCATTGTAACGATCACGAACACTTTCTGTGAAGGAATCTTTTGTCTCACCATCCAAGTTGATGTCATTTGAATCATAAAGAACCACCAACTTGTCAAGTTTTTGCAACCCTGCGTATGAAGCCGCCTCACTTGAGACACCTTCCATCAAATCTCCATCTCCACAGATCACATAAGTATAGTGGTCAAAGAGATTGAAGCCTTCGCGGTTATATTTGGCTGCTAAGAAACGTTCTGCTTGGGCAAAACCAGTAGCAGTAGAAATTCCTTGTCCTAGAGGACCAGTTGTAGCGTCAACCCCTGCTGTATGGCCAAATTCTGGGTGACCTGGCGTTTTTGAACCCCATTGGCGGAAGTTCTTGACTTCATCCATGCTAACATCTTCAAAACCAGAAAGGTGAAGAAGGGCATAAAGGAGCATAGAGCCGTGTCCTGCTGAAAGAATAAAACGGTCGCGGTTGATCCAGTTTGGTTGAGCTGGATTGATACGAAGTTGCTTTGTAAAGAGGCTATAGGCCATTGGAGCAGCCCCCATAACCACCCCTGGGTGACCTGAGTTTGCTTTGTTGATGGCGTCAATACCTAGAAAACGAATTGCATTAACAGATGGATTTGACATAGAATTTCCTTTCTCTTTGAGGTGATTAATAAATCACACATCCTATTTTACTATTATATGAAAAAATGCATAGAATAGCAATAAAACAATTTGCGTTCATCTAACACATTTGATTTTCTATCCCCTCGTCACCTCATAGTAAGGCAACAAGCGAGTATAAGCGTATTCTAGCTCCTCCAATATCACTTCTACTGACTGATTTTCAATGAGGGAAACATCTGACTTGACTAAGACTTTTCGGGCTTCCTGACTTCTCAGCTTCTCTCGTAAAGTACGACGATTCTCCTCAGTAGCCTCCACCTTATGACTTTCCCCATTTGAATAGACTAGATAATAAATTCCTTCTACCGCCGGAAGTTCTAAAACCTTGGCTTGCTTGTCTAAAGTCTGTTTATCTTTCTTGCGCTCGATGAAACTGACTTCCAAAGAAATCCCATAATTAGTAGGTGTTCCATACAAACGAAGAGCCATCATAGGTTCTGTCACTTGTCCGTCTCTCTGTAGATAGGCCCAGAAATGCGGTCGCAAGCGTTGGGATTGGTTCATCCACTGACTAGTCTGTTGCAGTTGCCATTCTGGATGACTTGCTTGAAAGGTTTTGACCAATTCTGTAAAAGACTTCCGAGCCTCTTGACCCTTTTGCCGCAAATCCAACATCTTTTCTCTTTCATCGCCAGCTTTATCAGGATTACGGTACTGGACTCCTGCAAATGATAGGTATTCTCTAACTGCTTTCAGCATATCTGAATCTTTCCTTTCCTAGCAAAAAATCAGGATGAACCTGATTTTGCTTTGCTTATTCTGCATCTACGACAACATAGCGATTTGGCTCGTCACCTTCAGAGTAACTCGTCACGCCATCCATGCGTGAAATAATGCGATGGATAATCTTGCGTTCGCTATTTGACATTGGATCAGTTTGTTGGCTACGTCCTTCTTCTAAAACGCGAGTCGCCAATTTTTGAGCGTAGGTTTGCAAGACTTCTGCACGGTGCTCAACATAATCATTGACATTGATCGTGATGTAGAAGGTTCTTGAATAGCGATTATAAAGGTAATTTTGAGCCAATAGTTGCAAGGCCTTCAAAACTTTACCATGATAACCGATAATACGGCCTGGTTCATTGGTGTCAATTTGAAGATTGATGGTGCGGCGATTGTAGTCGCTTGAAATCGTCCCTTCAACATCCATATCATCTACAATGGTTTGAACGTAGCTAGCTACTTCAGTTGCCACCTGTTCGATGTCATAACTTGGTTCTACTTTCAAGCCTAAATCTTCCAAAGATTGGCTCGCTACTTCTTGCGTTTCAGCTTCTTTTTCTGGAGCAGCCTTAACTTCCTCAGCAACATCTTCTGCTTGCAGTTCATTTAAAATTGAAATATGACCTGTTTCTTCCAAAATCGTGCTGGCATGTTTTTCATTTTTCAAGATTTCAGCCTTGACCTCTTCAGAGACACCTTGGCCTTCTTCTTCAATTTTCTTGATGGCTTCAACCACATATCCCAAATCAACTGTCGCTTCGCTGACGGTTTTCACTGGTTCATTCTTTTCATTGACTTCTTTTGGAACACCTTTGACAGCCTGTTGATTGGCTTTAATCACTGTTGTTTCACTGATTGCTTCAATATCAACTTGAGCTGGCTTCTTACCAAACAAGCCCAAGAAACCTTTTTTCTCTTTTGAAACGACCTTGATGTGGGCCTTCATTCTTGAAATATTTAATTCTTTCAACCCTTTTTGGATTGCTTCTTCAACCGTTGAACCTGTAAATAATACCATTACCAGATTCCTCCTTATTTTTTCTTTTTCTGTGCTTTCTTCAAGGCTCTTCTCTTCTTGCCTTCTAAATCTCTTTCTGCTTGGACTACCGCTTCTCTTTCAGCAATAATCTTGAAAGGATTGTTCAAGAAATAGGTTTGCAAAACTTGATAAGCATTGGATACTGCCCAGTACAAGGCAACTCCACTCGGCGCAGAGATGGCAAAGATAAAGATCAGTACCGGCATCCCGTACATCATCCCTGTCGTAGCTCCACTTTTTTCAGACAAAGCTTTATTCGATAACCAGCTACTCAAGAAGGTAAAGACTGCCGCCAAAATCGGAAGGACAAAACTTGTATCTACTCCTCCCAAATTAATCCATAAAAAGTGACCTGTTTTCAAAAAGTCTACTCGACTCAAGGCTTGAAAGAGCGCCAAGAGAACCGGCATTTGTATTAAAATCGGCCAGAGAGAGGATGAATGTTTAATCCCTAACTCTTTATAGACCTTGCGCATCTCCTGGTCTAGCTTGGTTCTACTTTCCATATCACGACCCGGATATTGCTCTCGCAAAGCCTTGATGCGCGGTTGAGCCTCTTGCATTTTTCTAGAGGCAACCATCTGCGTCTGAAAGACCGGTAATAGAATCGTCCGAATCAAAATCGTGAAGAGGATAATCCCCACTCCGATACTAATGTCAAAGGACAAAAAGCGGATAATTTCAGCAAAAAAATAGACGAATTTGCTCCAAAAGTCTGTCGAATCTGCTGTTATATCGCTAGCTGTACCATTTGTTGCACAGGCTGTCATGATAAACAAGGACAAGCCCAACAAACTAGTCAACTGTAGTTTCTTTTTCACTCCCATTTCCTTCCTGGTAAATCTTTGATAACTTTAATACGTGGAGTAGGTTTTTCTCCATCTCTGCATATTCCAAGGTTTCCACCCCTTTTCGGGCAATCACGACAAAATCAACATGCTCTACTAAACTCCCTTTTACACTTTGTAGAATGTGTCGGATTCGTCTCTTAATTTGATTTCTGGTAACTGCATTCCCCAGCTTTTTGCTGACGGACAGCCCTACTCGAAAATGGTTTTGCTGGTTTTCCAATTGATAGACAACAAATTTTCGATTGGCAAAACTCGTTCCGTCCTTGAAAATCGCCTTAAAATCTTTCTCTCTTTTTACACGAAAGCTTTTCTTCAAAACTCAACTCCATCTATTAAATTACTACTATTATACCATATTTTTTAAAAAAGCCAATAACAGCAAGGTTTTAGACATTTTCTACATAAAAAAAGCTGGAAAATCTCTTTCCCAACTTCTTTTCACAATCAAATTTTACGTGTATTTACTTATTTTTTCAAGCGCTCAACATCGCGTGCAATCACCAATTCTTCATCTGTTGGAATAACCAAGACACGGATTTTCGCTGCGTCAGTTGAGATGTCTCCCGTTACGCCAAAGACGTTCTTTTCTGGATCCACATCACAACCAAACCAAGAGATACCTGAAATGACATCCTCACGAACCAAAGCTGCATTTTCACCGATACCTGCTGTGAAGATAATCGCATCTGCTCCATTTAGGACTGCAAGGTATTGACCGATATGTTTTTGGATACGATCAACATACATTTCATAAGCCAAAGTCGCATCATGGTCTCCTGCTTCCATAGCAGCAATCACATCACGCATATCGCTTGACTGACCAGAAACTCCCATGAGCCCTGATTCACGATTGAGAACGCGACTAATATCTTCAGGGGTATTGAAATCCTCTGTATATTGCATGAGATAAGGGATGATAGCAGGGTCAATATCTCCTGTACGAGTTCCCATCATCACACCGCCGAGTGGTGTGAATCCCATAGAAGTATCCACAGACTTCCCACCCTTAACAGCTGTGATAGAAGCCCCGTTACCAATATGGCAGGTAATCAATTTCAAATCTTCTAGAGGACGGCCCAAAAGTTTCGCTGCTTCTCCTGCGACAAACTGGTGGCTGGTCCCGTGGGCACCATATTTACGAACCTTGTTGTCTGTGTAGTATTTAGTTGGTAGAGGGTAGCGATAAGCCTTTTCTGGCATGGTTGTGTGGAATGAGGTATCAAATACGACAACACTGGTAATATCTGGAAGCAATTCCTTAAATGCGCGAATTCCAGCTGCGTTAGCTGGATTGTGAAGAGGAGCCAAGAGTCCCAATTCCTCAACTTTTTCTAACACATCTCCCTCAACAACTGTTGATTCCTTGAAATATTCACCACCTGCAACGACGCGGTGTCCGACACCTGTAATCTCATCGTACCCTTTGATAATATCAAAACGAATCAAGTCATCCAATAAAATTTTAACGGCTTGTGTGTGGTCTTCAATATCAAGAATTTGTTGTTCCGAACGACCGTCAAATTTTACTGTTGAAATGGAATCTTTCAATCCAATACGTTCAATCAAGCCTTTAGCCAAAACTTTCTCTTCTGGCATTTGATAAAGTTGCCATTTCAAGCTTGAGCTTCCTGCATTGATTGCAATTGTTTTTGTCATAAGATGATACCTCTTTTTAAGCGTTTTCATCTATTATAACAAAATCTCTTTTATATTTCAGTACCTTTGCTCCAATTTTGAAAATTTTCTTTAAAGGTCAACAGAACTGACGGATCTTGCAAGCTAGTAAGAGGGTAGACAAAGGGTTCTATTTCCTTGTCTCTTTTCTTCTGTAAGACAAAAATACTTTTAGCTTGGCTTGCAGTTGAGAAAATATCCTCTGGCAGAGCGATGATAGCAGCCAGACTCACTTCGTCTTTGAGCCACCCTTTTAATAAGTCACTTTGAGGACTGGTCAATAAATCACTCGGAGCTAGAAAAATTGCATAGCCATCTGACTTAAGGTACTTGAGGCCTTGTTCCATCAGCAAATGGTGGGCATAGGTATGCTCTTGACTAGAAGCCACTTGATAGCGTGAAGCGATGGCATCGTCTGGGTAATAGCCTACAGGCAAGTCGCTGATGACCACGTCGCTTTCTTTAAGCATTTGCGGACGAACGGCATCTCCTTGGACAAATCCTGCCTGCAAACCGATCACATCTGCCATACTAGCCGCCAGATCAATTAGCAAATCATCCACTTCGACTCCCAAGTAATCCACTTTTTTAGAGAGAGAAGTCAAGAAAGTAGCCCCCAAAATGCCCATACCAGAGCCTATTTCGAGGATGCTAATTTCCTCTTTATGAAGCAACTCTTCTACAACAAGTACCAAGAGGAGGGAAATGACATCCGGTGTAAACTGGTGATTGGCCTGTAAAGGTTCCGTTTGTCCTGCCTTCATCAAGAGAAACTGGTAGGTCTTGAGCCATTCTTCTTTGCGAAGTGCTAAGCGTTTAAGGGCTTGATTGTTCTCTTTGACCTGTTCTAGTTCGGTCTCGCCATCTAGGTAGATACTATTTTGCTCTACTAAGGCATCATAAAAGTTGGTCACCAAATCACTTTGGATGACTTGGACATTCTCTAGTAAATACGTATAAGCTTGTTCAATTTTTTCAAAATCCATATTCCTATCTTATCAAATTTCCCTCCTTTTTTCCATCTGAAGAGAAAAAATCACTGCTTTAGTCAGCGAGTGATTTTTGGGCTACTGTTAAAAAGAGTTCTGCGTAATTTCCGAGGAAAAGATCTTCTGCACTATAGAGAATCTGACTATCAATACTCGAAAAACCATTCTGAGCGAGCTTGGTTTCCAGTTCAGCTAAATCAAAACCATGGTGGTTGGTATCTGTCTTGACAAAATCAGCGATGAGAACTTGTCCATTCTCCCTAAGGTGATGGTAAAACATGGCAAGAGTTGCACCTAGATCAGGCATATGATGAAGAACCCGACTGACAACAATCAGGTCAAATTGTTGCTCCAAAGGATTCACCAGTAAATCCTGTTCCAAAAACTGGATATTCTTGATGTCTTGTTGCTCTGCTTTCAAACGGGCTTGCTCCAGCATTTTCTCCGAGATGTCCACAAGGGTAACCGACTTGGCCTGCTTGGCCAGGGGCAAAGCTAATAGACCCGTCCCACCACCAAAGTCCAATATTTCCTTGTCTGATAGAAGAGCAATCTGTTTTTCAACTACTTGACAAACCAAATTTGCAAGAAAGATATTTTTGGGCGAATCAAAAGTTTCTGCTTTGTGATTAAAATCATGTTTCATGCTTTTAGTTTAGCACAAAGAAGTTGAATTGACTAGGATTTGTCTTTCTTTTCAGGCTTTTCTTCTGATTTTTTCTTCCCTGCTTGATTGCTTGAATCAGTCGCTACCTCTTCCTTTTTATCCGTTTTCTTTTCTTGGATTTTCATCGGAGGAAAGAGAAATTCATAGTTGCCCTTATTCATACGAACACTTGTTGTAAAACCTGTTTTCGTATTTTGATACCTGACTTTTCCTAAGTTGAAGACTCGTTCCCCACTTTCTTGCTCAACCTTATCTTTACTGCGCTTGGCCATGGCAAAAGCTGCCAGCTTTTCTTTGTTTAGGGCAAAGTCTTTGTGATGGGCGACTTGCCGATTCAAATAAAACTGCAACAACAGACTAAAGATAGCTGCCATGGTGACTGCATATAAAAGAACGCCTGCCTTAACTTTTTGCTTTTTCCACACGATAGATGAACTCCCTTTCTAAGCCCTTTTGAAATTGGAAGCGAAAGCGAACCAATTGGTTTTCCTCTGTAATCTGTGCTGATTTGAGTCCATAAACCATCGGCTGATACCCCCGTCCGCTGGTATCCGTTTTTCGAAAATCATCCGATTTAGACTTCCCTATAGAGATATCCTTACCATCCTGTTTCATGTAGAGGCGATTGCCTTCTACCTTTTCAAACTGCGAACGCTCTAACTCTACCTCCAGCTGATCCACAAACAAGAGCCACTCCTTTTGCTCGCTTTGCTGCTGGTAACGAACTTCTGAAATGAGGAGCTGACTCATAGCTTGAAAAAGGAGCAAGCCTCCGCTAATGACGATAAGAGCAATCAGAGATTCTAAAAGAGTGAACGCTCTTACCTTACTGCTCTTTAAGATCCAGCAACTTCTCTGAACCATGGTAGACCTCCAATCCCTTTTCACTAGAAAACACCTGAATCTCCACTCCGTTTATGTTTACCTGATTTTGACCTGTCTGCAGAGCCATCTTCGCTACACGCAAGACTTCTTCCTTTTGCAAGATTTCTGCCTCTTCCTGCCTATTTTTCTGGATTTGTCCCAAGAGGAGGGTTGCAATACTGGCAAATATGGCTAGCGCTACTACTGCTTCTAGTAAGATCACTGCCTTAATTTTTAGTTTCCTTAATGCGTTTAATTTTTCCATTTCCTAGATATAATTGATAGCGAATCGCTCCTTTGCTAGTCTGAAATTCAACCTTAGCCAGGGACGAATTGCCCCCAGATCGGTCAAATATAATACTTTGTCCTGATGGTGCCTGAATCCCTTTAGGAACGGTCAACTTTTGACTACCATTGCTGATTGCCTGCCCATCTAAGTTTAGACTAGTCTTTTGCTGACTGGCAACACTGCGTTTTTGCGTTTCCCGATAGAGTTCTTCAAACTCCATAAAGAAAATCTGCTCCTCTACCGCCGCAAAACTGGACTGAACAGAACCGGACAAGCCCAAAGCAAGGATACTCACAAGTCCCAAAACTAAGAGACTTTCCAGCATAGTAAAGGCCTTAATCTGCAACAGTTTGACTTGTTTTTTGTTTTGCATGGTAGTCTTTATAAGCTTTAGCTTGCTCAGCTGTGATACGACCGTCTGCTTGTAATTTGCTTAGGCTAGCATCTTCATTCTTGTCCAGACTATAGAGCTCTGCCTGGCTTTCTACGACCTTGACAACAGCAGCTTTTCCTTTGTCATCGACGGCATCCTTTTGCTTGGTCAAATTAGGAACAAAGAGCAAGAGAAGAACGCTGATGATAAGCAAAACCACTAACATTTCTACCAAAGTGAAAGCTTTAACCTTGGCTTTTTTTAAATTTGTCATGAGTTTTTTCATTTTAAAAATTTACCTCCATATTTTGATACATGGGCATAAGCATTGCCGCATAAAGTAAAACGATAATCAGGGCCACAAAGATAAAAACCAGTGGCTGTACCAGATTCATGGTACGATTAACTCGGGTAAAAAAGACTTCCCAAGTTTTTTCAGCATAGATTTCCAACTCACTCCCCAGCTTGGACTTGACTTCTCCATACTCGATGATGAGACTCAACTCCTTTTTAAAGAAAGGATAGGTCGCTATGGTTTGAGAAAATTCGTGGCCATTTTGCAGGGCTTGAGCCAGATCTTGACCGATTTCTTTAAAGAGCTGGGAGCCTTGTTCCTGCATGATCTGAAAAATCTGCGTCAGCTCCATCCCCTGCGAAATCATATTGCCCCATTCACGCGCGTAATAGGCTGTCAGATAGGTCTGGACAAAGATTCCTAGGAAGGGAATCCGCGCTAACATCGAAAAGACCCGCATCTTGGAACTTCTTTTGTAGAAAGTGAGGGCTAAAAGTAAAGATAGAGAGCAAACCAACACTAGCCCCAGAAAAATTTGTGGCAGATTGCCGATGATTTGAGTGGCGATATTGCTACTGCCCAGTTGAGGGAGCAAATAATTCCTGAGCCCCAGCATGATTAGCAGGAGAAATCCCAGCAAAATCAGGGGATAGGTCGCCACTTCGATTAACTTCTTCTTGACCTTGGCCAGATTTTCCAGATATTCTTCTATTTTTCCCAGACTCAGGTGGAGATTTCCATGCACTTCAGCTAGAGATAATTGGGTCACAATAGCACTTGAAAAGCCCAAGCTGTCCATCATCTCTGAGAATGATTTCCCCTGAGCCAAGCCTTGGTGCATCTGGGCCACATAGTCCTTTTCTAGCAGGGCACTTCTTCCCAAGAAAGAAATAATTTCCACCAAATGAAAGCCACTGGAGAAGAGGTTGTTAAACAAAGTGATGATTTTCTTCTGCTTAGCTGTAGCTAATTTTTTCCGTTTCAGCCTGAAGACTTGTGATATGTCCATCTTTAAGAAGCTGGTCAATCTGTTCATTCCAGCTAGTTGGCTGGTGTTCTTGAAAGTCTTTGTTTGCAAAGTCAACGATTCCTCCTCCCCCAATTAATCTCTGGTAGCAGACGCCTTGCAGGACAACTGCTAGTTCCTCCTCCGTCACACCCAACTCCAGAAGGCGTTCATAAACTCCTCGGATACTCTTGGCATGAATGGTTGAAAAGACTGTCGCCCCTGTCAAACTAGCTCTAACCACTGCACGCGCCGTCTCGCTATCACGAATTTCACCGATAATCAAGAGGTCCGGACGATGCCGGAGAGACAGTTTGATCAGATTTTCATAGGTCAAGCCAATCGCCTCATTCAACTGCAACTGGAGCATGTCTTCCTGCTTGATCTCGACAGGATCTTCAATGGACATAACCTGTTGCCCCATAAACAGAGACTTGGCTAATTCGTGCATCAGAGTCGTCTTGCCACTTCCAACTGGACCTGCAAAGAGATAGAGCCCCCGTTGCCGGTACTGTTCACCCAGTTCGTTCATATCCTGAAACCAGAAATGCAGGTCCTGCTCTTCGTCGTGCAACAAACGAATAACCAAACTCTCATGTCCCCGATAATCTCCTACGGTAGACAAACGAAGAGAAGACACCTTCTCCCCATGCTGATAGTCGCAAGAGCCCAGCTGACTACGTCTCTTCTCCCCTACATTCATACCCGCTACAAACTTAAAATGACTAATCACAGCAGCTAAAACATCAAACTCATAGGAGTCAACGAGACACCGCTCGTCTCCAACCCGCATGTGAAGCTCATAGGATTTTTCCTTGGGAATAAAATAGATATCCTGAGCCTTCTTTTCTTTCGCAGTAGCAATAATTTTCTGTGCAATTTCTTGTACCATACCGCCCTCCTTATCTAACTATTCGCAAAAAAATAAAAAAAAACAACTTTTAAAAGTTGCTTTTTTATCTCAATTTCATGCGGCAAGAACGGTGCTTTTCTTGACCTGTTTGTTTTTCGTAGCCTGGACGTAGCTTTTCATCGGGGATGACTTGCTCATCCTGTAAAAGTGCCAAAGAATGGTACTGCTGCAAATACTCATCGCACTCATCACACCAGCGTTTATCAGCAGGATCCCAAAAGATAGTCATCAAATCACTCCGACTTTTATAAAGAGGATTCTTCTTTTCCAGCTCAAACCAGCATGATTTATAATATTTTAGAGCATCATAGTACTTGTCAAACCGTTGACTCATGATGACATCTTCTTCCCAACCTTCCATGAACCACCAAGGCTCAAAGTCCCCATACATTTCTATAACACGATACATTTTCACTACTTCCTTTGTACCGTATATTATAACGAATTTTTCAAAACAAGGAAAGGATTTTGCTTGTTTCCCCCATTAGCAATTTCTTTAATCCTATTATTTTCATCTGATAATAAAAATAGGAGTCCTTTATTGACCCCTATTTTTTATCTTCTTAGGCTTGATAACGTTTCACACCATCTAGATAGGTAGCTACCAATTCCAAATCTTTATCTAGCACGATAAAGTCAGCGTCGTAACCTTCACGGATTTGTCCACAAACATCATCAATGTGAACAGATTTTGCTGGGTTGAAGCTGGCCATCATGACTGCTTCATGTGGAGAGGCAATGTTCCAGTCAACCACATTCTTCAAACCGTCTTTGAGTTTGAGAATAGAACCCGCCAAGTTACCTGTCGATTTGAGACGAGCAGTTCCATTTGCAACGACAACTGGGAATTCTCCCAACATGTAGTCGCCGTCTTCCAATCCACCCGCTGTCATACAGTCTGTGATAAGAGCAATATTTTCTGTTCCTTTTTGTTTGATAAGGATTTCGCAGGCTTTCGGATCCACGTGGTGACCGTCACAGATCAACTCTGCATAGGTATGAGGTAATTGATACATGGCTCCCACCATACCGAGTTCACGGTGAGTCAAACCACGCATCCCATTGTAGGCATGTACCCAAACACTCGCTCCAGCATCTACTGCCTTTTTAGCTTCGTCAAAAGTCGCATTGGAGTGTCCAAGAGCAACCGTCACACCTTCTCCCGTAACCGTACGTACAAAGTCTTCTACACCTTCACGTTCTGGCGCAAGGGCAATTTTATTAAGCAAGCCATTTGCTGCTTTTTGCCAAGCACGAAACTCATCCATACGAGGATCTTTCATGTAGGTAGGGTTTTGAGCTCCCTTGTATTTCTCTGTGAAATACGGACCTTCAAAATAGATACCACGAATTTTCGCTCCAGTTGCTTCCTGGTAACGAGCACCGATATTTTCAGTTACTGCAAGCAACTGCTCGTAAGAGGAAGTCAAGGTCGTTGGCAAGAAACTCGTTACTCCCATGCTGAGGAGCCCTTCACTCATGGTATGAAGTGTTCCTTCGATGTTATTATCCATGACATCCACACCGCCAAATCCATGAATGTGGGTATCCACAAGTCCTGGGGCAATGCTGTATCCTGTATAGTCAATCACCTCAGCTCCTTCAGGAATCTGTTCTACATGTTTGCCAAACTTGCCATCCACAAGTTCCAAGTAACCGCCACGACGAACTCCGTGTGGGTAGAAAAACTGATCCGCTTTAATATAATTAGGCATAATGATAACCTCCTTGATAGATTGATTCTAGAATTTATTATGTCAATTACATTATAAACCTTTCTTTTTCATTTGTAAATGGTATAGACCTATTTTCTAGAGATATTTTAAAAGAGCTGGATTTCTCCAACTCTTTGATCTTATTTTGATTTTACAGGCAATTCTTGAGCAGCCTTGACAGCAGATGCAATCGTTTCTGCGTAAAGTTTAGCACCTTCTTCAATCATGTTGCTATCATTTCCAAAGTGGACTTGGTCAGTTCCAGCCCAGATTTCAGGGTGTTCCTTAGCGACCTTATTCCAGTCAGCGATGCTCACATATGGATTCTTTTCAGCTAATTCTCTCGCATAAGCCGCATACTGCTCCACTGATGCATAAGTGTCCTTGCTCTTGTCTCCCTCATAAGGTGTCACCAGTATCAGATGGTGTCCTTTCGGTAGATTGTTAACGATGCTGTCCAAATCATTCTTATAACCTTCAGGATTGTTGACCCCCGTTGCAATGACAACTGTTTTTAGCAGCGCCTTGTTCTGACTGTTATTGAGCATGATATCATTGGCTTGCTTGGTCGTTCGACTAACCTGGGCATTGATATTTGCTTCAGGAAGTGCCTCTTGTAAAGCTGTATTGGCACGCAAGGCTACCGAATCTCCTATTAGGCTTGTTCCCTCAGAAATTCCTAGACGACTCAGTTCAGCTTGTTCAGCAAGAGTCTTTGTTTGTCCTATATTGGTCTGGGCTTGTTTGAAACCATTGACCATCAAGTCTGTCTCAAAAGCTCCAACTTGAGGAGCCACAGCTATGATAATCAAGGTAATCAAGGTAAGAATGCCAGCAGCACCAGCACTAATTGGTTTAATATGAGGCAATCGACTAATCTTCCGTATTAAAGGATTGGATTTACCGGCAATCAATGGCTCAATAATATAGAAGGATAGGATAGCAAAGAAATAAGAAAAGATGATCGTCAGAATAACAGCAGGTAGATTACCCATCAACTGAGAAAAGATAATATAAAAAGGCCAGTGGAAGAGATAAACCGCGTAGCTGGTATCCGCTAAAAATGTAATTATCCGAGGTTCTTGTATCTCAGGCGTTTTCTCATGCAAGACACGCGCAGCAAAAATCATGGTCGCTGCCGCTAAACTTGCCAGCAAGAAGCCAAATAAGTACGCAAACAGGTAGGTGAACTTGACAAAGAAAGTCAAGAGCACTAGCACCAAAAGTCCCGCAATAAACACCAGTAGATTCTGACGAAGATCCCACGTCCGATCAAATTGCTTTACCAAATCGCTCGTCTGACGAACACCCACAACCGTCGCCAAAATGCTTCCTAAAAAGAAAGGATAGACATGGGTCAAACTTGAAAAGTAGACAGATGAATAGGAACTAGCCATTAGACTACCAATAAACATGGAGAAAAAGATAATGATAAAAGCTCCAGCAGAAAGGAGAAAGACCATCCCTCTCAATTGACTACTAGATTTTGAACGTTTCGATAAGAACCAAACCGCTAAGCCCCAAAGGATATAGTAGTGAACCTCAACAGCTAGACTCCAGTTGTGAACAAAGAGATGCGGAATGAACTGGGATTCATAACTTCCCCCTGTTAACATTTCATAGAAGTTAGTCATAAAACCGAGAACTCCAGCTATCTGGCCACCAATTCCAGCAACATAGTCTTGACGAACCAAGAAAGTAAAAGGCATGGTCACCAAAATCATCAGCACCACAGGTGGCACGATGCGGTAAAACCGTCTCTTAAAAAAGCCCAGTAAATCAATCTGGCGTGCCTTCCCAAATTCTTCTAAAAGGAGGGAGGTGATCAAAAATCCTGAAAAAGTGAAAAAGACATCTACCCCAAAGAATCCTCCAGGAAAGATTGTTTGAAAGAAGTGGTACAAAAGTACCAAAAGTAAACCTGTAATTCTAATCAAGGAAAACCATTTAATACGCATACGAGTCTATTCTCCATTAAATTAGGAAGCAAAACACCACCTAATTTCCATTCCATTATACTCCCTATTCTATCAAAAAAATAGGAAAAATCCTAAGAGAAAACTTAGGATTTTGGCATTCTATTTTTACACTTTAAAAATTGCGTCCTGACTTGTTGTAGCCATATTTTTCCACAAAATACTCACGAAATTCCAAGAGATTATCATCCATGATGGCTTGGCGGACCTGCTTCATCAGGTTGAGCAAGAAGTAGAGATTGTGGTAACTAGTCAAGCGGATACCGAAGGTTTCATCAGCCTTGAGCAGGTGACGAAGGTAGGCGCGTGTGTAGTTCTTACATGTGTAGCAATCACACTCAGGATCCAGTGGCGTAAAGTCTTCAGCGAATTGGGCATTTTTGACAACCAAACGACCTTGGCTGGTCATACAAGTCCCATTACGAGCGATACGAGTTGGCAAGACACAGTCAAACATATCTACACCACGAATAACTCCATCAATCAAGCTATCTGGCGCTCCCACACCCATCAAATAGCGAGGTTTGTTTTCAGGTAGCAGTTGAGTTGTGAAGTCCAAGACTGCATTCATTTCTTCGTGCGTTTCTCCCACTGCCAAACCACCGATAGAGTAGCCTGGGAAATCCATGCTGACAAGGTCATGAGCTGACTGACGGCGAAGATCTTCAAAGCCCGCTCCCTGTACAATTCCAAACAAACCTTGGTCATGCGGACGACGATGAGCCTTCAAACCACGCTCAGCCCAACGACTGGTACGTTCGATTGATTTCTTAACGTAATCATAGGGTTGGTAAAACTGAGGACATTCGTCAAAGGACATCATGATGTCTGAGCCCAGATTGTTCTGGATAGAGATGGCCTTTTCTGGCGATAGGAACATCTTGGAACCATTGAGATGGTTTTTAAAGGTTACTCCTTCTTCTGTGATATTTCGACTATCCGCTAGAGAATAAACCTGAAAACCACCACTATCCGTCAAGATGGGCTGATCCCAGTTCATGAACTTGTGGAGACCGCCTGCGCGTGCGATGAGTTCGTCTCCTGGACGGAGCCACAAGTGATAGGTGTTTGACAGGATAATCCCTGAACCCATCTCCTTCAACTCCTCTGGTGATTGAGTCTTGACCGTGGCTTGGGTCCCAACTGGCATAAACATAGGTGTCGGGAAGGTACCGTGCGGCGTGATGATTTCTCCCAGACGAGCTCCTGTGTGTTTCTCTTTCTTAATCAAACGGTATTTGATTGGTGAATCTGACATTTTTTACCTCCGAAGCTGGGAAAAACAGTCCCAGTTCATACTTTGCGCCCAAAGGCATACTGTATGATTTTATCAAAAAAAGCTGGAACTGTCACGAACTATGGTATAATGAGAGAATGAAATACCCAAAAATTGATTTAAAAACTATTCGTCTGCAGGCTAGGCAATTTCAGGCTGAAAATCCCCGTCTCTTTCTCGTCTATCTCTTACCTAGCATACTGGTCATCTTATCAGGCTTTCTCAACCCCTTGGCTCGTCTCCAAGAAAGTGTTTTAGAGCAATCCTTTTTCAGCATGCTGGCACAAGTACTCCAAGTCTATCTCTTCCCATTAGTGGTTTCTTTTATGAGCACGATTTTTCTAGCAGGTGCTGCCTTTGCGACACTCCGACTCCTCAAGGATCCTGATACGGAACTCTCAGTAAAATCAAGCCTGGCCCTCTTTGCTGAAGAGCGCTTCTCGCAAACCTTCCTCACTCTGCTCCTCAAAAGTTTCTACCTCTTTTTATGGAGCATCCCAAACTTAGTAGGCGTTTATTTTCTCTTTTATAGCAATCTCTTAGCTCGGAGATTTGTCGCCCTACATCCTGAATTTCCAAAATTAAACCTCTCATCCCTTGAAACCGAGCAATTCCTTATGACCTTTGGCCTCTACTTTTTCGCGAGCCTCATCTTGATGATTGTAGGGAACATCCTCTACGTTCCGCAACATTACGCCTACTCGCAGGTAGAATTCCTCCTCTGCGACACTCTGGATTTAGGACAGGCTAAACCAAGCCAAATCCTGAGAACCAGCCGTTTCTTGATGAAAGGTTACAAATTCCAGCGCTTTGTCCTCGATTTACAACTACTTCCTTGGTACTTCCTCAATTGGATTACTTTTGGAATTGCTAGTTTTTCACTCCTTCCCTATATCCAAAACAATCATATCTTCTTTTACAGAGCCTTACTAGCCCGTAAACGTCGAAATGGATAAGAGCATACAAAAACCAGCGTCGTTCAGGACGCTGGTTTTCTTATTTCAAAAGCAACATACTCAGCAGAGTCAAAATAGCAGGCCCACCTTGCTTTAGAATAATCTTCTTGTCTACCCTGAAGGAATGACACACAAAAAAGAAGCGGGAACTTAATCAGTTTCCAACTTCCATTTTAGTGATTAGTTCATTGATACGTGAACGTGATCATAGTGGTTTTCGGTTACGCTGCCACGGTCTGGCATTGGATTCCACGTGTAGGCTGGTCCATATTTACTATCATATGGAGCGTAGAAACGTTGTTTCCAGATGATGTAGTTGATACCACGGCTAGCCATATTTTTGACTGCATATTCTGCAATTTGATCCCCGAGTGCTGAACTCACTGGAACCATGAAGTCGATGGCCAAACCTTTACCATGGTCCCCACTGTCACCAGGACGGTAGCCACTAAAGGATGTAATCCCAAACAAGTTGGCTACTTCTTCTTTAAAGGCTGCTGTTTGTGGTTGAAGACCTGCATTCTCAGACTTAGCTACAGCAAGTCCTGCATAGTCAGGAGCCGCTGGAGCTGAATAAGTTCTTGAAGGAGTTTGGCTTTGCTCTGCTTGATAAGTCGAAGTTGCAGTGTCAGAAGTTGCTGTTGATGCTGCTGTTTCTTCTGTTGCACTTGTTCCTGTTGTATCAGCAGGCGTTTCAGTTGCTGGAGCAGCTGCTACTGGGGCTTCTGCTGGAGTTGTTGCTGCCGTTTCTTCGGTAGCTGGAATCGCCACTTGTGGAGCTTCTTCAACTGGGCGAGTTGTTTCTGCTACTGGTGCTTCCGCTAGAGTCGTTTCAGCTGTTTCTTCAGCTACAGGTGTTTCTGTAGATAGTGTCTCTTCAGCAACTGTCGCTGTCTCAGAAACTTCTGAACTTGGCGCTACTTCTGCTGGTTTTTCAGTCTCTGTTGCAGTTGGAGCTTCCTCAATTGGTTGAGAAAGATCTTCTACTTGAACTGTTTGTTCATCAACTGTCACTTGATTCGTCGTCAAATCAGCTGTCGCAGTCGTCACTTCTTCACTAGCATCTGATTGAGGAGCTTGGATTTCAACTTCCGTTACCTCTTCTTCCTCATTGACAGTTGTAGTGAGGACAGTATCTGGGAAAATCAAGTCCATATTGGTAATTTTATTCAAATTAGCAAGGACCGTCACATCTACTCCCAAAGCTTCTGCAATCGTGCTCAGGGTATCACCATACTGAACTGTATAGCTGTTTTTGTTTTCGTTTTTCGTCACGTCATTTTGGATTTGCTCAACGCTACGTGCTGTCCAAGAGATTTCTTGAGCTTTAGCTCCTAATGCGGGAGCAAGAGACAAGGCTACTGTTGAGGCTAAAATAATTCTTTTCTTCATTCGTTCATATTCCTTTCAAATGAGTACCTGTCTATCATAACACAAAAAAGCAGAAAAAAAGCCCTCTCGGGCCTATTTAACAGAACTGTCTATTCCTTGTAACAAACTCGATTACTTGAAATAGTTTGTTAGGTTTCTGTCACAAAACTGACACAATCTTCTCGTCCCCAATCCTCAAAAATATGAGGAACATCTGCCAGTGCTTGAATCCTCTGATTCCCTTCATAAGAAGACTCTAAAAAGTTGATGCTTTGAAGGCCACTATTCTGGGCAAATTCCACATCCAAAGTTCGGTCTCCTATATAGTAGGTGTTCTCAGAATCCAACTCATACTTGTCTAGCAGATAGGTCGCCGCTTCTGGACTGGGCTTGCGCGCAAAGCCACTCTGACTGGTTAAAATCTCTTTGAAATAGGATTCCAACCCCAAGTCTCTGAGAATGGCAAAAGCATTGTCCCCCTTATGAGTATAGACAAACTGCTGAATCCCTGCTTGGTCTGCCCAAGCTAGCACTTCACGCACACCTGGCATCAAAACTACCTGAGTATTCTTCTCAGCCAGACTCTGGGCACGCACCTGATTGAGTACTTCCGCATCCAGATTTCTCTCTTCTGCTACCTGCTCCAGCAAATCCTGCACAGAGTACCTGAGGATAAACTCTCTCACTTTTTCCTTATCATAAGGAATAGAAAATTGAGCAAAGGTCTCCTCAATCCCTGACAAAATCGCTTCGTAAGAGTCCAATAAAGTCCCGTCTAAATCCCAAATAAAGGCTATTTTTTGCATCTCCTATCCTTTCAAGCTCATATAACGCTGGTAACGGTAACGTAGAAATAACCAACGGAAACCATTATCCAAGAGAGTCCCTGCCCAAATACCAGGCAAGCCCCAACCAAGAACAATACCCATAAGATAGGCTGTCCCTATACGGATACACCACATCCCAATACTTGTCGCATAAAAGGGGAGGCGAGCATTTCCCAATCCCTGCCACACTGCCGTATATATAACTGTCCCTGTCGCCATGGGAGTTCCTAGTAGAGAGAACAGTGCCACCAAAACGCTCGCTTCAACTGCTATAGGGTCCGTCGTATAGAGATGAGTCAATGGTGTCCCCAAGGCATAGATACTGAGAGTTAAGGGCAACATGAGAAGCAGAGAAAGCCAAAAGGTTTGCTTGCTTACCTCGTCTACTCTTTCCCAGTTATCCTCTCCAACTGCTCGAGCCACCTGCATGACCGTTGCCGTAGCGACACCAAAGACAGGCATGTAGTTAAACTGGGTCAAGACTTCTCCAACTGCATTCCCCGCTACTGCCTCCGTCCCAAAAGAAACAACCAAGGCAATAATCACTACATCTCCAGCCCGCATCATGAGACGTTCTCCTGCTGCTGGCAATGCCAAGGTCAGTAAGTCTTTATCGAGTCCAAAAGTCGGTTTCTCAAAAGGCAGCTTTAATTGCGACCACAAAATCACAAGACCGACTAAGCGAGACAAGATAGTCCCCCAAGCAACACCCGCTATGCCCATATCAAGGACAAAAATAGCTAGACTTGAAAAAATAATATTCAAGGCATTGGATAAAAGACTAACATAGAGAGGCAGACGCGGATTATGCGTTGCGCGAATCAAGGCCCCTAGACTAGTCATCAAGCCCAAGAGAACAATCGATCCGCCTACCAAAGATAGGTAGAGTCCACCACTCTCGGCCACATCCTGCTCAGTTCCCAAGATCCCTATCATCTCTTGCCCAGCGAAGAGCGATAAGGCGCCTAAAAGTGCACTCAGCAATAGGGTTATCTTGAGAGCCTCTGTCACGTGATAAGCCAACTTGGACTGATCTTTCTGCCCCAAACTTTTTGAAATAACGCTGGAAATAGCAGCTCCCAGAGCGATAAAAATCGCCTGGTAAATCGTGATAATATTGCCAGCCACTGAAACACCCGAAATAGCTATCAGTCCCAAGTGAGCGACCAAGTAACTGTCCACCATTCCCATGAGCATCTGCAAAAAGTTTTCACCCATAGCTGGCAATGCAATATTAAGAATGTCTTTATTTTTCTTAAACAATCCTTCCTCCTGATGAAAAGAAACTCAGTTGGTTTCCCAACCGAGTTTACTCCCTCTGTCTTAAAGTCCTAGATAAGCCTCCACCGCTGCTTGCATGTCAGCAGCTGCCACTGTTGTTTTATGACGAACTGGATCCGTTTCAAGGCCATCAACCGTTGGTGGCACTGCCACTCCTGAAATGTCATGTAATTGAGCCAAGGCTTCAAAGTCAGTCAAGCCTGCTTTTCCTGTTACCGCTTCTACGGCAACCACTGGGAACTTGTATGGACTAGCTGTTGAAGCAATCACTGTCTTGGTTACATCACCAGTAGCTGCTTGGTATTTTCTATACACTGCTGAGGCAACCGCCGTGTGTGGGTCCTCGATGTAGGCATCTGTTTGATAAACACGTTTAATTTCTGCCGCAGTTTCTTCCTCCGTCGCATATTCAGCTGCAAAGAGTTCCAGAATCGCTGCATCAAAGTCTGTCAATTCATATTGTCCTTGCGTGTTCAAGGCGTTCATGAGTTCAGCTGTCTTAACCGCATCATTCCCCAAAAGATGGAAAATCAAACGCTCTAAGTTTGAAGATACTAAGATATCCATAGATGGGCTAGTCGTCACCTTAAACTCACGTTTCTTGTCGTAAACACGAGTTTTAAAGAAGTCAGTTAAAACATTATTGTCATTTGAAGCACAGATCAATTTGCCAACTGGAAGACCGATTTGTTTAGCATAAAAGGCAGCCAAAATATTTCCAAAGTTTCCTGTTGGTACTGTGAAGTTGACCTTTTCACCAGCTACAATCTCACCAGACTTGACCAACTGAGCGTAGGCATAAACATAATAAACAATCTGTGGTACCAAACGACCAATGTTCATAGAGTTAGCTGATGAAAATTGCAGTTTATTGGCAGCCAACTTTTCACGAAGAGCTACATCGTTAAACATATGTTTCACATTTGTTTGTGCATCATCAAAGTTTCCATCAATGGCGATAACATGAGTATTGTCGCCAGTCTGAGTGGTCATTTGCAACTCTTGGACCTTGCTGACACCATCCTTTGGATAAAAGACGATAATCTCAGTACCAGGCACATCGGCAAACCCCGCCATAGCAGCTTTTCCAGTATCACCAGATGTCGCTGTCAAAATGACGATTTTGTTCTCTAAACCATGCTTTTTAGCGGCTGTCGTCATAAAGTATGGCAAGATAGACAAGGCCATATCTTTAAAGGCAATCGTTGAACCATGGAACAATTCCAAGTTGTATTGCCCATCCAATTTCACCAATGGCGCAATAGCTGGAGTATCAAACTTGCTATCGTAGGCATTGTTGATACAGTAGTCCAACTCCTCAGCCGTAAAGTCATCTAAAAATGCTGATAAAACTAATTTAGCCACTTCTTGGTAAGAAGCATCTTTTAATGTGTCAAAGTCCAAATCCACCTTTGGATAAGTAAGTGGTGTAAACAGACCACCATCCGTCGCCAAACCTTGCAAAATAGCTTGGCTAGCAGTTACTCTATTATTCGCATCACGCGTTGATTGATAAACTAATGTCATAATCTCTATCCTTTATCTATAGTCCATTCCATTATATCATGATTTTTCAGAAAATTCTCCCTTTATAAGAGAAATTATAATCCCAATTCTTTCTTCAAAGGCTCTAAATAAATCATTTCTTGCTTATCTCTTTTCTCCAAACCTTCCTCAGCTAGAAGGAGTAAGACTTTTGAAAACTCGACAATTGCAGTTTCTTCCTCATCTGCGAGCCTTTTCTTAGAAAATTGTCGCCTCAATGACTTATAATCACGACCAGCTGTGGTAAAAAATGAAGCAGTTCGCAAGTAAGCTTCAAGCTTGTCTAAATGAACCAACAAGCCCAAATGAAAGGCAGCAGAAGCAAAGGTCCTATCAAGCGGCTGAGTACAAACACTGCGAAACTCAACTGTTCCTCGAGTCGTTAAGTCTTGGTACTGGTAACTACGATGAGTTTGGAAATCTTCCTCCTGAGGATGAATTAACACCTCATCCCCATTAAGGGTAAATGCTTGGATTTCAGGTGTAGCCAAATAGTCCCTAGCCTGAATCGGATAAAAATAATAGGTCTGCCCATCACGCTCCGAAGTAAAAATCGCAGAATGATTTAGATAGTCAAAAAAATCATCCTCATCTTTAAATAGTCTAGTATTAACACCTACATTCTCTGGATAGATACCATGCATGGATTCTTCCCAA